>CAXTOB010000590.1:0-4167 GCA_964245505.1 uncultured Acetobacteraceae bacterium | reverse complement strand
AACATAGCGTCAGCTCGAAGCTCCCTGCCTCAAGCAGACCAACCACACTCAGCACTCACCCCGGAAGAATGGCCGCGCCGCAACGCTTACGATCAACCCTGCTGGAACCGTCCCGACGATTGATCATGATGGCTTTGGTCTAGGGGAGTCTCTGGCGATTTATATGTATTTAGCGAAGACTTTTGGCTCTGATGGGGCGGAAGCTCTCTATCCGAAGGAGCCCAAAAGTGAGGCACAAGCCTGGCGCTGGACGCTTTGGGCTCAAGCTCACCTGGAGCCTTGGGTGCGGCAAGATGGTGGACCGCCAGTATACACGGGTCAGGCCGCAGATGTAGCTAAGTCGGAAGCGCATGACGGCCTTCGCCATCTTGAGAAAGTTCTCGATACATGTGCTTGGCTAGTCGGGGATAGCTTTTCCATTGCCGATCTCAACGTCGCCTGTGTGATGTCTCCCTCACGCGTCGCGCCACTCGACATGGCTCCCTATGCCAATACGATGGAATGGCTTCGGCGCTGCTATAATCGCCCGGCCGCTCAATCGAGCCGGAGTAAGTTCGCATAAAGCCCTCTGGTTCGTATACCAGGATCAGACCTTCCATACGTCTGAGGTGAGTCGTATCCGGATAACCTGGGGACAGCGTCCAAGGAAAGCGCAGGCGCGAGGCTGTCCGTTAGGGTTGGTTAAACGGACAGGCGCCCTATCGGGTCAAGGCAGGGACGCACGGGTGGTAGCAAAGGGCTTTCTTCCGCTAGCCTTGCGGCAGGATGCCAGGAGTGAGGCCGCGATGAACCAGCCTTCGGATGTAACCCTGCTCGCGGCCTCTCCGTGGTGGCATCCCGATCCCGGAACCAACCTGGTGATCCGGGGCGGTAACCGGCTCGTCGGCACCTATCCGATCAGCGGCGCCAAGAACGCCGTCTTGCCGTTGATGGTCTCGGCCCTGCTTACCCCTCATCTGGTGACCTTGCACAACGTGCCGGCGAGCCTGGATGTGGCCGTGCTGTCGAACTTGCTACAGAGCCTCGGCGTGGGCCTGAGCTGGTCCAGCAGCGGTCGCACGGGCCTCTCGCTGACGCTGTGCGCCGACCAGGTGCAACCCGGCCGCATCGACAGGGACCTGGTGGGACGGATGCGCGCCTCTGTCTTGTTGCTGGGCGCGGTCCTGGCCCGCTGCGGAGAGGCCAGCGTGCCCATGCCGGGCGGGGACGCAATTGGGCTGCGCGGCATAGACTTCCATGTGGCAGGGCTGCGCGCCATGGGCGCCGAGGTGGGTATCACGGGAGGCATCATCCACGCCAAGGCGCCGCGCGGCCTGCACGGCGCGGAGATCGTGCTGCCGCTCCCTTCCGTGGGTGCGACGGAGAACCTGCTGCTGGCTGCCGTGCTGCCGTGCTGGCGACTGGCACGACTGTCATCGTCAATGCAGCGCGCGAACCCGAGATTGCCGACCTGATCCACTGCCTGGCCGCGATGGGAGCGCAGATCGAGGGAATCGGCAGCGACGTGCTCACCATAGAGGGTGGCTGTCCGCTGACTGGCGCCGTCCATACGGTGATGCCGGACCGCATTGAACTCGGCACGGTCGCCTGCGCCGCGGCAGTGACGGATGGCGAGGTGATGTTGCAGTACGCCCGTGCTGACTTACTTGGGTCGGCTGGGCCGGTGCTGGCCGCGGCCGGCGTGGAGCTGAGGGAAGTCGAGGGCGGGCTGGTTGCCCGCCGGTCGCTCACGGGGTTGACCGGCACCGACCTGCAAACCCGCCCCTACCCGGGGTTCGCCACTGACCTACAATCCCCGGTCATGGCGATGCTGACGACCGCAAAGGGTGCGAGCGCTATCACGGAAACCATCTTTGAGCAGCGTTTCCGGCATGTGGACGAATTGAGGAAGATGGGCGCCAACATCACCGTACATGGCCGGACGGCATGGGTTCGCGGCGTGGAGCGCCTGACCGCTGCCCAGGTGACAGCGACGGACGTGCGGGCAGCCGCAGCCCTCGTCCTGGCGGGCCTGGGCGCCAAGGGTGACACCGTCCTCGACGGGCTGGACCACCTGGACCGCGACTACGACCGGATGGCCGACAAGCTCGTGGCGTGCGGGACAGTCATCACGCGATCTACGGTGTGACGCACATACCTATTCGAAGCCATGACGGGACAGATATGGCAGGGCGTCTGACAAAAGAGGTTGGCAGCCACCTGTCCGTCAGGGTTCGGACACTGGTGGCGAATTCAGCGACCGCACCAGCGCCGGGCATCCGGCAGGCCGCCAAGGGGCCAAAAACGGTCGCAGAAGCAAGCCCGTCGATCGCCAACGCCCATGAACAAACAGCCAACTCTGAATTCGCTACCAGTGTCCGAACCCTGACGGACACGGCGCCAGGCGGTGCAGCATAGAATGTGGTCAGGCGTCGATAGACCAGGGGCGCAAGCAGGGTGACAGCAGCGTCATGCGGCCAGGTCCGCCAAACCCGGGGTCCTGGCCGCCACCGCGGCCGCGAACGCCTGGACACGCCCGTAGCAGCCGCACGCGGCGCCTTCCAAGCCTGGCCGGTCGCAGATGATGACCCGCCCGCGCCGCGGCCGAACCAGGCCTGCCGCCTGTAGCGACGTGAGCGCAATCGTCACACCGGAGCGGCGGACCCCGAGCATGGTGGCCAGGAAGTCCTGCGTCAGGGCCACCTCGTCCCCGTCCACCCGGTCATGCGCCATCAGCAGCCGACGCGTCAGTCGTTGCAGTAGGCTGTGCCGGCTGTTGCAGGCCGCCGTTTGCGCCACTTGCGCCATGGATACCTCCAACGCCTGGAACAGCTGTCGCCGCAGCACGGGCAGGGCATCAAGGCTGCCGCGCAGTAATTGGGCCGACATGCGGAGTGCGCTGCCCGGCATTCGCACCACGGCCCGGCCGTAGGACGCCGCCTCCGGGCTGAGCAGGACCGGAAGGCCGACCATGCCCTCCCGCCCGATCAGACCGACCTCAGGGCCGCTGCCGGCACCCTCCGCGTGGGCGACCATAGACACGAAGCCCTGCTCGACGAAGAACACGTGCTCGATACGCTCGCCGGCTTCGTGTAGGTCCTGACCGTTGATCCAGTGCACGCGGGTCAGCAACGGGCGGAGCCGCGTGATCTCGGCCGGCGGCAGGGCAGATAGTAGTTCGTTGCTGCAAGGCGGCGAGGTATGAAGGCTCACAGCATACGCACTCCTCTCAGAGAGGCGGGAGCGCGAGGCGCTTTTCAGCCGCTTGCGCCCAGGGGTCTCGGCAGGCAGCAACAGCGTCGCTATGTCGCCAAGAGTTAAGCTCAGCACCGTACGGTGTGACCTCCATTTCTGCATTTATGTAGGTATGATGCAACGCCTAAGCTTGCCAGAAGCCATGCCTACGGTTCTGCTACCCGGACCAAACGAAGGAACACAGCTCGATGTCGTGGGAAGGATCAGGCGCGCTGGTGTGGGATGCGGAGCGCCTGCGCATCGCCACCGATGCGGCCGGGGTCGCCCTGTGGTCATGGAACATCGACACCAACGAGATCGCCCTCGACGAGCGCGCCCATGGCCTATGGGGCGTGCCCCAAAGCGAGCCGGTCACCTTCGAGGACCTGTCGGCCCGCATCCACCCTGCGGACCTCACCAGGGTCAGGGCCGCGTTTACGGCAACCCGGAACCTGATGGGGCCGTATGAGATCGACTTCCGCATCCTGCACGGCGAGGCTGTGCGCTGGATCTCGGCCCGGGGCCAGGGTGACGACATCGGCATCGTCGGGCGAGTCATGTTCGGCGTGTTCCTAGACGTGACCGGGCGCAAGCCGGCAGAGGACGCCCGCGAGATGCTTGCGGGCGAGATGAACCACCGGATCAAGAACCTGTTCGCCATCGCTTCGGCCCTGACTGCCATCGCTGCGCGCTCGGCCGCGACGACGGCGGAGATGGCGCACGACCTGACGCAGCGGCTGACTGCCCTAGGTCGCGCCCACGACCTGGTCCGCCCCGTCCCGGGCGAGGCGGAGAACAAGGCGGAGTTTCGCGACCTGCTCACCGTCCTGCTGGCGCCCTACGACGACTGGGAAGGTGCCGGCGAGCGCATCCACATTACCGCGCCGGAGCTGCGCGTCGGCGAGGCCGCGGCCACGACGCTGGCCTTGGTCGTCCACGAGCTTGCGACCAACT
>CAXTOB010000589.1:0-4184 GCA_964245505.1 uncultured Acetobacteraceae bacterium | reverse complement strand
GTCCTCGACGGCGGCGTGCAGGCCCGGCACCGCGGCCAGGCCCGACGCGCAGTCCGCGAACGCGCCCTGACCCGGCAGCACCACGCGGTCCGCTGCTGCTACGTCAGAGGCGCATCCGGTGATCATCACATCGGCCGCGATGCCGGATCGCTCCGCCGCGACCATCAGCGCGCGGGCGGCGGAGGCCAGGTTGCCGCTGCCATAGTCCACGACGGCGACGCGCATCAGCGCAGCCACGCCGGGTCTCCGTAGGCCGCGGCCAGGTCGGGCCGTGCGTCCAGCAGGCGGGCGAAGGCGGCGTCATCGTCCCTTGCCGCGACCACATGGGCCAGGGCGTAGCCGCGCCGGGCCAGCGACCAGCGCAGCATGTCCCGGCCCAGCAGGCCGAGCAGCAGGAAGAAGCCCAGCACCAACACGCCTCGGAGGCCCTGAGGGATTAGCAGGTTCAGGATGACCACGACGGCCAGCACGATGACGCCGGGCACCCAGGCACGGTGCGCCAGCAGCCAGAACGGGCCGAACAGGGCGGCGCCCCAGCTCCATCCCTCGTGCACCAGCACCGGCGGGCGGGCGGGGTGGAGGTGGGCGGTCCAGACTTTCATGCTTGGCCCTTCATAGAGATCCCTTGGTGGAGGGGATGGCGCCAGCGGCGCGGGGATCGGGCTCGACGGCCTGGCGCAGTGCGCGGGCGACAGATTTGAAGGTCGCCTCGGCGACATGGTGGGCGTTGCGACCGGCGCGCTGGACGACGTGCAGGGTCAGCAGGCCGTTCATGGCGAAGGCGCGGAAGAACTCCTCGAACAGCTCGGTGTCCATGGCGCCGATCTTGTCGCGCTCGAACCGCACGTTCCAGGCGATGAAGGGGCGGCCTGACAAGTCGAGCGCCGCATCCACCAGCGCCTCGTCCATCGGCAGGCTGCAGTGGCCGTAGCGGCGGATGCCGCGCTTGTCGCCCAGCGCCTGGGCGAGGGCCTGGCCGAGCACGATGCCGACATCCTCGGTCGTGTGGTGGAAGTCTATGTGCAGGTCGCCCTCGGCCTCGACGGTCAGGTCGAGCATGGCGTGGCGGGCGAGGGCGGTCAGCATGTGGTCGAGGAAGCCGATGCCGGTGGCGATTTGGGCCTGTCCGGTGCCGTCAAGGTCCAGCGTCACGGTGATGCGCGTCTCGGACGTGGAGCGGGTTATGGTGGCGGTGCGGGACATGCGGCGCGGTGTAGCGCAAGCGGTCGGTGGGGGGAACAGGCGGGGGAAAGTCACCGTCCTGCTCCTGAACTGTCGCGGGAAGGCGAACGGCCTTGGCGCACTGTTCCACTTGCGGTGTCTGTGCCAATGGCACAGTGTTTGAAGGTGTGGTCCATCCAGGAAGTCTCGTTCGAAATGGTGAACGACATGACGGACGATCCCACTGTCACTTTGGTTGCGATCACCCCGACTGGTCGGCTGACCTTTGTGGCAGAGCTTTTGAAGCAGGGGACAACACTGGTACCTCGGGGTACCCATGTGCAGGACGCACATCCAAATGCGGTCGGGGCGGCGAACCTGATAGTGATCGCACAAGCGTTGATGGAAGGAATGGGGTTCGATGGACTCGAAGTGGAGGGAGCGGTTCGCACGACTGGGGCCAATCCGGGACATAGACCGCGTGTCTTCCGGTTCACCCGCCGTGTTCGTCTTGCGCCTGGCTCCCAACGCGCCGGTTCCTAGGACCATTGATGCCATTCATGCCCTCGCGCGACGGGGCATGACGATGCTGCGGGCGAAGCGGGCAATCGAGGCGTTGCTGGAAGACGGCCGGGTGTTCGTTGACGTCCCCACGGTCGAGGACCCGGCGGCCCTTGCAGCCGACCTTGAGGGTGCCGGCATCGCGGCTGCTCCGGTGGAGGCGTCAGAGGTGGTTGATGTGCGCGGGTTGCGGGAGCGCCTGCAGCTTTCACGCGAGCAGTTTGCCCTGCGTTACGGCTTGGAGGTGGAAACGCTGCGGAACTGGGAGACAGGCCGGCGGGAGCTGGACGCTGCGGCTCGGAGCTACCTGCGCGCGATTGCCAACGCCCCGGAGCGGGTCGAGCAGGCTTATGCTCCGACGCCCTCAATCATTCGGTAGTGTCAAGCATTCGGTAGCGTCTGGGCTGCATTCTCCGTCAAGAACTGAGGTGCATCCGTTGAGGAGGGTTGGCCAAACCCCAGTCATCCGTCCGATCTGCCTATATCTTGTGCAGCCTCTCGATGCGCCCCATCTCCCCGCCATCATGCAAGACACACCACACGATCCCGTTGGCTGGCACGGAACTACCATCCTGTGCGTACGCCGCAATGGCCGGGTCGCCATGGCCGGGGACGGCCAGGTGACGCTCGGCCAGACCGTCATCAAGGGCAATGCCCGCAAGGTGCGCCGCATCGGCAACGGCGGCACGGTGCTGGCTGGCTTCGCCGGCGCGACTGCCGACGCTTTCACCCTGCTGGAACGGCTGGAAGCGAAGCTGGAGCGCTTCCCGAGCCAGCTCGAGCGCGCCTGCGTGGAACTGGCTAAAGACTGGCGCACCGACCGCTACCTGCGCCGGCTGGAGGCGATGATGGCCGTCGCCGACGAGGCGCATAGCTATACCCTGACCGGCAACGGCGACGTGCTGGAACCGGAGGACGGCGTTATCGCCATCGGCTCCGGCGGCAACTATGCCTTGGCTGCGGCACGGGCGTTGCTGACGGTGGACGAGATGGACCCCGAGGAGGTCGCGCGCCGGGCCATGAAGATCGCCGCAGACATCTGCGTTTATACCAACCATTCCTTGATCGTGGAGACGCTGTGATGGACGTCCCGACCCTGACCCCGCGCGAGATCGTCAGCGAGCTTGACCGGTTCATCATCGGCCAAGGCGATGCCAAGCGCGCCGTCGCCATAGCGCTCCGTAACCGTTGGCGCCGGCAGCAGCTTCCGGAGGGAATGCGGGACGAGGTGGTGCCGAAGAATATCCTGATGATCGGCCCTACCGGCTGCGGCAAGACCGAGATCGCCCGGCGGCTCGCCAAGCTGGCGCAGGCGCCATTCATCAAGGTGGAGGCGACGAAGTTCACCGAGGTCGGCTATGTCGGACGCGACGTGGACAGCATCATGCGCGACCTGGTGGAGGCCAGCATCGCCATGCTGCGCGAGGCCAGCCGCAAGGACGTGCAGGCCAAGGCGGAGCTTGCCGCCGAGGACCGCCTGGTGACGGCGCTGGTCGGCGAGGGCGCCGGGGCCGAGACGCGCAACAAGTTCCGCCGGATGCTCAGGGACGGCGAGCTTGAGACCAAGGAGGTCGAGGTGTCGGTGGCCGACGCCGCGCCGGTGACGATGGAAATCCCCGGGATGCCCCCCGGCGGGATGGTGAACCTGGGCGAGATGATGAAGGGCATGTTCAACCGCCCGGCTACCCGCAGGCGGATGCCGGTCAGTGCTGCCCGCGTCGCGCTGACGCGGGAAGAGAGCGACCGGATGCTCGACAACGACCAGCTCACCAAGGATGCGGTGGAGCACGCGGAGCAGAACGGCATCGTCTTCCTGGACGAGATCGACAAGGTTTGCGCCCGCAGCAGCGAGGGCGGCTTCCGCGGCGGCGACGTGTCGCGCGAGGGTGTGCAGCGCGACCTGCTGCCGCTGATCGAGGGCACGACGGTCAGCACCAAGTACGGCCCGGTGAAGTCCGACCACGTGCTGTTCATTGCCTCCGGCGCCTTCCACTTGGCCAAGCCGTCCGATTTGCTGCCGGAACTGCAGGGCCGCCTGCCGATCCGGGTGGAGCTGGCGCCCTTGTCCCGCGCCGACCTGCGCCGCATCCTCATGGAGCCGGAGCATAGCCTGCTGAAGCAGTACTCCGCCCTGCTGGAAACCGAGGCGGTGACGCTGGACTTCACCTCTGGCGCCGTGGACGCGCTGGCGGACCTGGCGGCGGACATCAACGACCGTGTGGAGAACATTGGCGCCCGGCGGCTGGCCACGGTACTGGAGAAGCTGCTGGAGGAAATCAGCTTCACCGCCACCGACCGGGGCGGTGATTTGGTGACGGTGGACGCCGCCTATGTGAACGAGCGCGTGGCGCCCCTGGCCGCGAAGGGTGACCTCAGCCGCTTCATCTTGTAGGCGTAACTGCTTGACAAGCGGCGCGAGTACCGGCCTTTACCGGCTTTCGCTCCTTGGAGAAGCCCCATGC
>CAXTOB010000588.1:0-4196 GCA_964245505.1 uncultured Acetobacteraceae bacterium | reverse complement strand
ACCCTCTCCCGGAGGGAGAGGGAGGCTGGCTTTCCTCTGTTTGCTTCTTGCCGCCCTGCCTGCCTATGCGCAGAAGGCTGAGGATACTTTGCGCATTGCCTGGCGGGATGCGGTTCCTGATGTGGACCCTTATCGCAATACGCTGCGGACTGGGCTGGTCCTGGCGCACCATGCCTGGGATACCCTGATTTATCGTGATCCCGAGACGCTGCAGCTGAAGCCGCTGCTTGCCACTACCTGGCGATACCTCGATCCGCTGACTTTGGAGTTTGAGCTGCGGCCGGGCGTCACGTTCCATGATGGCAGCGCGTTCACGGCCGATGATGTTGTTTATACCGTGCAGGCGGTGCTGTCGGAGGCTGTGGCGGTGCCCAGCAACTACAGCTTCCTGGCCGGGGCGGAGCGGGTGGATGACCTGCATGTGCGGATCAAGCTGAAGCAGGTGTTTCCGGCCGCGCTGGAATACATGGCGATGGTGCTGCCGATCCTGCCGCATGCCTACCGGGAGCGGGTCGGCACCGGCTTTTCGACTGCGCCTGTCGGCACCGGCCCCTACCGGATCACGAAGGTGGAGGGCACCAGCGCGATTACCCTGGAGCGCTATGACGGCTACTTCGATGGTCCCAAGGGCAAGCCGGCGATACGGACGCTGAGGATCACCGAGGTGGCGGACACTGCCGCCGAGCTGGCGGCGCTGGTAGATGGGCGCGCCGACTGGATCTGGCAGTTCGGGCCGGAGCAGCTGGACGCGCTGTCACGCACGCCGGGGCTGCAGACGCTGCGGCAGGAGAGCATGCGGTTCAGCTACATGCTGATGGATGCGGCCGGACGCAGCGGGCCCAGTCCGCTGCAGCAGCAGAAGGTGCGCCAGGCCATCATGCGTGCGGTGGACCGGACGTCGATGGCGCGGAATTTCATGCCCGGCGGCTCCCGCGTGCTGGATGCGCCGTGCTTCCCGACGCAGTTCGGCTGCGATCAGGCCGTTGCGGCGAAGTATGACTATGATCCGGCAAAGGCCCGCGCCTTGCTGGCGGAGGCGGGCTACCCCGACGGCTTTGATACCGAGCTGGTCGGCTACCTGCTGCCTCCCTGGCAAGAGGCGATACGCGGGTATCTGGCCGCGGTCGGGATACGGGCCACCGTGCAGAACCTGCAGGCTGGCCCGGCGCTGGCGCTCAGCATGGCCGGGCATGACCCGCTCGATCTGGGGAGCTGGGGCAGCTACTCGATCAATGACGCCTCGGCGTCCCTGCCGGTGTTCCTGACCTTTGGAGAGCAGGATTACGCCAGGGACCCCGAGGTGCGAGACCTGCTGCTGCGGGGTGGCAGCAATACGGATCCGGACGTTCGGCGCGATTCCTACGCCACCGCGATCAGGCGGCTGACGGAGCAGGCCTACATCATGCCGTTGTTCACCTACGTCACGACATATGCCACCGCGAAGGGCCTGAACTTTAAGCCGTCCGCGGATGAGTTGCCCCGGTTCTTCCTGTCGAGCTGGCGGTAGCTGCCGCGCTTATCGGCCGGGCATCAGTATGCGTAGTAGGGCCGGGGCTGGACCACATACGGCGCGGGCTGCACGAGGTAGGGGGCGGGCTGCACGACCACCGCGGGCTGGGCATAAACCGCGGGCCGCGGCACCTGGTTACCCTTGGAGGCTTGGCAGGCGACGTAGGCGTTGTCGTATTGGCCCTGGATGCCGTACTGCGCGTTGCCGGAGCTTGATGCGCCGACGCCGGTGCCAACCGCTGCGCCGGCGCCGGCGCCGATGCCGGCGCCTCGTCCGCCACCGACCGCTGCACCCAGTCCAGCGCCTAGGACAGTGCCCAGCACTGCGCCGCCGATCGCCCGGCTATTGGCGCGCTCCGCCTGGCCCTGCACGGCCGAGGAGGCATAGCCGCGGCATACCGCGTCGTCCTGCGCGAACGCCTCGAACGACTTGCCGCGGCCGGGCAGCACCTGCACGGTTGGGCCTGCCGGCGGCTCCGCGCAACCCTGCAACAATAGGCCGCCAGCGACGGCCACACACACGACTTGGAGTCTCATGCTTCGCTCTCGTTTCAACTGCCGATCCGATCCTATGCTGGGCTGAATGGTTATGGAAGCGTCACGGGACCGTTGCCGCTTCGCCACATTTGCCCCGCGGCCCAGCCAGGCTAAGACGTAGATACTCCAAATTCCGGAATACCCCATGCACATAGATGGAAAGACAGTGCTCGTGACCGGCGGCGGATCGGGCCTGGGCGCCGCGACCGCGCGCCTGCTGGCGGGCGCCGGGGCGAAGGTGGTGATTGCCGACGTGGCGGACGCCGCGGCGCTGGCGGAGGAACTGGGCGGCGCCTACCTGCGGACGGATGTGACCAGCGAGGCGGACGGCCAGGCTGCCGTGGACCTGGCGGTGTCCCGGTTCAGGGCGCTGCATGGATTGGTGAACTGCGCCGGGGTCGTCATTGGCGAGCGGGTGCTGGGGCGTGATGGGCCGCATCGGCTCGATCGTTTTTCCCGGGTGGTCGGGATCAACCTCATCGGCACCTTCAACATGATCCGGCTGGCCGCGGCGGCGATGCAGGGCAACGCGCCGGATGCGGAGGGGGAGCGCGGGGTGGTGGTCAACACTGCCTCGGTCGCCGCGTATGACGGGCAGATCGGCCAGGCCGCGTATGCCGCCAGCAAAGGAGGGATCGCCGGCATGACCCTGCCGCTGGCGCGCGACCTGGCGCGGGATGGGATACGGGTGATGACGGTGGCGCCTGGGCTGTTCGGCACGCCGATGATGCTGGGGCTGCCGGCCGATGTGCAGGACAGCCTGGGCCGTTCGGTCCCCTTCCCGCCCCGGCTGGGCCGGCCGGAAGAGTTTGCGGGCCTGGTGCGCCATATCCTGGAGAATACGATGCTGAACGGGGAGGTCATACGTCTGGACGGGGCGGTGCGACTTGCGCCGCGGTGACGGCGCAGACGCTTTATGAAAGCCGCGACCTGCTGGTCCGCCAGGTTCCTGCTGGCGATGCGGCGCGGCATGTCGTTACGTTCGACTGCTATCATGACGACCGTACGCTGGCGCGGCCGGGGTTTGGCGAGGAGTACTTCGTCCGGCACGGTGTTGCCGCCACGCATCTGCTGAGCCGGGATAACGACTGGTTCCAGTATCCGGAGCTGCCGGACGCCCTGGCTGTCGTGCGCGCCGCGGTGTCTGGCGCCGGGCCGGTGCTGGCGTATGGGTCCAGCATGGGCGCGTATGCTGCGGTGCGCTTCGGTGAGGAAGCGGGAGGTACTGCGGTACTAGCACTGTCGCCGCAGTACTCGATTGATCCGGCCAAGACGCCGTTCGAGCGCCGGTGGGGCCAGGACCGGCGGCGGGTGCGGCCCTTGCCAGCGCTGGACGGTCCGATCCGGTCCCGGATCAGGACGGTCGTCGCCTATGATCCGCATGGGATGGACCGGCTCCATGCCGACCTGATCGCCCGGGATACGACGATCCAGCGGTTGCGGCTGCCGTTTGCCGGGCATCCGGTCGGCGGTTACCTGCAGGAGGCCGGGCTGCTGCATGGGGTGGTGATGGGGGCGCTGGATGGCACCTTGGATGTTGCCGCGGTGGAGCGCGACGCCCGTGCGGCCCGCCGTGGGCTGGCGGTCTATCACGGTATTCTGGCCGGGCGTCAGCCGCGGTCGCGGCAGCGCTGGGCGGTGGCGCTGGCGCAGCGGGCGGCGGTGCTGCAGCCTGGCCGGCCGGAAGGGCACCATGCGCTGGCGCTGCGTCTGTCCGCCGTCGGCCGTCATGCGGAGGCGCTGGCGGTTCACCAGGAGGTGGCTGCGCTGGAGCGTCATCCTAGCTACCTGATGGATTATTGCATTGCGCTGACCCGCGCCGGGGATACCGCCGAGGCACTGGCGGTGGCGCAGGAGATTAGGACGGCGTGGCCGCAGCATGCCGGGATACATAATACCATTGCGGACCTGCTGCGCGCGCGCCGCGACCTGCCGGGTGCGCTGCGGTATGTCGAGCAGGCGTTGGCTTTGGATCCGGCGAATGAGCTTTATCAGCGTACGGTGGCTGTGATGCGGGCCAAGCTGCGTCCTTGGGTGCCGCATTTGGCCGTGCTTGCGCTGGTTATGAGGTTACGGCGGGCTTTGGGGGAATGGGAGTGATGCCTTTTGGCTTGAGCAGTTTGGCGGTGGCGGGGTTTACGGGGTGGCAC
>CAXTOB010000587.1:0-4196 GCA_964245505.1 uncultured Acetobacteraceae bacterium | reverse complement strand
GGTTTGGCGGGGTCGCAGGCCTGTGAAGGGGGTGCGGTGCGGTGGCCGGCACTGGTTTCAACGCCGGTAACGCATCGGTTTGGCTCGGCCGCGCCGTAACTTGCCTGGTACTCTGGCACGGCTGCGCCAAGCGGCTATATGCAGCCGCCATGTCAGCCCAACCTCAGGCTCCGCACGACCCCAACCGGATCAGCCAGGTGCTCAATACCGACGCCGCCCGGATCGGCGCCGAGCTGGCGCTGCTGGACGGCGGCACCGATCCCTTCGCGGCCTCGGTCCGGGCGACGCGGATGCCGATGGTGGTCAGCGACGCGCGGCAGCCCGACAATCCCATCGTGTTCGTCAATGACAGCTTCTGCCGCCTGACGGGCTACCCGCGTGAGATGATCGTCGGGCGCAACTGCCGCTTCCTGCAGGGTCCGGACACCGATCCGGCCACGGTCGCCCGTATCCGCGCGGCGGTCGAGGCGCAGAAGTCAATCGAGATAGACATACGCAACCACCGCCGCGACGGCACGCCGTTCTGGAACCGCCTGCTGATGGCGCCGGTGCGGAACCAGGCCGGCGAGGTCGCCTACTTCATTGCCAGCCAGGTGGACGTGACGCTGGAGCGGGAGCGGCTTGAGGGTCTGGAGTTCCGCAACGCCGCGCTGCTGGCGGAGCTGTCCGACCGGCTGCGCGCCCAGGAGGAGAGCGAAGCCCGCCTGCGCTTCGCTACCAAAGCCGGACGGCTCGGCGTTTGGGAACGGGACCTGCTGGGCCACAGATTTTTAACCGATGCTGTTGCCCGCTCGATCCATGGTTGCGATCCGTCGCAGCCGATGTCCTATGCCGAATTGCAGGCCTGCATCCACCCGGACGACTGTGCCCGCGTGGACGAGGCCACGACCCGCGCGGCGGAAAACGGGGCGGAGTATGCGATCGAGTATCGCGTGCTGCGGCCCGGCGGCACCGGCTGGGTGGAGGCCCGGGCGCAGGTGGTGCCGCCGACGGCCGGCGCTCCGTTGCGCCTGGCTGGCGTGTTCATGGATGTGACGGAGCGGCGGGAGGCGACGCTGCGCCTGCAGCTCAGCGAAGCGTCGCTGCGCCTGGCGACGGAGGCGGCGGAGGTCGGGACCTGGGACCTGGACCTGGACGCCGACGTGCTGACCTGGACGGACCGCACGAAGGCGATGTTCGGCCTGTATCCAGACGAGCCCTGCGGCATGGCGGACTTCTATGCCGCGCTGCACCCTGATGACCGGGAGGCCGTGAGCGCTGCGTTTGCGGCCGCTATAGACCCGGGGCGGCGCACACCCTACGACGTGGAATACCGCGCCTTAGGCAAGCACGACGGCGCATTGCGCTGGGTGGCGGCAAAGGGACGCGGCGTGTTCCAGGATGGGCGATGCATACGCGCCGTGGGAACGGCGCTGGACATCACCGCGGGGAAGGCCGCAGCCGCACGGCAGGATGTGCTGCTGCGTGTGGCGGCCGAGCTGCGCCGGACCGGCGAAGCCGATGCAGCTGTCGCCGCAGCCGCCGCAATCTTGGGGCCGCATCTCCAGGTCAGCCGGGTGGGTTGGTCTATGGTCCAGGCGGATGCGGAAACGTCCTACGTGCGCTCGGCCTACCATGATGGGCTGCCGCCGCTTTCGGGCGTCTTCCGGCTGGATGCACTCGGCAATGCCAACCGGGAGCGGCATCTGGACGGGAAGGTCCTGGCGATCGCGGACTGCTTGCTGGCTGGGGCGGAGGGTGCGGCGACTTCGGCCGCACTGGGGATACGCGGCCACCTGTCGGTGCCGCTGCTCCGGGACGGGCGGGTGCGCGCGTCGCTGTTCGTGAGCCAGTCCACGCCGCGCGCCTGGACCTCCGACGAGGTGCGCCTGGTTGAGGAGGTTGCCGACCTACTGTGGGACGCCGTGGAGCGTGCCCGCGCGGAGGCGGAGCTGCGCGAGCTGAACGCCACGCTGGAAGCGCGGGTGGAGGAGCGGACGGCGGAGTTGCAAAGGGCTGAGGACGCCCTGCGTCAGGCGCAGAAGATGGAGGCGGTTGGGCAACTGACTGGCGGCATTGCGCACGATTTCAATAATTTGCTGACCGGCATTACTGGGGCGCTGGAGCTGCTGCAGCGCCGGGTGGCAGAGGGACGATATGGGGAGATCGGCCGCTTTGCTTCGGTTGCGACCACCAGCGCCAACCGGGCGGCGGCGCTGACGCAACGCTTGCTGGCGTTTGCCCGGCGGCAGCCGCTGGACCCCAAGCCGGTGGCGGCAAACCGGTTGGTCGCGGACATGGAGGACCTGCTGCGCCGCACGCTGGGTCCTGGGATTGCGCTGGAGATGGTGTTGTCCGGTGGGCTTTGGGGCACTTTGTGCGACCCGAACCAGCTTGAATCGGCCCTGCTGAACCTGGCGATCAACGCCCGGGATGCCATGCCGGAGGGTGGGCGGCTGACGATCGAGACGACGAATGCGCATCTGGACGAGGCGTATGTTCTGGCTCAAGGGTTCGAGGTGCGGCCGGGCCAATATGTCTCGATCAGCGTCACCGATACCGGCGTCGGCATGGACGCGGCGGTGGCCGCCCGCATTTTCGAGCCGTTCTTCACCACTAAGCCGATCGGGCAGGGCACGGGGCTGGGACTGTCTATGCTGTACGGCTTCGTCAAGCAGTCGGACGGGCACGTGCGGGTTTGCAGCGAACCCGGGCGCGGCACGACGATGCGGCTGTACTTGCCTCGCCATGCCGGGGCCGCCGTGCTGGAAGGAGAGGCGAATGCCACGGCCACGCCGGCCGGCACCGGGGAGACGGTGCTGGTGGTGGACGATGAGGACGCCGTGCGGATGCTGGTCGCTGAGGCGCTGACGGATATGGGCTATGTCGCGCTGGAGGCGGCGAATGGATCGGCCGGGCTGGATGTGCTGCGCTCGGTCGCGAAGGTGGACCTGTTGGTGACCGACGTCGGGCTGCCTGGCCTGAATGGCCGGCAACTGGCCGACGCCGCGCGGGTGTTGCGCCCGGGGCTGCGGGTGCTGTTCATCACGGGCTATGCCGGCAACGCCGCGATCGGCAATGGAGTGCTCGACGAAGGGATGGAGATCCTGGCCAAGCCGTTCGCGCTGGAGGCGCTGGCGGCGAAGCTGCGGGCGATGATGCAGCGGTAGATGCGGCGTGGGGCTGGGGTTCTGCTGGCGCCGCAAGGCGGGACCTGTGCTTCGTCAGCGTTTTTGGGTCTGCTGGGTGCGACTGGTGATTGCCACGCACTTATGAGGCGATATTGTTTTCACTGCGCTCCGGGCTGGCACGGGCCCGGCACCCGGCTGCGCGTGCTGGAGAAGATCACACTGCTGCGCTTGCCGCCGTATGCGCCCGAGCTGAACCCTATGGAAAGCGTCTGGGCATACCTGCGCAAAAACCAGCTCAGCATGACCGTGTCGCGGACCTACAACGCCATCCTCGACACCTGCTGCAACGCCTGGAACAGCCAGATGAAAGACGCCGAACGCATCATCTCCATCACAACTAGGACCTGGGCTCAGGTCAATGTCTTGGGCGGTTGGTATTATTGTGCCAATTGTGGCCGCTTGGGTTTACGGCGGCGACCCGGGCGGGGGCTAATTGCATCCGCTCCAGCCACCGACATTTGTGTTATAACGCATAAGATGCAGTGTAACGGAGAATTTTCGTGGCTTTGCGCCGGCCTCTACGGTCTTCGTAGGCGCTATGCCTAGAGCAGTTTGCAGCCGAGTCTGGCGCGAAACGGCCGGATATGAAGCTGCAAGTATCTGCTCGCAAACGAAAATCCTAAAGCGGTTTGCGTCCGGTCCGGACGCGAACCGTTTTAATAAAGTGTCAATACCAACAGTAAAACATATCATGATCTCCGCAAAAATGCAGGCTTGTGCCATTTTACGAAACTGCGCGGACAACGGCGTGAAGCCGCCCGGCTCAGAAAAACCTGGCCAACCGCCGCCGGGTGGGCTTCATCTGCATGGGCAACCGTATGCTCGTCGCAATGCTACCGCCTAGACCACCCGCTCCCCCGCCCGCCAAACCTGCCGCACCACTGGCAGCCCATCCCACTCCCGCAACCGCACCAAGTCCGCTCGCAGACCCGCCGCGATCCGTCCGCGGTCATGCAGCCCGCACATCGCCGCCGGCCCCGCCGTCACCATCGCCACCCCTTCGGGCAGGCTGATGCCGGTTCCCGC
>CAXTOB010000586.1:460-4200 GCA_964245505.1 uncultured Acetobacteraceae bacterium | reverse complement strand
CCGCAGCCAACTCCGGCGAGGACAGGCGCCCGTCATAGCCCACCGCCACCCGGCGCCCGCCCGCCCGGGCGACGACGGTGCCGAAGGTGCGCCCGATGGCGAAGGCATCCGCCGGGTGCAGGGTGCGCCCGACCACGCCGCGGATGTCGTATTCCCGCAGGCTGGTCGGGTCGAAGTCGTGCCGGAATGCCGTGGCAGTTGCCGTTTCCATCAGCCCTGTCCATTCGTGTAATGCCGCAGGAATGCCCGGACCTCGTCTGCCAGGTCCGGGCGCTTGAGCGCAAACGCGATCTGCGCTTCCAGGAAGCCGATCTTATCGCCGCAGTCGAACCGCTTGCCCTCGTAGCGCAGGCCGTGGAACGGCGTGTGCCCGATCATCTTGGCCATCGCGTCGGTGAGCTGCACCTCGTTGCCGGCGCCACGCTCCATCAGGGACAGGTGGGTGATGACTTCCGGCAGCAGCACGTAGCGGCCGATCACCGAAAGGTTGCTGGGCGCGTCGGCCGGCTTCGGCTTCTCGACCAGGCCGAGCACCTCCACCATGCGGCCGTCATCCTCGCCGATACGCAGGATGCCATAGCGGTTGGTCTGGTCGTGCGGCACCTCGGCCACCGCCACCACGTTGCCGCCGGTCTGCGCGTAGGCGTCGGCGAGCTGCTTGAGGCAGGACGTCTCACTCAGGACCAGGTCGTCCGGCAGCAGGATGGCGAACGGGTCGTCGCCGATGAAGGCGCGGGCGCACCAGATGGCGTGACCCAGGCCCAGCGGAACCTGCTGGCGGACGGTGGTGATGCTGCCGGGCTGGATCTTCATGGTGTCGAGCATGGCGATCAACTCGGTCTTGCCGCGCTCACGCAGGTTTGCCTCCAGCTCCACTGCGACGTCAAAGTGGTCGATGATTGCAGTCTTGCCGCGCCCGGTGACGAGGCAGAACTGGTCAATGCCTGCTTCCAGCGCCTCCTCGATGGCATACTGGATAAGGGGCTTGTCCACGACGGGCAGCATTTCCTTTGCCATCGCCTTGGTCGCGGGCAGGAACCGGGTGCCGAGACCGGCTACCGGCAGCACCGCCTTTCGCAGCTTCTTCATACGTGGGGCGTTCCATATACGTGTTGGGGGCAGATGCCCCATAGGTTACAGGCGACCGTGCCATGCCCGGCGGGGTGCGGCAAGTTTGGAAGGGTTATGCTGCTTCTTCCTCTGCCGGGAGCGGGGTTGGGTTCATGGGCCTTGTGCGGAGCGGGGCGCCGCTGGCGCGGTTAATGTGCGGCCCTTTGCAGGCGGATTGCGGCATTTTGCAGGCTGATTTCGGTAAAGGCTCTCTCTCCCGAAGAAGAAGAGAAGCAGGATTAGCGGCGCAGCAGGGTGTCGCGGGCTTGGTTGACCCTTGCGGCAAGCCAGTCCGATCCGCCTCCATCCGGATGCGCCACCCGCATCAGCCGGACCCAGGCTGCCCGAACGTCTGCGTCCGACACCGGGTCTTGCAGCCCCAGCACCGCCAGGGCCTCTGACCGCGGCATCCGCCCGGCCCGCGGCGGCGGTGCGCCCGGACGGCCCGGCACCGGCAGCTTGCCCTCCTGCCACCAGCTCCACGCCAACGGTCCCAGCAGCACGGCAGCCGTCAGCGCCAACCCGCCGCGCCCCGTCAACAGCAGCCCGGCGCCGATGGCAAGGCCGGCCAGCGCCGCAAGCCACCCTAGCATCGCCTTCAGGTTTGCCACCCGCGCCTGGGCAAAGCCGCGCGCCGCCCAGAGCAGCACCGCCAGCGACAGGAGGCCGAGGGCAACGGGGATCATGCGGGCATGCTTACGCCGCCGGGGTCTCGGGCGGGAAGGCCACCGCCGGATCCACGCCGAGCGAACCCTCCATGGCAGCCACGGCGCTGATGTTCACAATGCCGCGCGCCGTCACGCTGGGGATCAGGACGTGGATCGGCTTGCTCATGCCGAGGAGCAGCGGACCGATCGGTAGGCCGTCCGCGCCTGCCTTCAGCAGGTTGAAGGCGATGTTGGCCGCATCCAGCCCCGGCATCACCAGCAGGTTCGCCGTGCCCGACAGCCGGCTGTCCGGAACCGCACGGTCCCTGAGCGATTCGACCAGCGCGGCATCCGGGTGCATCTCGCCGTCCACCTCCAGCTCCGGACGGGCAGCCCGCACCAGCGCCAGCGCCTTTCGCATCCGCCGTGCGCTGTCCGAGTTGCTGGACCCGAACGAGGAATGCGACATCAGCGCCGCCTTGGGCACGATGCCGAAGGCGCGCACCGCGTTGGCGGCCAGTCCGGTCATTTCCGCCACCTGCTCCGCGGTCGGCTCCACGTTCATGTGGGTGTCGCAGACGAACAGCGCGCCGGCCTGCAGGATCAGGCAGGACAGGGCGTAGATGCGCGACACGTCGGGCCGGCGGGGGATGATCGGCATGACATACTGCATGTGCCGCCACCAATCGCCGGTGCCGCCGCAGATGGCGGCGTCGCACTGACCGGATTGCAGCAGCATGGCCGCGGCCACCGTGGGGCGGCGCACGATGCGGCGGGACGCCGCATCCGCCGGCGTGCCCCGGCGACCCACCAAATGCTGATACTGCGCCACCAGGGGCTCGAACACTGCCGAGTCTGCCGAGGGGTCCAGGATCTGCACCGCGCCGCCCAGGTCCAGGCGCAGACCCATCTCCTTCACCCGCGCGGTGATGTGCTCCCGCCGGCCCAGCAGGATCGGCCGGGCGATGCCGTCGTCCACCAGCGTCTGGACGGCGCGCAGCACGCGCGGGTCCTCGCCCTCGGCATAGACGATGCGCTGCGGTGATGCCTTTGCCGCCTCGAACACCGGGCGCATGAGCTGTCCCGAGCGGAACACAAACCGCTCCAGATCGCGCCGGTAGGCGTCGAAGTCGGCGATGGGGCGCTTGGCGACGCCGCTCCGCATGGCCGCGGCGGCGACGGCGGGGGCGATCTGCAGGATCAGGCGGGGATCGAAGGGCTTGGGGATGATATACTCCGGCCCGAACACCGGCGCGGCGCCGCCGTAGGCCGCGGCCACGACCTCGCTCGCCTCCACCCGCGCCAGCACGGCGATGGCCTCGACGCAGGCGACCTTCATCTCCTCGTTGATCTCGGTGGCACCCACGTCCAGCGCGCCGCGGAAGATGAACGGGAAGCACAGGACGTTGTTGACCTGGTTCGGGTAGTCGCTGCGCCCGGTGGCGATGATCGCGTCGGGCCGGGCGGCGCGGGCGGCGTCGGGCGTGATCTCCGGGTCGGGGTTGGCCAGGGCCATGATCAGGGGCTTCTCGGCCATCTCCGCCAGCCACTCAGGCTTCAGCACGTTGGGCGCGGACAGGCCCAGGAACACGTCGGCGCCGGGCAGCGCGTCCGGCAGGCGGCGCGCGTCGGTCTGCCGGGCATAGCGGGCCATGTTGGGCGGCATGTTCTCGTCGCGCCCCTCATAGACCACGCCCTTGATGTCGGTCAGCGTGACGTTGGCCACCTGCAGGCCCATCGCCACTAGCAGGTCCACGCAGGCCAGTGCCGCAGCACCGGCGCCGGATGTCACCAGGCGCGCCGTTTCCAGCGTCTTGCCTTGCAGCAGCAGCCCGTTGCGGATGGCGGCGGCGACGATGATGGCGGTGCCGTGCTGGTCGTCGTGGAACACCGGGATGCCCATGCGGGTGCGCAGCCGGCGCTCGATCTCGAAGCACTCGGGCGCCTTGATGTCCTCCAGGTTGATCGCGCCGAAGGTCGGCT
>CAXTOB010000586.1:0-450 GCA_964245505.1 uncultured Acetobacteraceae bacterium | reverse complement strand
TGCCCAGGCCGAGCACGGCGGTGCCGTTGCTGATGACGGCGACCAGGTTGCCGCGCGCCGTCAGGTCCAGGGCGGCGTCAGGGTCGGCCTTGATCGCCTCGCAGGCCGCGGCGACGCCGGGTGAATACGCCAGCGCCAGGTCGCGCTGGGTCGCCATACGCTTCGTGGCCTCGATGGCCAGCTTCCCCGGGCGCGGCAGGCGGTGGTAGTCCAGCGCGGCCTTGCGGAAGTCTTCGTCCATGGCAGATGCCTCATCCCTCTTGCGCCCGGCATGGTGCCCCCGGCGCGCGAGGAGGGCAAACCGCGGCCAGACTTGCCGGAACAGCCGTTACGGATGAATGTGCGTTGCCGCCGCCTTGGGTGACAGGGGGGCCGGGTGCGTGACAGGACTGCCAGTGGCAAGGAAGAAGACCAGCGTTCGCGTTGAAGACACAGCCCTCCCCACAGCGG
>CAXTOB010000585.1:0-4209 GCA_964245505.1 uncultured Acetobacteraceae bacterium | reverse complement strand
CAACATGGGCGGGGCCGGGGTGGCGAACTACGTGAGCATCCTGGAGCGGCTGTAACCGCCAGGGCAGGTTGCAGTCACTTCTGGACGCGCAGCGACCGGGTCTGACTGCAAGCGTCTGCTTGCAAACAGGAACCTAGAACACGCCCGGCCCAAACAGCTCCATTTTGTCCAGACAAACATGGCGAAAACATTGGGTTGGGCATGTTTGGTGTCTCTAATTGACCCGAACTTGCCTTAAATCGGTTTGCGTCCAACCAGGACGCAAACTGGTTTGAGTCTGGCACCGACGGCTACAAGTATTGCGCCAGGCTCATCCCCTTTTCATCCGCCAGCAAGTGATACGACGCCTGGAGCTGGGTTTGCAGCGCCGTCACCCGGGTTATCGTTGCGGCCAGGTCCACGTCCTCGGCCCCCGACACCTGGGCCGCCAGCGCCGTCTGTGTTGCCGTCAGCTGAGTCTTGCGCGTCGTCAACTCCGCCTGGTTGTTGCCCAGCGCTCCGGCCTCCGCCGACCCTGCTGTCATGGCAGAGTCCAATTGGGTGCGCACGGTCGCGGCCACCGCCGGAAGGCCCGGGCCGTCGGTGGTGGTCGCCAGCGTCGCCAGGGCCGTCATAATATCCCGCATATACGATCCGCTGGTCGGCGCCGCCGAAGCGCTGAGCGTGTTCGCGTTGGCCAGCACGCCGATCTGCACCCGCTGCCCTTCCCCCACCTCCACCGTCGGCACCGCCGTCCCAATGGTGGTGGAGAACGGTGCTGGTGCCGTCCCGGTGAGCAGCGCCGGGATCAGCGAGGCTGCGGACGGGTTCGGAACCGGCGGGTTCGCCGTATCCTGCCCCGCGAACACATAGGTGTCGCCCACCTTGGTATTCAGCAGCCCTGCCACCTGCTCCAGCGCCGAGCGTGCCTGCGCCGCCACTGCAGCCCCGGCACCTGCGGTCAGTCCGTTCAGGCTGGGCATCTTGGCATAGAAGTCCGAGGCGACCTGGTTGATGGCCGACAGCGCCGATTGCGTCACGCTTAGCCGCGCCGACACGGCATCTATGTTCGCCGACCACGTCGTCTGGTGCGCGATCTGCGGGCGCAGGTCCAGGGAAACCCGCGCCGCGGCGCCCAGCCCGGCATAGGTGTTCGACACCGTGCCAGTCGCCGCCTGCTGGGTTGCGACCGACAACTGACTCTGGATCTTCGCGCTATCCTGCGCCAGCGTTCCCAACAGGCCATAGGCGTTGATCGTGCCCGACATATTACTTCACACTGTCTAAAAGAACTTGCCACATCGAGTTTGTGGCAGCGAGGACCTTGGCATTTGCGCCATATGCACTCTGCAGCTGCACCATCGTCGCCATCTCGTTGTCCACCGAAACTCCGCTGTCCGCGGCCATCCTGGTCTGCAGGGATGACTGGGCCGCCGTGTCGGTGTCCAGGGTCGAGGAGGCCTGCGCCGCGCTTTGAGCAATGCCCGCCGTCAGCGACGACGCCTGTGCCGCCACCGATCCGCTGCCGCTCGCCAGCACGCCTGCCAGCACCGTGTTGATCAACGCGGTGTTGCCGGCCGCGCCGGCCGGCATGGTCCCGTCCCGCAGCATCGTTGGCGCCGCCCGCACCGCCGCCGACACCTGGATCCCCTGCGCGAACCCCACCGTCGGCCCTGCCGGCACCGCACCCGTGGGGTCCGTGAACAGCGGCACACCCGCCCCGGCAAATCCAGATGCGAGCGCGGAAGCAACCGCGTCCAAACTTGCCTGCACCGACGGAAGCACCTTGTCCCGCAACGCCAGGTTGGCGCCGATCTGCCCGCCGGTGAGCGCCCCCGTCACGTTCTGCCCGGCGATGGTCACGAGCGGCACGGCAGTGGCCGGCGTGTTGGGCGCCAACACCGCCGTCTGGACCACAAGCGGCCCCGACGCAGCCCGCAGCGGCAAGGTCACCCCCTGCGCTACCGCCAGCATGTCGCCGTTCGACTGGCGCAAGAACCGCGCGCCGGTCAGGTTCGATACCACCTGGACCTGCTGGTCCCGTGCGTCCTCCAGCCCGGCGGTGCTGACGCCCTCTGCCTGCCCTGCCATGATCTGGTCCGACAGCGTCCCGATGCTCCGCAGCGCTACGTTGGCGGTGGCGACGTCCGCCACGATCCCGTCCTGGGCTGCCTGCCGGGCGTTGGAGACGGCGGCGCCCATGGTGTTCACGCCGCGCGCCAGGCCGTCCGCTGCGGTGATGACCTGGTTCTGCTGGGTGCTGTTGGCCGGATCGCTTGCCAGGGTGGAAAAGCTGTCCCGCAACGTGCCCAGCAGCCCCGGCAAGTCGTAGCCGCTGCCAGGTGTCCCGGATGCCGCATCCAGCCCGGCCAGCGCCGCGCTTTGCACGGTTTGCCCGGCCACGTCGGCGGAGGATGCCAGAAGTTGCGTTTGCAGCGTTGCGTCTAGGTTGCGGACGGTGATGCCGGTGCGGACGCCGAGCGACACCCCGAACTGTCCAGCGTCCAGTACGGGCACGGACTCGCGCACGTAGCCGGGAGTGCCCGCGTTTGCGACGTTCTGCGACACCACCGCCAATTGCTGGGCGATGCTGTCCAGCCCGGTCGTGGCTGCGCTCAAGGCTCCCATCAAGCTCATGGCGCCGACCTCCTAGCCCTATCGCTTCATGTCGAGCGTCTGCTGCAGCATGTCGTCCGCGGTCGTGACCATCTTGGTGTTGGCGGAATAAGCACGCTGGGCGACGATCAGCTTGCTGAACTCGGCCGCAATGTCCACGTTGCTGCCCTCCACCGACTGCGTCACCAGGTTGCCGGCGCCGTTGCTGCCGGACCCGAGGGTGCGCGCCCCGCCGCTGTCCACCGTCGCGCTGAACGCCTGGCCGTCCTGGCGCTGCAGCGCGTCGGGATTGGAGAACAAGCTCAGCGGAACCCGCGCCACGGTGCGGCTTTGCCCGTTGTCATAGTTGGCGACGATGTCACCATTTTGCCGGGTGGTCACGCCGCTGAAGCTGCCGGGCGCGGCACCATCCTGGGTCAACCCCTTCAGGCTGAAGTCGGTGCCGGCATACTGCGTCAGCCCATTTCCCTGGGCGAATGAGCCCAGGTTGAGCGTGATCGCCTGCGGGCCGGAGCCGAAGTCAGGCTTAATGGTGAGCGTCGCCGGCGAACCCGCCGTGAATGTGCTGCCGGCGGTGATGGTGCCGCCGGGCGGCGTGGTGGTGGTCCCGGGGACGATGTTGCCCACGTTGCTGATGGTGCCTGCGGGCGCTCCATTGGTGCCGAACGACACGTCCGCCGAGCCGAGGCTGGTGCCGTTGGGCAGCGCGACGTTCACCGTCCAGGTACTGGCGCCGGACGCCACGGCAGGCTGCTGGGTCCAGGTCATCTGCAGCGTTTGCGCGTTGCCCAGCGCGTCGAACACCTGCAAGGGGTTGGCGACCGAGGCCGTGCTGGACGGGGTGGCCGGCAGGTTGGCGACCAGCGTCGCCTGGGTCGTGGCGACCGGGCTGAATGCTGCCTGCCCGACCTGGATGGGTGACACCTTGCTGGTGTCCAGCACGCCCTTGGCGTCCGGAAGCCAGCCGTTCAGCACGCCGCCGGCGCTGTTCACGAGGTAGCCGTTGTTGTCCAGCGTGAAGTCGCCGGCACGGGTGTACTGCTGCTGCGGCGCGAAGGTGCCGCTGCCGTTGCTGGCCGAAATCTCATGGCTGACGGTGAAGAAGCCCTGGCCGGCGATCGCCAGGTCCAGGGGCTTGTTCGTCAGGGTCACGCTGCCCTGCACGTCGTTCGCGTAATCAGGGCGGGCGACGACCGAGCCGGACTGGTTGTTGGTGGCCGAGCTGCTGGTCAGGTAGTCTTCGAAACTGGTATCCACACGCTTGAAGCCAACGGTCTGGCTATTGGCGACGTTGTCGCCGATGTTGCTGAACGCGGCGGACTGGGCGGATAGCCCGCTGATCGCGGTACTCATGGCGCCGAACAGCGACATCGAAAGCCTCCTGTAAAATGAGCCCCGTCGGGGTTCTGCACGGCTATAGGCAGGAACCGTGCCAAGATGCGGAAGAGGCAGTCCGCCTTGCCGCGCCCGGTTCAGGCATGGGCCAGGAAGGCCGGCCCGGCAGCTTAGGACCGGCAAAATCTGCCGGGTGCGATGCTCGCCGGCCCGGAAACAGTGGCACCGCGGCTGGCCCGCGGCTTGCTGATGGTCGTGGCATGACGACCTCCGCCGCAT
>CAXTOB010000584.1:0-4225 GCA_964245505.1 uncultured Acetobacteraceae bacterium | reverse complement strand
AGGCAACCGCCTCCGGCGAGCCCATCATCGAGCCAACCCTACCCCCCCGCACCACCGGCGCCCCCGAAGCCGTGGACACCGTGCCCATCTGGACCGGCGCCGCCGAACACCCCACGCCGGTTTACGAGCGTACCGCCCTTCTCGCCGGCGACCGCCTTCCCGGCCCGGCCCTAGTCCGCGAAGCCAACGCCACCACCGTCATCGAGCCCGGCTGGACCGCCGAGGTCACGCCGCAAAACCACATGATCCTACGCCGCACCGAACCCCTGCCCAGCCGGGTCGCCGCCGGCACCGAGCGCGCCGACCCCGTCCTGCTGGAACTATTCAACAACCTTTTCATGAACGTCGCCGAGCAAACCGGCGCCGTGCTGCAAAACACCTCCATGAGCGTGAACATCAAGGAGCGCCTGGACTTCTCCTGCGCCATCTTCGACGCCGAAGGCAACCTGGTCGCCAACGCCCCGCACGTGCCCGTCCACCTCGGCGCGATGGGCGAAAGTGTAAAGACAGTCCTCCGCTCCCGCGGTGCCACCCTACGGCCCGGCGACGTCGTAGCCCTCAACAACCCATTCAACGGCGGCACCCACCTACCGGACGTCACCGTAATCACCCCGGTGTTCGACCGCGACGGCACCGCAATCCGCTTCTTCGTCGGCAGCCGTGGCCACCACGCCGACATCGGCGGTACGACGCCGGGCAGCACCCCACCACGATCCCGCACGCTGGAGGAGGAAGGCGTCGTAATTGACGACTTCCTCCTCGTTCAAGCCGGCACATTCCGCGAAGCCGAGTTCCGCGCCCTCCTGGCCAGCGCCGCGTTCCCCGCGCGTAGCCCGGACGTGAACGTCGCCGACATCAAGGCCCAGGTCGCCGCCAACGAGCGCGGTATGCAGGAGCTGGGCCGTGTCGTCCAGTCCTGCGGCTGGCAGACCGTGCAGGACTACATGCGCCACGTCATGAACAACGCCGAGGAAGAAGTGCGCCGGGTGCTGTCCCGCATCGGCGACGGCGCCTTCGACTACTCAATGGACGACGGCACCCCCCTGCACGTGACCGTGACCGTGGACCAGGCGGCACGGACGGCGACGGTGGACTTCACCGGCACCGGCCCGCAGCGTCCCGGCAACTTCAACGCCCCGCCCGCCGTGCTGCGCGCTGTGGTACTGTATGTGTTCCGCTGCCTGGTCGGCCAGGATATCCCACTGAACGACGGCTGCCTGAAACCCATCCGCATCGTGCTGCCGCCGGGCACCTTCCTGTCGCCCGCCCCCGGCGCCGCCGTGGTCGCCGGCAATACCGAGGTCAGCCAGGCCGCCTGCAACGCCCTGTTCGGCGCGCTGGGGACGCTCGCCTGCAGCCAAGCCACCATGAACAACGTGCTATTCGGCGACGCCACCCGCCAGTACTACGAAACCATCTGCGGCGGCATGGGCGCCGGTTCCGCCCACCCCGGCGCTTCGGCAGTGCAGACCCACATGACCAACACCCGCATGACCGATCCGGAGGTGCTGGAGCTACGCTACCCCGTCCGCCTCGAAGCCTTCGGCATCCGCCGCAACTCCGGCGGCGCCGGCGCCCAACGCGGCGGCGACGGCTCCGTCCGCCACATCCGCTTCCTCGAACCGATGACCGTCGTCACCGTCGCCTCCCGCCGCAACGTGGCGCCCTTCGGCCTGGCCGGCGGCCAGCCCGGCGCCGTCGGCCGCCAATGGGTCGAACGCCGCGACGGCACCCACGAGGACCTGTCCGGCACCAGCCGCGCCGACCTGCAACCCGGCGACCTCTACATCATCGAAACCCCAGGCGGCGGCGGCTACGGAGACGCCGCATGATCCCCGACTTCACCATGACCCTCCTGGCGCAATCCCTTGTCAGCGGCCTGCTGATGGGCCTGATCTACGCCCTGGTCGCCGCCGGCCTGTCGCTGATCTTCGGCCTGATGGACGTCGTGAACTTCGCCCACGGCGAGATGATGATGCTGGCAATGTACGCCGCCTTCGTGCTGTTCAGCACGCTAGGCCTAGACCCCCTGATACAGTTGCCGCTGGTATGCCTGGCAATGTTCGCCCTAGGCTGGGGCGTCTATCGCGGCGTCATCGCCCGGGCGCTAGGCGTCCGCTTCAACCGCGGCATGGTGCAGATCTTCGCCACCTTCGGCCTAGCCATCTTCATCCGCGGCGCCGCGCAGTTCGTCTTCGGCGGCGACTTCCGCTCGGTCTCCGGCACCTGGCTCAGCGGCAAGACCGCCAGCGTCCTCGGCGTATTCGTCCCACTGCCGCAACTAGCAGCCAGCATCGTCTGCCTACTCGCGTTCACCGGCCTACTGCTGATCGGCCGCACCGAGTTCGGCCGCGCCCTGGAAGCAACCCGGGAGGACCGCGACGCCGTGGCCCTGATCGGCATAGACCGCGACCGCATCTTCGCCATGGGCTGGGGCCTAGGCGCAGCAACCGTAGGCGTCGCCGGCGTAATGCTGATCTCCTTCTACTACGTATCCCCCAACGTAGGCGCCAACTTCGCAGTGATCGCCTACGTAACCGTGGCGCTAGGCGGCTTCGGCTCCATCCTCGGAGCGCTGGTAGCCGGCATCATCATCGGCGAGGTCGAGGCCCTGACCGCCTTCGTGCTGGAACCATCGTTGAAACAAGTCGGCATGTTCGCCGTCTACCTAGCCGTGCTGATGGTCCGCCCCCGCGGCCTGTTCGGGAGGCTCTGATGAGCACCACGACCCTCACGGCCCCCATCGCCGCACCGGACGACAATGCCATCCTGCGCCGCCGCCGCCGCGAGCTGATAGGCGGCGCCCTCCTGCTGATCCCCCTGGCCGCGCTGCCCTTCCTGGTGCACGACGTTTACGCGCAGAACCTGATCATCACGACCATCCTATTCGCCGGGCTAAGCCAGGCCTGGAACATCCTGGGGGGCTACTGCGGCCAGATCAGCCTGGGCCACGCGCTATACATGGGCGTCGGCGCCTACGTCTCGACCCTGCTGCTGGTCAAGGCCGGGATACCGCCGACCCTAGGCATGTTCGCAGCCGCCGCCATCGCCGGCCTGCTCGCCCTTCTGGTAGGCTGGCCATGCTTCCGCCTGAGCGGCCACTACTACGCCATCGCCACCGTCGTCGTCGGCGAGATCGGCTACCTGCTATTCCTAAACTGGGACTGGGTCGGCGCCGCCTCCGGCCTCTACATCCCGCTCGGCGCCGAGAGCTTCATCAACCTGCAGTTCCGCACCAGCAAGCTGCCGTTCCACCTCATCGTCCTATCCTTCGCAGCACTCACCTGGGTAGCCGCCTGGCTCATCGAGGGCAGCCGCTGGGGCTTCGCCTGGCGCGCAGTACGCGACGACGTAACCGCCGCCCGCTCCCTCGCGGTGCGTGTGTTCCCAAGCAAGATGGCCGCCGCGGCAATCAGCGGCGGCCTAACCGGCATGGGCGGCGCGATCTACGCCCAGTACGTCGGCTACATAGACCCCGACAGCGTCCTATCGGGCCAGTGGAGCATCCTGATCGCCCTCCCGGCGGTGCTGGGCGGCGTAGGAACCCTCTGGGGCCCCCTACTCGGCGCCGCCGTCCTAATCCCAGTCAGCGAACTCTCCCGCAGCTACCTAGGCGGCTCCGGCCAGGGCGTGGACCTGATGATCTACGGCGCCTTGATTGTAGCCGTCTCCCTAGCCAGGCCCGCCGGCCTAGTAAGCCTATTCGGCATAAGGAGCGGATCATAATGGTAGCCCGTCTTCTCCCTCTCCCTCCGGGAGAGGGTCGGGGTGAGGGAAGCGGCAAGAACCGCACCGAAACAAAAATAGCCCGCGCACTGCGAAGAAGCGCCACGCTAGCCGAAGTGAAGCTGTGGCTAGCACTGTGGAACGGCGCCCTGAACGGGACGAAGTTCCGCCGGCAGTTCCCTTGTGGAGCCTACATCCTGGACCTAGCCGCCGTAAGCGCCCGACTGGCTGTCGAGGTGGACGGCGAGAGTCACTACACCGCCAACGGCCCGGCGCGGGATGCGGAACGCGATGCCTGGCTGGAAACCCAGGGCTGGCGGGTGCTGCGGTTCACGAACCCCGAAGTTCTCGGCAATTTGGATGGGGTGCTCGAAACCATACGAAGGGCGCTGCGGGGTTTCCCTCACCCCAACCCTCTCCCGGAGGGAGAGGGAGAACACCCATGACCACCCCCTCTCAACGGCCCGGCGCAGCCGCGCACGCCGGTGCACCCCCATGA
>CAXTOB010000583.1:0-4242 GCA_964245505.1 uncultured Acetobacteraceae bacterium | reverse complement strand
GTACAGGCGCATGCCCTGCCCGGCGCTCCGGACAGGGCATGGGCGTCTTATTATTGGGCGGGCGGGGTAGCGGCGGCGGTCCGGGCCTGAGTCTGAACGGCTGCTTGCTGGCCGGCGTAGGCGAGGGCGGCGCTGGCCATCGAGGACGTTAACCTGGACTGCTCGATGGCCTGAATGTTGTTCAAAACCCCGAGTTGCTGTTGCTGGACGGCCAACATCTGTCGGACGACCTCGAGTTGCACCTGGGCATACGCCATGATCTGCTGCTCGATCGCGATGGACGTCGGGTCGATGACTGGAGTCTGTGCGGACGCGAGGTGGGGCACGAGCAGCACCGGCGCGAGAAGAAGGGCTTTGCGGATCATAGGATCTGAACCTTGGCTACACGGCGCGGAATGCGCCGCAGAGCCAGCCTACGGTCGCCCATTCCGAGTTAACGCCGCCAATTACGCCTCGGCTTCCCCCTGTCTTCTCGGAAGCCCTCCGGCGACTGCATCAGCTGAATGGATTGGGAACCGACTTCGAAGCGATCGGCCCCGCGACCTTCGCCGGCAAGTCCGGATCCGACTGCATCGCGGCGATAACCGCGCTTAGGAACCGGGACAGTTCGCGTGCGGCCGTAAGACCGGCCTGATCGCGGGTGATCGTCAGATTGCCGTAGACGGCGATGGCATGCGAGCCGTTCTCGACTGTGAGGCCGGCGATCGACACGGAACTGGCGTCGTCCTGGAAGGGCTTGGGCATGGTCATCGTTGCATGTCTCCGAGCAGTGATCGCACCATGCCGCCCAAGGATGGCGGCTCGTCCGGGCGGCCATGTTCGCCGGCGTAATGCGGGGTAGGGGAGGGAAGGGTGATGACCCGCATCTTGACCACGGCCGGGACGCCCGGGAAGACGTCGATGCCGATCATGGCGGTGAGCTGGTCGACCGAGATCGTCTCATACGAGCTGTCGTCGGAGTTGCGGCACAGATAGACACCGGCCTGGTTCCAGCCTGGATCATAAACCGCCTTGAACACCAGCGTCGGCACTAGCACCCGGCCGCCAATCATTTGCAGCGATGCACCCTGGAACACCGGGCCGGTCACGACATACACGTCGCCCGCCCGGATGGCCCAGTTCCGCACGGCGCTCTCGATCCCCTCCCACAACACCCGGTTCAGCTTGGGCGCTTGAGGGATCATATTGGCCAGCGAGAAACTCTGCTGCTGCGCCTCAGGCGTGCCCATGTCGCCGTTCGGGCTCATGTGGCCACGGTCGTAGCCGGTGCCCCGGTAATCCCTGAGGTTGGCCGCCTCGTCACGCGGCAGCGCCGGTTCCGAATGGAATGTTCCCTCACGCGGGAGCTGGCGGGCCGCCTGAACGGCCGATCGGGTGAGATGCTCGGCCGACCAGAGCGGGGTGCGGGTCAGACCGGAATGCAGCACGGCGAAGCCCTCATAACAGAGCGCCTCCGCCCGGTCGGTCAGCTTGGGGTTGAGGATGTCCGGGGCGTTCCCTCCAGGAAAGTGCCCGGGACAGGCCGTCGACGACGCCCAGGCCGGGCCGCTCGCGAGGGCCGCGCCCAGAGAGAGGGCGAGAACCGCGAGCCGGCGAACACTCGATGCTCTCACGAGTGCAGCGTCCTTTCCACCTTCGGGGCGATCAGCGGCCCATAAATGACCGGCATCGGATCTGGGTCCGCGTCGGCGAAGTCGTCCGACCACTCGTTGTCACCATTGACGAAGCTCACCGACTGCCAGCGATCCTCAACGACGAGGGCGATCTCCGGCTCCTGGTCGTCCCACTGGACCCAGTAATAGCCGTCCACCCAGTCAAACCAGGATGGGTCCTTGATATCGCCAAACGACGCCCGCTCCTTCTGGGTTTCAGCTGCAAAATAGGCATCCTGGGAAGCCCTCTGTTGTTCGGTTGGGGGCTGCAGTGGTCCCTCGACGACTCCGATTTCTTCGGTCTCGTAGTCATGTCGATGCCAGCGGCCATCCGTGTAGAGCATCACGCCGACAGAACCGAGCTTCAGGTTCTGAATCCAATAGTAGCCCTCCACGTACGTGACCGTCGGATCGACAGGGGGCGGCATCTTCAACATCGCGATCTAGTCCACTGTGTATGGCAACACCCTCGGGTGTGCGGTTGCGAGTGAAGCCACTGAATTAGCATTCGCCCGCACTTTCTCCGAGCCACCCCTTTCCAGACAACAAGGGCGCAACCCGGTCCGATCGGCGATCGCTGATGCGCGCGCCGAGACCCGCTGGAGAGAAATCGGCCGCGCCGGCGTTTTCCACGGCTTAGCTCGTAATGGGGTGACGGACACAGAAGGGAGGTGAACTGAGGAGAGTTGGATGTCCGTATCGCCCAGGCTGCGCGCGCCGCAAGGGACGGTCGCTGCGCTCCCTCGCAAGCGCGCCCTTGCCCCGCGCTTGCAGGGCGATCTCGGGATGGGATCAGGACGAGGAGCATGGGGAGAGGGCGCGAGCGAGCGCCAACCCGGCCCGGTCCAACCCATTCTGGACAGGAGCGTGTGATGGCCGGCGACGCCGAGATCGACCAACTACGGGCAAGCGTGAGCTGCCAGGTGCTGTTGGAGAGGAAGGGCTGGACCCTCGACAAGCGCGAGAGCAGCAAGCAGACCCAGAAGTACCGGCAAGGCGCCGGCCAGATCGTCATCGTCAACCATGACGGCAAGGGCTGGTGGGACCCCCTCAGCCAGGCCAAGGGCGACGTGTTCAAGCTGGCTCAGCACCTGGACCCCTCGCTCAACTTCGGCCAGGTGCGCCGTGATCTGCGCCAACTGATCGGCCTGTCCCCGACCTACCCGGTCGCCGAGCGCGAGACTGCCCGGCGCGAACCAGCCATGCCGCCCGAGCTGCGCTGGACGGCGCACAAGCCGATCAGCAAGGGCTCGCAGACCTGGAACTACCTGACCCAGGAGCGAGGCCTGACCCCGGAGGTGGTGGCGGCTGCATCCCAGGCCGATGTGCTGCGGGAGGGCCCCTATGCCAGCGCCTGGTTCGCACACCGCAATGGCGAGGGTGCCCTGACTGGCATCGAGATGCGCGGGCCGAACTACCGGGGCTTCTCGGCCGATGGCGAGAAGACGCTGTTCCGCCTGCAGCTTGGCAGCGAGGCACCGACACGGGTGGCGGTGCTGGAGGCGCCGATCAAGGCGATGGCCTTCGCGGCAATCGAAGGGATGCGTAAGGACACCCTCTACGTGGCGACCGCGGGCGGCATGGGACCGGCGACGATCGCGTGCCTGCAGGAGGAGATGAAGGCCATCGCCAAGCGGCCGGGGGCCGTCGTGATCGCCGCCGGCGACGCCGACGCTGCCGGCGAGAAGTATGCGGCGCGGGTGGCCGAGCTGGCGACGGCCGAGGGCCTGACGACGAAGCGGGCGGCCCCGGTCGGGCACAAGGACTGGGACGACGTGCTGAAGGCCCGCGGCACGAACCCGACCGGCCAGCAGCGGCCCGCCCGGTCCACCGCCCTCGCTGTCGTGCTGAAGACCATGCAACGGCCGGAACCGTCGACGCCACCACCCTGGGCACCCGCACCGATCGCGATGGCCGCACGCGTCCAGGCCTTCGAGGAGCGGGATGCGCTGCGTGCCGCCGAGAGAATGGCGAGGGCAGGGCAGGGCAGGGCAGCCGAGCCCGGCTCGGAGCCGCGCCGCCCGACGCCAGGGATGGGAGCACAAGCATGAACGTCGCTTTGAGCACGCCAAGTCGCGCCTGGGTGCTGCTCGGCTCAGGCAAACGGCTCAACTTGCTTGACCCGCAGCCGGACGATTGGACCAACCAGGATCTCGCGATTGGCTTGTCCCGAACCTATCGCTGGGGCGGCCACTCGAAGTGGGACCTTCCCCTTTCGGTCGCCCAGCACAGCCTCCTCGTGCTGGTGCTCCGCCAGCAGATGCAGCACTCGCCGTTGACGCCGTGCGAGGCTCTGCGGGAGCTACTGCATGACGCCGACGAGGGCCTGCTCGGGTTCGACCCGATCTCGCCGCTCAAGCCGCACTTGGACGGAGGGTTCAACGCACTCACCCAGCGGCTCCGGTCGGCAATTTCGGCCCGCTACGGATTACAGGAATGGCACGAGGACGATTACATCCTGCATAAGCGAGCCGATCGCCTCGCCGCTGCCTCCGAAGCGCTGCACGTCGTTGGCTGGTCGCCCGAGGCTATCGCCGAGATGCTCGGCATCCGCCTGCGGCCGCTGGACGGCGACCCGTTGCCGCTGCTC
>CAXTOB010000582.1:0-4242 GCA_964245505.1 uncultured Acetobacteraceae bacterium | reverse complement strand
AGGCGATGCGCGACACCAGGCGCGGGTTGGCCCGGCGATACTCCTCGAACGCCGCCTGGAGGTCCGCGCCCGCGATGCCGGCGCCCGTGTCCCAGACCTCGATGCTCAGGCTGTCCCCGCGGCGGCGGCAGCCCAGCAGCACGCGGCCGCGCGCGGTGTACTTCAGCGCGTTCGAGACCAGGTTGCGCACCATCTGCTCCAGCAGCCGCGGGTCGCTCCGCACCACCGCGCTGCACGGCATCACCCGCAGGTCCAGGCCCTTGGCCCGGGCGTGGTAGGCGAATTCGCGCCGCAGCCGGCCCAGCAGCGCGCCCACGCCCACATCCGACACCTCCGCGCGCATCGCGCCGGCCTCAATCTGGTCGGCGCCCAGCAAGGCGTCCAGCGTTCCGGCTATTGCGGCTGCCGTCTCGCTCATCTGCACTGCCAGTTGCCCGGCGTCGCCGTCCACCTTCCTGGCGAGCAGGTTTTCCAGCAGCGTCATCGTCTGCAGCGGCTGGCGCAGGTCGTGGCTGGCGGCGGCCAGGAAGCGCGACTTGGCGGCGCTGGCGTCCTCCGCCTCCCGCCTGGCCCGCTCCGCCTCCTCGCGCAACTGCGCGAGATCCCCACGCGATTCGATAATGCTGTGAATGTCGGTGAAGCTGCCGCACCAACGTTCGAGATGACCAGTGGCGCTCAGCGTTGCGTTGGCACGAGCCAGCACCCAGCGATACTGGCCGCTCCAGTGCCGTATTCGATACTCGAGCTGGAAAGGCTCGCCGGTCTGCAGGCAGCGGCTCCAGGCGACACGACAACGATCTTCGTCTTCAGGATGGCGCAAGCCGAACACGACCCTTTTGGGCAGGATGGAGACACTGTCGGCACCCGGGCCTGACGGGATACCGGTGAAGTCGTGCCAGGCTTTGTTGTGGTAGTCATGCCGGCCATCGCTCCCGCTGGTCCAGATCAGCTGGTCCACCGAATTGGTGACCGCAAGCAGCCGCGCCTCCCGCTCCGCCGCAAGCGCGGCCGCTACCTTGAGGTCGTGGATGTCCTCGCTGAACCCGTGCCACCTGACGACCCGGCCCGACCCATCGCGTTGCGGCTCCGCCCGCGACCGCATCCAGCGCACGCTACCGCCAAGCACATGGACCCGGTGCTCGACGGCGAAGGGCGTCCCGGTGGCGACCGCACGGGTCCAGGCCACAACCGTGCGCGCCCGGTCGGCCGCGTGGACGACGCCGACACAGCCCTCAGCAGATGCGCCGGCACCGGTCAGCGCGGCCAGCCGGTCCGAGACGAAATCAACCCGACCGTCAGGCAACGCGCCCCATCCATGAACCAGCAGCCGTTCAATGGCGCGACGGTAAAGGTCTTCGTTCTCGCTCACCGCCGTCCAGGTGTGCGAACTGTTTCTTGTGACATGCTGGCGGCTTCCGCCATCGGAGTGAAAGGCGCTTCTCGCGATAGCCAGCGCTGAAGCCAGCCTGACCGGGTCGCGTCAGCCAGCAACGGACGTGACACTACCAATCCTGGTCGGCCAGCAAGCATGACAGCCTGCTCCGTGGGAAATGCGCCAAGGGTCAAATCTGCCTCCGGATCGATATCGAGGCCGGGTGCTTCCAGACCTGCACTCTCCGTGGCTTGTGGCGGATGCCAGGCTGCCCACACAGGCTACAGCATCAAATGAGAAACCTTCGGCCTTCCAACTACATATTGATCCAGCTATGGACTAGTGACAGGGCCATCTTTCGCACATACGAATGGGCCATCATCCATTTGCCCGCTCCGCTACTTGGGTTCGCTCCCCTCAAACATGGCCACGGCCTGTCAATCCAGCAGCAGCTATACGAGCGCATCTGCGCCGCTGTCGCAGACGGGCGGTTGCGGCCGGGCGGGCGCCTGCCTTCGGCGCGCAGCCTCGCCGCCCAGCTCGGTGTCGCGCGCGGCACGGTAGATGCGGTGTATGCCAGGTTGGCCGGGGAAGGTTATGTGCTCAGCCGCGGCCCGGCTGGAACAGTGGTCTCCCCCGGCTTGCAAGCGGCTGCCGTTCCGGCCGCCGCCGCCGCTGTGGCAACCACGCCCGGCACGGCCAAACCGGCAGAGTCATCTGTGACGTTCGATGCAGGGTTGCCGGCGCTGGACCTCTTTCCCCGCGTCCTGTGGGCGCGGCTGTCCACGCGGTCGGCGAGGCGCCTCGCCGGACCGGGCCTGGCCTACCCCGACCCGGCCGGGCTGCCCGCGTTGCGCGAGGCCGTGGCAGCTTACCTCGCCGTGTCGCGCGGCGTCGCCTGCCAGCCGGCGCAAGTGGTCGTCACTGGCGCCTACCAGGGTGCGGTCGCACTCGTCGCCCGCCTGTTGTTGCGCCCCGGCGATCCCGTCTGGTTCGAGGACCCGGGCTATGCGGTGGCGCGGCGGGCGCTGGAAGCCGCGGGCGTCCGGATCGTGCCGGTCCCCGTTGACAGCGAAGGGATGCAGGTGGCCGAAGCCCAGGAACGCTGCCCGGAAGCGAGGCTGGCGGTGGTGACGCCAGCCCATCACTTCCCATCGAGCGTCACGCTGTCGCTGGCCCGCCGTCAGGCGTTGTTAGCCTGGGCGGCCAAGGCAGACGCCTGGATACTGGAAGACGACTACGACAGCGAGTTCCACTACGTCGGCCACAAGCCGTCGGCGCTCAAGAGCCTCGACCGGGCTGACCGCGTGCTCTTCGCCGGCACGTTCAGCAAGACGTTGTTCCCCGGACTGCGCCTGGGCTACCTCGTGCTGCCCGCCCAACTCGTCAAGGCGACGACGGCGGCCAGCGGCCTGCTCCACAACGGCCAAGGAGTCTTGGAGCAATCGGTCGTTGCCGCATTCATGGCGGAGGGACACTTCGCCCGGCACCTGCGGCGGATGCGCACGCGCTACGCCGCGCGGCGTAGCGCCCTGGCCGACGCGCTCACGGATGGGTTCCCAGGACAGGTGCGGCTGGCGCCCCAGCCTGGCGGCCTGCACCTCCTGGCCCGTTTTCCGGGGCGCGAACGTGACACTGAACTCGTCCGCCGCGCGCGGAATCAGGGACTCGCGCCGACGGCCCTTTCGACGCAAGCCGTCGAACACGAAGCTGAGCAGGGTTTGCTGCTCGGATTCACCAACATCCCAGAAGCGAAGGCATCCGAGGCGGTTGCGGCGTTGCGGCGCGCAATCGGCTAGCCTTGCGTGTGATCCAGCACCCAGCTGCAGGGTTGCGCCACCACAGCGGGAGGCGAGCGGCCGCTCGACCCCCGATGAGGCGGGGCGGCCACACGACCCGCGTTCCCACCCCATCCACGCGCTGCATGGCCCGTCAACCGTTTGCGCATGGATCGGGCTTTCCAGGCCGCCCAGCGAACCATCAATCTCTGGACACCCTCCTGGGACATGGCAGGGTAGTACCGGTGAAGCTTCCGCAGGCAGATTTAGAACCCTATGGGTCCAACTGATCCGACCCACCTGCTGACCTTCGAAGGGTCTGCCGGGTCCATGTAGAAGAAGTGGGTCATCGTGGGCCGCACGGCCGCCGCGCCCGCGTCGTCGAACGTCATCGTGACCTTGCCGTGGAAGACCTTGAGCAGCGGGCTGTCCAGGTATTCGACGACCTTGTGGTGGGCAGTGAGGCCCTTGTCGATGAAGGCGCGCAGGTTCTCGCGGATCGCCTCGCGCCCGTGCCAGTCAGCGACGCCGAGGTTGCACACGGCGTCCTCGGCGAAGCAGTCGAAGCCCTTGCCGAAGGTCTTGTCGTCGATCTCCCGCCACATCGCCAGCAGCCATTCCGGCGGGGAAGCCTTCGTGAAGGTGATCGTGCTCATGGTGCTCTCCTGAAACTGGGCCTGGGATCTGGCATGTGATCGGGCCTAGGGCCGGCCGGGTGCTGGCGCGGCCAGCCCGGCGCCCCCACGGTTGACATGGGCCAGCGGGCGCTGGCGGAAGCGCCAATCCGCCCACGTTTCCCGCCAGGCCGCCCGCAGGCGCCACCCGGCTGCGGCGGCGGCCTTTCGACTTCGGCCATGTGTAAGGCTTCTGGGCCGCCATAGCGCAATGAACTGCACCGCTTTCATTGTCGCCATAGTTTGGTTTCCTCTATTGCGGACTTCAAACAGCATCGGCGGGCGGCGGCAGCGATGACGTGGGCAGGCCACGGGGCGGAACCGCCCCGTGGCCATCCAGCCAAGAACCCTGTCCTTGGACCCTAGTTCAGGGCGACGTTGATCCCTTCGCCGGACAGGTTGAGGCGCAGTCCCTGCG
>CAXTOB010000581.1:0-4255 GCA_964245505.1 uncultured Acetobacteraceae bacterium | reverse complement strand
GGGGTGGGTGTCCGGCACACGGCAAGCACGAAGGTTGCCCGCAACACGACCCCGCTGCTCCCGGCGATAAAGGTGCCTGCGGCCCCCCTCACCCCAACCCTCTCCCAAAGGGAGAGGGAGCAGCGGCGGTCGCCCTGATCACGTCCAGCACCGCCTGCTCCCACCGAGGCGCCAGCGCCGGCGCCTGATACAGCGCCGCTCGCCGCAGCCCACGGTCGCGCATGTCGGACAAATAGCCAGTTTCGCGCGGCAGTTCGCACAGCCGGGCCAGGATCTCGCCCAGCTGCTCGTCGTCATACGGATCAAAATACTCGGCCGCATCGCCATAAACCCAGCGATGCACCGGAATGCCGCTAGCGACCAGCGGCGTGCCGCAAGCCATCCCCTCGACACCGGAGTAATCAAACCCCTCCGCCCGGCTCGGCGCCACGACCAGGTGCGCCATCGAATACAGCAGCCGCAGCTCGGGCAGCGGCACGCCGGACACATGGTAGGCGCCTTCCCGCACCAGCAGCTTCAGCTCCGCCAGCTCCGCATCCGAGCGCCAGCCCGGGTTGGCAATAATCAGCAGCTGCATAGGCGTCTTGGTGATCCGCCGCGCGATCTCGAATCCGCGGAACAGCCGCAGGTAATTCTTGCGCGGCTCCAGGGTGGAGCACGCGATGATAAGCTTAGGCAATGGATCGTTCGGCCCTTCCCGCCGCCCACCCGAGGGCGCCGTCGCCGGGCTGGCGCGGCGCTTCAGGACCGTGCGCAGCTCGGCCTCCGGCCGCACGTCCGGACGATATTCCGGGGCAACAAGGGCAGGGATGGTATGCACCCGCCGCTCCTGCCCAGGAAACAGCGTCAGCACGTCCTCCCGCACCGGCTCGCTATCGCAGTAGAAGTTGGCGCCCTGCAGCATGTTCCGGTACAGCATCCGCGCGTGGCTGTTGGTGTGCGGCCACGGCTCGCCGATGGTATGCGGGCTGACCAGCGGCAGGGCGTCGTAGTAGCGGATCATGAACGCCGTCCCCGGTGAGGGCCGGTAGGGCGAAACCGTCGCGCCAAAGAACACGTCCCACCCCGTGGTGTTCACCCGGCGCTGGAACGCCAGCGGCAGCATCGACAGCGACCGCGCATTCTCGTGCCCCAACGCCGTGGCGAAGTACTCGGCCCGTCCGATCAAATGCCGGTCCGAAGGGGCCAGCGTGTTGTCGAACAGCTTCATCCACAAATAGTCCTCGAACAGCGCCGGATCTATCCGGAGGTCGAGCCGCTCCTCCCGCTGCACCATGGCCAGGATGGAGGTGACATGGTGCATCCGCCGCCGGATCGGCCCGGGCATCAGCAGCGACAGGCCCGGCGGCGAGTGATGCCGCTTGGTGTCCATGCTGACGATGACCCGCGCCTGCTCCAGTATCTTGTCGAACGGTGTGTTGGCCTTCTTGGCCCGGCGCGGCGGCGCCGCAAAGTGGATGCCGGACGCCAGCCCACCCAGCCGTCCCAGCCCCATATCGGCGAACATCGCAAACAACAGCCGGGTTTCCTGCGGAATGCCGGCAAAGCCCTCGTAGCACGGCCGCAAATCCATCAGCACGGATGGACGGCCCGGCAGTGCGGCGGGCGGTCCGGACATGCGCGTCGTGGGCAGGGTGACGGGGGCGTTCATGCCGCCGCTCCCGCCCGGGCCTCCACCACCGCGGCCAGCACGGAATGTAGGGCGCGCCGGGCGGCAGCGTCGCTGTAGCGGTCGCGCAGCACGGCCTGGCCAGCACGGGCCAAGCGGTCCTGCATGGCCTGATTGACCCAAAGATCGGTGATCGCGGCAGCCAAAGCAGGGGCAGCATCGGCCACCAGAGCCTCCACCCCGGGCACCAGGTCCAGGCCCTCATTGCCCACGGTGGTCGTCACGACCGGCACCCCAGCCTGCAGGCTGGCGACGATCTTCCCCTTCACCCCGGCGCCGTAGCGCAGCGGGCTGACCGACATCCGGCTGCGCGCATACAGCGGCGCGATGTCGGGAACGAAGCCCGTCACCTCCACCCGTGGGCCAGACAGCGCCTGCACCTGCGGCGGCGGCGTGCTGCCGACCAGCAGCAGCCGGATGGACGGCTGCGTAGCCCAGACCAAAGGCATGATCTCCTGCGCCAGCCACACCGCCGCATCCACGTTTGGCGGATGGCCAAAGCCACCGACGAAGATAATGGCATCCTGCTCGGCCGCCCGCGGCGGCGGGTCCGTATCAGCCGGAGGCACGATATACGGCGGGATCACGTGCACCTTCTCCGCCGGTACCGTCTCGGCGATGATCCGCGCCTCCTCCGGGCTTGGCGTCATCACCTGGTCCACACTGGAGAAGATGCGCTCCTCAATCCGCTTCAGCCGGCGGCTTTCCTGCAAGGCGCGCGGGTCGCCGTCCACCTCATAACGGCGGCGCTCCCGCAGGTAGTGCAAGTCATGGGTGTAATAGATGATCGGCGCGCGAGTGTTCGCACGGATCAGCTCCAGGTTGGGACCGGTCACGTCGGGGCGGGCAGTCCAAACAAGGTCCAGGACGCCGCCATTAGCCCGGAGCCAGTGCGCCAAGGTTTCCGGCGCGTGCAGCACCTCGATCCCCGCCTGCTGCAGCACCTCGGTGTAGGGCTGCAGCGGCGCGGGGTCGGCGACCGGCAGGAAAACGACGCGCCACCCCAGGGCGCGGAACAGGTGCAGATACTGGCTGATGGTCAGCCCGCCGGCGTGGCGGTCCCATTCCGGCACCCGGTCGTCCAGCACCAGCACGGTGCCGGCGCGAGCCGGGCGCTCGCGCTGCTGGAAGGCGGTGGCGTCCGGCGCCGGCTGACCCGGCAGCAGCCGCGCCCACTTGCGGCAGAACCGGGCGTGGTTGATGGCGCTCTGCCGGTCCCGCGCCTCCGCGCCATAGGAGTTGCTTCCGTGATGCGTGACCTGGCTGGCCGGCTGATACATCACCCGGAACCCGGCATCGCGCAGCGCGAACGCCAGGTCGAACTCCTCATAGAAAGCCGGGGCATAGGCATCGTCAAAGCCGCCCACCCGGTCCCAGGCGCGGCGCGGCACCAGGATGCAGGCGCCGACCGCCACGTCCACCTCGCGGACATGGTTGAACTGCGGCAGTGCCGGATCGCTGCCGGCGCCATAGGGCAGACCCCAGCCATTGGACAGGATGCTGCCGCCAGCCTCCTGCAGCGTGCCATCGGTATTCAGCAGCTTGGCGCCGACCAGTCCCACAGCCGGGTCATGGTCAGCCAGGCGGACCATGGGCGCCAGCCAGTCCGGATGCACGACGGTATCGTTGTTCAGGAACAGCAGATGCCGCCCCCGCGCCTGCCGCGCGGCGGCGTTGCAGGTGCGGAGAAAACCCAGGTTCTCCACATTGCGGATGAACCGCACGCCCTCCGTCCGAGCTTCCAGCAGCGGCGCGGTCGGTGCGGCGGGGTTGTCGTCGGCGACGATCACCTCGTAACGCACGGCGGCGCCGCTGCACGCCATGACGGAATACAGGCAGCGCAACGTGTCGCTGGGATGGCCGTAAACCGGGATGATGATGCTGACATCAGGCTGCTCGGCCGCCTGGAATCGGATCGGCTGCGGTGCCTCCCCGGTCAGCAAATGCAGCGGATGGGTCGGACCGCGGCGGTCGCTGTCCAGCCAATGTGCCAGCGGGTCGGCGGCGCCCAGCCCATGACGCTGGCGATACCAGGCGGAATCGAACAGCGGCGCCGGGTCGCTGCCGGTCGCGGCGCCGATCCGCCACCAGTGCAGCAGCGGGTCCATCCCGCCGCGGTCCCCCTCCATCGCATAGACCGCCGCGTCCAGCCCGGGGTTCGGGTCAAGTCCCTCCGGGATGCCGTGCCGGATATAGTGGGTCAGCGGGTCCAGCCCGGTCGCAACAACGCCATAACGCGCGGCATACCAATCCACATCCAGGAAAGCATTGGGGTCCAGCCCCTCCGCCGCACCGGTCCTGATCCAATGCAGCAGCGGGTTCTCACCGGACGCCGCAACAGCCGGGTTGCGCCCCAGATAGAAGGCCGTGTCAAACCACGGGTTCGGCTGAGCGCCGGCGGGGGCGCCGGTCCAGGCGAAATGCGCGGCCGGGTCATGCCCGGCGGCGGCCAGGCCAGGATGCTGCGTCAGATACCAGTCGGCATCGAACAGCGGCGCCGCCCGCAGCGTCTCCACGTCCGCCCGGCGCCGGGCCAGCATCTGCCGGTGCTCGCCGACCTTGCCCCCCCGCAGCAGGCCGATGAAC
>CAXTOB010000580.1:0-4266 GCA_964245505.1 uncultured Acetobacteraceae bacterium | reverse complement strand
GGGCTGGTCGCCGCCGCGCTGTTCGGCCAGGTGACGCTGAATGAGACCATGACCGCCCGCTACATCGCGCCCGAGCTGCGGACGCAAATGTACTCGGTGCGCTTCTTTATCGGCTTCCTGGGGGCCGCTGCATCTGCGCCGGTGGTGGGGCTGCTGCACGCGCACACGGGGTCACTGGCCGCCCCGACCCTCGTGCTGGCGGCGGTCAGCCTCGTGACGCTGGGCTGCGCGCTGCTGTTCCCCGACCGCAAGGAGGAGCTGCGGCCAGAGCTGTGGTCCGTCCAGCCAGCCGAGTAGGTAAGGCCACCAAATGCGGTGGATACCGGAACACGAGGAGTTCGAGTTGACGGACCCGTCCCTGGATGTCGCGTCTGAGATCGTGCCGGTGTCTGATGACCTGACGCGGTATGGACGCACGCTGCTGGCAGCAGAGGCTCTGCACAGGAGTCTGCGGCCTGACCTGCCCCGGCCCTACGAGGGCTATATGCAGCAGATGTTTGCCGAAGGCGCCGAGATGGCGGTGTTGGTGATGGATGACGCGGTGGCGTCGCTGGTCGTGTACCGCTCGCACCACACGACGTTTCATGGCTTCCGCTTCTACATTGATGACCTAGTGACGGATGAGGCGGATCGGGGAGGCGGATACGGTCGTCGCATCCTGTCGTGGTGCGAAGCCAGGGCACGCAAGCGGGGCTGCGACACACTTGACCTCGAATCCGGCGTGCAGCGTCCTCGGACGCATCAGTTCTATTTCCGGGAACGCCTGACCATCTTCGCCTTCGGCTTCACCAAGCCGCTGGCATAGGCCCTTTGTAGTGAGAGGCCCGGAGTTGACGGATAGGAGACAGGGTGTGTTCGAGATACGTGTCCGACAGGCAAACGAAGGAGACGAGTTGAACGTGCAGGAACTGCTTGGCCAACTCGGCTACACGTTCACCGCTGAGGAAATCCAGGCCCGCCTGAACCTGCTTGCGGCGTCGGACACCGATCCCGTTCTCCTTGCCACTCAGAACGAGGAAGTCGTCGGGCTGATCGCCTTGCACTTCGCCACGATGCTTCACCAAAGGGAGCCAGTGGCCAAGATAACCGCGCTGGTGGTGCGTGACGGGGTGCGGGGGGCCGGCATCGGCAAGATATTGGTTGACACAGGGGGGAACCTTGCAAGGCAGTCGGGTTGTGGCTTCCTGGAATTGACGACAGCCAGCGCCCGGACTGAGGCCCATGCCTTCTACAGAAAGTTGGGCTTCACGAACTCGGCCCTAAGCTTCCGGCGCTCGGCTGAGGGGAGTACGGCTTCATAGGTCCGCGACGGGCTGGGGGACGCAGTGGGATTCTGACCGGGGTACCTTAAGCCGATTTTCGGCCAGTCAGCGTATGGGATCAATGCAGATGCCCCGACCCGCGAAGAAGCGTTCGAAGACCGGCAGGGGAAGCGCCACGTTCTCCTGTGAAGCCGCGTCGTGCCCGGATGGGTTGTGGAACACGATCCGGTCTGGTGATGCCGCAGTCACGAGCACCAAGTGCCCTCCCTTGCCCGGTGCTTCCTGACCGGGCCAGCGGATGGTGTGGTGGACGGAGGCCATAAAGAACTGGGACCGTCGCATGAGGGCCGGCAGATCGCTTGCTGTGACGCCGGTTACGACCTCGCCCTTGATGCCGAACTGCTCGCCGATGAACGTCACAAACGGCGCGTAGATCATCCCTTTGATGGCACCGTTCTCGGGATTGACCACGTACCCGCCGTACTCCGTGCATAGCTGCGCCAGTTCGAGCGTCGGGACGGCCGTTCCTGTACCAGCGGCAAGAATCATCTTGAGACAGGCCATGCCGCAGGCGTGACCAGCCCACCGGGCGTACTCCTCGACCGTCCGAGCGCCGGACCCGCGCCATGCCGGATCGCGGAGAAGGGCCGCCTCCGCGCCTTCGGAGAGGACGGCCAGGGTCAATTCCCGGGACTCCCATTGACTGTGATAGGGTACGTGCTGGACGGCTTCGGTCATGGCGTTCTCTCGCCTAGTTCGTTTGTCCGAAGGTTGGTTTGCCGGACAACTCGCTACACCTGACGCACTGGATGTCGTCTCCTGAGGGGCTGCCATGAAGCGGGTTGCGATCGTTGGAAACGCCGGGGGTGGCAAGTCCACGTTGGGAAGGCGGCTGGCCGAGCGGCACGGCCTTCCATTCTTCTCCGTTGATCAAATCCAGTGGCTTCCCGGCTGGGTGCAGGCGGACGAGTGCGTCGTCGCTCGGAAGCTTGATGACGTCGCCACAGCAGAGCGCTGGATCGTGGACGGCTGGGGACCTTGGTCCAGCCTTGAGCGCAGGCTGGTAGCGGCTGACACGATAATCTTCGTCGATTTCCCGCTCTGGATGCATTTCTGGCTTGCCGCCGAGCGGCAGATATCCGCCGCGCGAGGTGAGGACCGTAGCGATCCGTTGGAGGGTTGTGACCAACTCGCAGTGACGAAAGGGCTGTTCGAGCTTATCTGGCGCGTGGACCAGCACTTGAAACCAAAGTTGCAGGCGATGATCGAACGTCGTCCGGCTACCGCCACCTACCACCATGTGACGACGTTGGAGGAATTAGAGTTGCTTGGCCGAAGCTGATGGCTGGCTTCAGTCGGGGGTCACGCCCTGGAACGGGCAGGATAGCATGGATCGGGAACGCAGGCGTGGCCTGTCCCGCTTTGACTAGAGATCGAATGTGACGGCGGCGGCGCTTTTGGGATGAGCAGGTTGCCACCCGGCCAACGCGGATAGTTCGATTGGGACAGGTGACGCCCCCCTTGTAGTGGCCAAGGGGTCATCCACGCGACGGCGTCCGCACAAGACGTTGTGGGTGGCTTGCGATCTCGACTGGAAGGTGCAACCACCGATGCTGTCGCACGTCCCAAGTTGCCTGCACCGGCGCCGGAAAGTCCGGGTCTGCAAACGCGCCGACTGCGACGCCTACCATCGACGGAAGGCGCTCAGCCTCCCACCACACTGTTGATCCGCACACGCTGCAGAAGTGGCAGGTGACGGCGGAGCCGCTGTCGGACCCTCGCTTGAACAGAGTTGGCGATCCCCGCGCGACCGCGACCTGTTCCTTGGCGAAGAACGCTCCAACGCCGAAGAGCGATCCCGTCCGGCGCTGACAGTCCAGGCAGTGGCAAAGCGACACAGCGGCCGGCTCGCCGATGCATCGCATCACGAGCTGTCCGCAATGGCACGCTGCTTCCCGGATCACGCCTCAAAGGCAAGCACAATCCGTGCAGACGTGCAATCCGGAGTGCGGAAGGTTCGCGTTCCCGGTCCATGCCACGAACCGTGCTATCCTGCCCGCGTTCTACGCCGTGACCCCCATCCAGTGTCCGCCATCCTTGGTTTGCCGGACAGGGCGTGACCGAAACTCGCATCATACAAATCCGGGGCAACCGGTCCGGCGGGAAGCACGGCCGCTGCTGTGCGGATATGGAAGCAAGAAACGGGGTGGCCGGTCCGGTCATCCCTGTCAGGGTCGAGGGTGCCTCTTTATTGACCGGAGCCACCTGTGCCGCAGAACACCCAACCCACCTTCGCGCCCGCATTCCTGCGCTTGGCATGGTCCAACCTTGCCGCGCAGTCGGCGGAACAGGTCGCCCTGTCCGCGGCATCTCTGGTCGCCGTCCTCGTGTTTGGCATGGAGACAGGCGGGACCGGACTGTTGCAGGCCGCGCAGACCTTGCCGTTTCTCCTGCTGTCCATCCCGGCGGGTCTGCTGGCCGACCGCACATCCCGCCCCCGTCTTCTGGCTATAGCGGAGGCGCTGCGTGCGGCATCTCTGGCCCTCATTCTAGTCCTGGCGGGCCTCGGCCTGCTTACCTTGCCCTTGCTCGCATTGCTGGGGTTCGTCGGTGCAGCGGGCACCGTGACCTACAGCGTGGCTACGCCGGCCTTGGTCCCCTCACTCGTGCCACGGGAAGCATTGCCCGTGGCCAATGGCCGCATTGAGCTTGCCCGGACGACGGCGTTCGTTGCTGGCCCGGCGCTGGGCGGGGTTTTGGTCGGGTGGATAGGCGCCAATTGGGCTTTCGGGGCGGCAACCGGCTTGTCGCTCCTGGCCGTGGTCCTGCTGTCTGGCGTGCGCGAGCCAGCCCGGCCCAAGCCGGCCCCGCGCCATCCCCTTGTGGAGGTGCGCGAGGGCGCAGCCTTCGTCTTCCACCACCCCCTGCTGCGGCCGGTGTTCACGACGCAAGTGGTGTTCAACCTCGCCTTCTTCGTCTTGCAGGCGGCCTATGTGCCCTACGC
>CAXTOB010000579.1:0-4268 GCA_964245505.1 uncultured Acetobacteraceae bacterium | reverse complement strand
CAACTGCTCGCGCAACTGCGCACCGGCTGATAACCCAGCAGACCTGGGCAGTTACGATTTAAACATGGATATCGTCCCAAGCAATGCGGCCCGCCTACCGTTCCTTTGGAGGGTCTGGATGAAGGTTCTTGACGCATTGCCGCGGGTGGAGGCTGTCCCTTCCGGCGTCCGTGGCCCCGGTGCGCGTATCGACCTGCTGAACCTCACGAAGCGCTACGGCCAGGTAACGGCGGTCGCCGACGTCTCTCTCGGGATCGCCGCGGGCGAGTTCATGACGTTCCTCGGCCCGAGCGGCTCGGGAAAGACCACAACCCTCATGATGGTTGCAGGCTTCGCCTCGGCCACGGAGGGCGAAATCGTCATGGACGGGCGCCCGGTGACGCACGTCGAGCCGAACAGGCGCGACATCGGCATGGTGTTCCAGAACTATGCGTTGTTCCCCCACATGACGGTGGCCGGGAATGTCGCGTTCCCGCTCGAGATGCGCGGCGTTCCGCGGGCGGACAGGGACCGACGGATCCGGGAGGCGCTCCGCCTTGTGCGCCTTGAGGGACTGGGGGAACGCCGCCCTTCGCAACTCTCGGGCGGACAGCAGCAGCGTGTCGCCCTCGCAAGGGCCGTCGTCTTCCAACCGCGCGCGCTCCTTCTCGACGAGCCTCTCGGTGCGCTCGACGCGAAGCTGCGCGAGGAGATGAAGTTCGAGCTCAAGCGACTGCACCGGGAGTTCGGCTGCACGATCCTGTTCGTGACGCATGACCAGGAGGAGGCCCTGGCGCTCTCGGACCGCGTCGCTGTGTTCCATTCCGGCCGCGTGGCGCAGGTAGGCGCCCCAGAGGAACTCTACCGGACGCCGGCTAACCGCTTCGTCGCGGACTTCATCGGGGAGACGAACCTCCTGCATGGCCGGGCTCTCCCTAGCGCCTCTGGCGGCTTCCGTCTTGAGCTCAGGGACGGGACGGCCTTCGAGGTGCCGCCGCGGCCCGACTTCCCGACCCCGCGCCACGACGCCCTCGTGGCAGTGCGTCCCGAGGCCATCCGTCTCCACGCTGCCGACCCTGCCGAGAAAAATGCCGGACACGTGGTCGAGGCACTCTACGCAGGGAGCACCTTGAAATACCTAGTGCGCCTCGCGGACGGGACCTTCCTGAAAGTCCGTGCAGGTGCCGACGCAGGCTCGCCTTCCTTCCGCGTCGGGGCTTCGGTGCGGATCGCCTGGGATCCCGGCGCACCGCTTCTCATCGAGGCCGATTCGTCAGCACCGTTCCCGTAACCTTTGAAGAGAGGGTCATTCGATGAGGCTTTCGCGCAGAACAATCATCGCTGGTGCCGCGGGTTACCTCGCGGCGACCGGCTGGGCCGAACCGGGCCGCGCCGCGGCCACAAGCGAGCAGGTCAAGGCGGAACTCGGCCGCATGAAGGGACGCACCCTCGTCGTCGCGAATTGGGGGAGCGCCTACGCCGAGGCCCAGCGAAAGGCGCTCTTCGAGCCGTTCACCGCGGAGTTCGGCATTCGGATCGTCGAGGACGGGCCGCCGACGAACCCGCGCATTGCCGCGATGGTCCAGAGCCGCAACGTCACCTGGGACGTGGCCTCCTTCGGTGCAGATAAGGTGGAAGCCGTCGGGCGCGACGGCTACCTCGTCGAGCTCGATTACGGCGTCATCGATGCCGCGCCCTTCAGGCCGAACTTCGCGACGCGCTGGGGCGTGGGCTTCATGACCTACTCGATGGTCGCGGCGTGGCGGCGCGATGTCTTCCGCGGCGAGCAGCCCGCCTCTCCCGCCGACTTCTGGGACACGCTCCGCTTCCCGGGGCGGCGTTCAATGAAGGACGAGCCGCAATCCACCATTCCGTTCGCCTTGCTCGCCGCAGGCGTGCTTCGGGACCAGGTCTATCCGCTCGACGACGCCAAGGTGGAACGAGGCCTCGCCAAGCTTGCGGAACTGCGGGAGAGCCTTCTCTGGTGGACGCAGCCGCCCCAGGCGCTTCAGCACCTGGCAAGCCGGGAGGCGAGCCTCGTTCACATCTACAACGGGCGCCGTGAACGGATCGTCGAGGACGGCGTGGCGGTGGGCATCATGTGGGACGGGGGCCAGCTTTTCGGGGATGCCTGGTGCATTCTCCGGGGCGCGCGCAACGCGGACCTTGCGACACTCTTCATCGCTTGGGCATGCCTGGCCGAGAACAACGTCCGTTATAGCAACTTCATCGCCTACGGCCCGGCAAACCGTGACGCCTTCGGGATGGTGGCACCGGAACGCCGCGACAGCATGCCGACGAGTCATCTCGAGCAACAGCTCGTCATGGACAACGCCTGGTGGGGGGAGAACCTCAACCGGGTCGCGGGCCGCTGGGAGCAATGGCGCCTGAGCGGGCGTTGACCGCGCCGGTCGCATCCCCGGGCCGCCTAGCCGTGGCTGCCAGGCCGCTGGAGCGTCGGGACAACCTCGTTCTCCTGCTATTCCTATTGCCTTGCACGCTGTTGCTCGTGCTGGTCTTTTTCCTCCCGCTCGTCCAGTTCCTATCCCGGGCGTTCCTCGATCCCGACCCGACGTTGCGGCACTTCCGTCGCTTGGTCGCTAGCCCCGAGTACCTCGCGGTCCTCGGCCGGACGCTGAGGGTCTCCGCGATAACCACCACCTGCTGCGTCGTCCTGGGTTACCCGCTGGCCTACGTCATCGCGACCGCCTCGTCATGGACACGGGCCGCGCTTCTCGCCCTCGTCCTCATCCCGTTCTGGACGAGCGTCCTCGTGCGCATGTTCGCCTGGATGGCGTTGCTCGGCACCTATGGCGTCGTGAACGGGGCGCTGATGGCTGCGGGCCTCGTGACCGAGCCCCTTCGGCTCCTGTTCACTGAGACCGCGGTCGTCATCGGCATGACGCACTATCTCCTGCCCTACATGATCCTCCCCTGTGTTGCGGTGATGTCGGCGATCCCGCCGAACCTGATGCTCGCGGCCGAGGGCCTGGGCGCTCCACGGTGGCGCGCCGTGTTGAGGATCTACATGCCGCTCAGCGTCACTGGGTTGTCTGCCGGTTGCCTCCTCGTCTTCATCATCAGCCTCGGCTTCTTCGTCACGCCCGCCCTCCTCGGGGGGCCGGGCGATGTCATGCTAGCGCAACTCATTGAGCATCAAGCATCGCAGCAGCTCGACTGGGGCATGGCCGCCGCCTTATCGGTCGTCCTGCTCGCCGTAACGATGCTGCTTTATGCCGCTTACGCTCGCCTTGGAGTGGGGGAAGGATTCCGGGATGCGTGAGGCAGGGACAGTGCGCGGCCGCTCTCGCCGTTCCCGCGCCGCGCGCTGCCTGTTCGTCGGCTACGCCTGGATCGTCGTGGCATTCCTGTCGCTGCCCAACCTAGTCGTGATGGGGATGTCGGTCGGTCGTGTTTCGACGCTGGAGTTCCCGCCCCGCGGCTTCACACTGCGCTGGTACGAACGCTACCTCGCCCTGCCAGGCTGGATCGACGCCACGCTGACGAGCCTCGTAGTTGGTCTGGGTACGGCGGCCTGCTCCCTGGTCCTTGGCACCCTTGCGGCCTATGCCCTCGTACGCGGACGGTTCGCTGGTCGCGCGGGCCTGCGGGCGATCATCCTGCTGCCCATTATCGTGCCGCACCTCGTCGTGGCCATCGCGCTATACGGGCTTTTCTCGGACCTGCGCCTGACGGGCACCAGGCTGGGCTTCCTCGCCGCGCATACGATGCTCGCCACGCCATTCGTGGTCACCGTCATGGTGCCCACGTTTCAAGGCATACCGGTCTCGGTCGAGCAAGCGGCGCGCGGCCTTGGCGCGGGGCGGCTTCGGGCGTTGTGGCGCGTGACGCTCCCCATGGCTCTTCCCGGCCTCGTCGCCTCCGGATTGTTCGCTTTCCTGGTGTCCTTCGATGAACTCCTCGTCGCCCTTTTCCTCAGCGGGCCGGAAGTCGCAACCTTGCCGAAGAAACTCTGGTATCTGCTCAACCCCCCTTGCGATCTGGCGTGTTCAAGGCGGTGCGTAAGGTGGCTTGACGTGCCGGTGGCAGCTAGGATTCAAGGTTGGGATGACCGCGCTTCCTAATCTCAGCCAGCTGACGCACGAGGAGAAGGATGCGCTGCTTCGGACACTGGTGGCACGGGTGGCAGAGCTGGAAGCAAAGCTCAACGTGCCTTCGAAGACGCCGGACAACTCCAGCCTGCCGCCATCGAAGGGCCAGAAGCCGAACCGGCCGGAAAAGGCCAAGCGCCACGGCCCACGTCTGGGCAGTCTGGGGCGGACGGGGGG
>CAXTOB010000578.1:4021-4270 GCA_964245505.1 uncultured Acetobacteraceae bacterium | reverse complement strand
GGCGGAAAACCACCCATCACAAGGCTAACCAGGGACAACCTCCTTGGCAGCGACACCTAGAGCAGGGGCGGGATTGACGGCACCGCCGCTCACCGAACCATCCGTTGCGCGACCTGCACCCGGCGCTGCACCGCCAGCGAGCCGCCGATCGCGGCGGCAATGGCACCGATCAGCAGGTCGGCGAACGCCGCGAAGGACGTCTTCGAGGCGGCCGAGGCGCTCGCGTCGGCGGCGTTCTTCGCCGTCTGG
>CAXTOB010000578.1:0-4011 GCA_964245505.1 uncultured Acetobacteraceae bacterium | reverse complement strand
TGGATCGCTTGTGCCTTTTCTTGTTGCAGCTTGGCCTAGGCGTCGTCGAACTGCTTGGACGCCTGGTCGGGCGTGATGTGCTGCTGAACCGCCGAGATAGCGACGATGCGGGCCTTGGCCGCCGGGGCATCAGTGCCGCCTCGCCCATAGGTCGCCAGGTCGGTTACGACCTCCTTCTGGGCATCCTGCGGCGACATGGTTGCCGGGTCGGTGTTGGCTGGCTTCAGGTAGGCTTGGGCCTGCTGCTGCAGCACGTCCGGCGTGACACCGGCCGCCTGTGCCAAAGGCTGTGCCGCATTCTTCAGGCCACTGCCGGCCGAGGAGGCCAGGCTGCCGAGAGCCGAGGCACCACCGCCGACAACGCCGCTAACGGCCGACGACAGCAGCCAGATGGTCAGCAGTGAGGAAATGCCCCAGGTGATCAGGCCGTGCAGCACGCCGTCCCACCGCAGCTCGATCCCCGCCAGCCAGGCCGAGGCGAACCCGCCGAAAGTGAGAGCTATGATGCTGCTGACGATCCACCAAATGCCCGCGCCGATGCCGAAGCTGCTGGCGTCTGTTGTCGACCCGGCGTTCGTGTTGACCGTGCCCAGGCCGATCCCTGCGCCGAGCAAGCTCAGCAGCAACTGGACGCATACGACCAGGACAACGCCGCCTATGATGGCCCCCCAGGAAATGCGGCGATGAATGTACGTGCCACCGCCCATTGTAGTGGTGGTGGTTTCAAGCACCGGCGGCTGTGGCCGCGGCTGCCCGTTGTAGACGGCCGATGACATGGTGCTCTCCGCAAAGCGGGCCGGGGCCCGCGCAGGGCGACCCCGGTTAGTTGCCGCTGTCTAGATTTTCGGGATGCCTGGCTTCACAGCCGGGCCGGTCGTCGTGGTGGTGGTTTCCGTGCCGGGGACCTGCACGATATCGACGTCCTCCTTGCGGACCGTGTCGCGCACCGTTTCAACTCGGTCGCTGGCCTCCTTGCGCAGGCCGATCTCTTCCACGACACGGGCCGTCTTGGACACGACGGCCTCCTCGGCCATCTCGGTCATTTCGATCGTCTTGTCACTGAAGCTGTCGGTCGGAACCCGGCCGTCCGTCACCGGGTGACGCTCGAGCACGACGCGCTCGCTGTGCAGGGACACGCTCTCCTCGACCGGGGTCTCGACTACGAAGCGGCGGATGCGGGTGCTGCCGCGGTTGACGACCCGCTTGCCGACGGCCAGGCGTTCCTCTGACAGCTGGATCATCCCGCCATCGTCGGTGCTGCGGGCGGTTGCCGGCATGACCGCCGCGGTCGGCGCTGCGACCGGCATCGCTGTAGCCATCGGCTGGGTAGTCGTGGTGGTGGTGTTGGTCAGGCCGTAGCCGGTGGCACGCTCGTCGATGTCGATCGGCTTGTGGCTTTCGAGGATCTCCAACACCTTGGCGACGTGTGTCGCGGGCGTTTTGACGGTCACCACTGTTGATCCGCTGGCCAGACTGCGATCGTAGACGGCCGTGTCGTGGTCGGGCTCACCGCCGAACAGGCTCGACCAGAAACCCTGCTCCCGCCCTGGGTCAGCCTGCGTAGCCCCTCCCGCTGTGGCGGTGTTCGCATGCACCGCAATAGCATCTGCCGGCACGCCGGCCTGCTTCAAGTCAGCTGCTGCCAGCTCGGCATGAGCGGGGGTGTCGTAGATTGCAACGATGGTTTCATCAGTCATCGCATTGTCCTTCTGGTTGGTGGTCGTGATAGATCTGGAGCAGCCGGCGGCTGGCCCGGTGTTACTCTTCGATCAGCGTCCGGGTTACCGTGACAACCTGTTCGCGAAGCGACACGGTTTCGACATGGCGCTCGGTGGTGCGGACGCAGCGGAGATGGACCTCCTCCTTGAGGACGAGGCGTCGTACGACGACAATCTCTTCCTCGACAACCGGCAGAATGGTGACGTCACCCTCCTGCCGGACCGGTGGCACCTCGTCGACAACGCGGCCGATGGGGATACGCTCAACGGTGACTGTGTCACGCGCAAGATCCTCGTCAACCACGACGTCACGAAGGCTGGTTGTGCGCGCCGCCCTGACCAGCGTCTTGTGCACACGCTTGGCGACGCTGAGCGCCTCGGCATGCAACAGGAGTGTCCGATCATCGTCCCCGGTCGCCGTTGCGTGGTCGACCGGCAACGGTCCAGGGATCACAGTAGGCGCGTCAGGCATGGACGACTATCTCTTGCCAGCGTGGCGGAGGGCGCCTTCGGCTTTACGGACAGCATCCTGCGCCGTTCCGGAAGCCTTCTCAGCGCTTCTTTCCGCCCGGATTGCGACGTCGCCGGTGACTTTGCCGATAGCTTCCTTGATGGAATCGGTAACTCTCTCACCGATGCCCTCGGGATGATCCTTGTCCATTCCTTACCCCTTTGACAGCACACCGGAGTGGGCCAGCGTGCACTAACGGGAATGGGGCTATAGCGTTGCTCTGGAAAGTGTCTTTCCTTCAATAAGGAAAGCTGGATAGCAAAGTCTTTTTGTATCAGGCGGTAATGAACTCTGCACTAAAGTAGTTTTCGCGACGTCGCTTTCGTGCGGATTGTGAGTGACTTGGGAGACGCTCCCAAACGGCGTTCCCGCGCCCGGACGATGACGGCACTGCGCTTGCGGATGCCAAACCTGCCGTAGATCGCGGGCACGTGATTCTGCGGGTGATGCCGAGCTTGCCAGCAATCTCATCGTCGGGCAGGCCCTGGGCCACCAATGCCAGATCCGCGCGGAGACGGCCCAGCAGCGCCGACACCTCCGGCACCTGTTCTGACGCCTTGTTGCCGCGTTTGAGGGTCGCGAACCGCTTGACGATCTTCTGGCTGGGCCAAGTCGTGTCCTGCATGACAGACTCAACCGCGGCCAGCAGGTCGGTCTCGGTCTGCTTGTGCTCGCCAACGTCATGCATAAGGCTGAGCACTTAGGCAGTGCCCTGGATTTCCGTCGTCTCGGCTGACAGCTGGAAGGCGCCAACTGTTCCGTTCCGTCCACCCAGGCGAAGGTCGGCCTGCCGCAGGTGACCGCTTTCCCAGAGCTGGCGCTCAAGCGACGCGCAACTCGCCGCGTCGCCCCAGAGACCGAGCTCAGCTTGCCCTCGACCGAGCACCTCCTCACGCCGCCAGCCCTTCACCGCCGTGAAGGCGGCAGTCACGTCGACAACACAGAAGCCATCCAGGGCCAGGATCGCCATCGGAGCGGGCGCCATGTGGAACGCCTTGGAAAACCGCTCCTGGCCGACGTCGTGCAGCACGTGCAGTCGCTCACAACGCGCGGGGTCGGCCTTCGTAGCCAGCGTGAAGACCTCGATGCTGCCTGTTGGCACGTGCAACCGCCCACACCGGGTGACGCCGGCCTTCCTGGCCTCGGTCATGGCCCTGATACCATGGCTCCGGCATCGGGGGCCGATGCTGCCACCGCTGACAGTCGGGTGGGCGTTTCGCAAAGCGATGCCCGCCCACGCGGCGCCGGCGGTCGGCCGCCCAAGCTGTCCTTGAAGACGCAGGCGGAGGTTGTCGAGACGGTCCTATCCGGCCGCAGCAAGGCCGCGTCGCTGGCTCGGCGCTATAAGGTCAGCGCCGCCACCATCAGCCGCATACTGGCCGCGTGGCGTGCTGACGGTCCTGAGTCTCCATCGCATGGTCCTGCGAGGAGCGGGGCAGACATGGCGTGCCTGGTCGCAGGTGCCCTTCCCCTGTCCGCCCTGGAGGCACGGCTGGCTGTGGTGGGCACCTCCGGGTCTGGCAAGACCTACGCGGCCAAGGGGCTACTCGAACAGGTGATGGCCGGCGGCGGTCGGGCCTGCGTCGTCGACCCGCTCGGGGTATGGTGGGGCTTGGCCAAGGGTGCGAACGGGGCAGGCGCCCCTTTCCGGTCACCGTGTTCGGTGGCACCCGCGCCGACGTGCCGCTCGAACCCGGCATGGGCACGGCCCTGGGCTCCCTGATGGGTCGGGAGCGGATGGCATGCGTGGTGGACGTGTCCGACTTCGGCAGCGCCGGGGGC
>CAXTOB010000577.1:0-4277 GCA_964245505.1 uncultured Acetobacteraceae bacterium | reverse complement strand
GTGTTCGGCGGCGTCGCCGCAGGCAAGGCGCTGGACATCATGCAGTCGGGACCAGTGGACGGCTTCGACAGCCACATGACCGGCGGCAGCGACTACAGCGCCATCGCCGGCTCGGACGTGGTGATCGTCACCGCCGGCTTCCCGCGCCAGCCCGGCATGAGCCGCGACGACTTGGTCGCCAAGAACGCCGGCGTCATCGCAACCGTCGCCGACGGCATCAAGCAGCACTGCCCCGGCGCATTCGTCATCGTCATCACCAATCCGCTCGATGCGATGGTCTGGGTGATGCAGCAGAAGTCCGGCCTGCCGCCCAACATGGTCGTCGGCATGGCCGGCGTCCTCGACAGCAGCCGCTTCCGCCTGTTCCTGGCCCACGAGTTCAACGTGTCGGTCGAGGATGTCACCGCGTTCGTACTCGGCGGCCACGGCGACACCATGGTGCCGCTGGTCCGCTACATCACCGTCGCAGCCATCCCCGTGCCGGACTTGGTGAAGATGGGCTGGACCACCCAGGACAAGATCGACGCCATCGTGTCCCGCACCGCCAACGGCGGTGGCGAGATCGTGAAGCTGCTGGAAAAGGGCAGCGCCTTCTACGCCCCTGCCGCCAGCGCCATCGCCATGGCCGAAAGCTACCTGCGCGACAAGAAGCGCGTGCTGCCCGCGGCCGCCCACCTGACGGGCCAATATGGCATGAAGGACCTGTATGTCGGCGTCCCCGTCGTGATCGGCGTCGGCGGTGTGGAGCGCGTCGTCGAGGTGCAGCTCACCGAGCAGGAGCAGGCGGCGTTCACCAAGTCCTGCGCCTCCGTACAGGAACTGATCGACGCAAGCCGCAAGCTGGTCGGCTGACAGTCATGCGTGCCTGGCATTCCTGCCGGGCACGCTCCCGCCATAATTTCATGCCCATGTCCATGACGGCGGGCGCATGGCCCGCATAGCCCTGCCAAGGAAGTCTTCATGCCCGGCGTAGATCTGCTCGCCTCCGCGTTCAACGGTGCCAACGCTGCCTTCATCGCCGACCAGTATGCGCGGTGGGCGTCCAACCCGGGATCGGTGGATCCGAGCTTCGCCGAGCTGTTCGCCGCGATGGACGACGACGCCCGAGGGGTGCTGGAGGACGCGAGCGGCGCATCCTGGGCGCCCCAAACCTACAGCGTCGCCGAACCGGAACCCGCCGCCAAGCCCGGCGCCAAGGCAGCCCCAGCCACTACTCCGGCCGCCACCCCCGGCTTCACGCCGGAGCAGGTGCGCGCCACCGCGCTCGATAGCCTCCGCGCCCTCATGCTGATCCGCGCCTACCGCGTCCGCGGCCACCTTGAAGCCAAGCTGGACCCGCTGGGCCTGCAGACCCCCAAGTCGCATCCCGAGCTAGACCCCGCCACCTACGGCTTCGGCCCCGGCGATCTGGACCGGCCGGTCTTCATCGACAACGTGCTGGGACGTGAGAGCGCCACGGTCCGCGAGATCATCGCTATCGTCCGCGCCAGCTACTGCGGCCCGATCGGCGTCGAGTTCATGCACATCCAGGACCCGGAACAGAAGGCCTGGATACAGCGCCGGATCGAGGGCGCGCCCTGGACCACCGGCTTCGATGCCGACGCCAAGCGCACCATTCTGCAGCAGCTGACCGAGGCCGAGGGCTTCGAGGCGTTCTGCCAGCGCCGCTACGTCGGCACCAAGCGCTTCGGGCTGGAAGGCGGCGAGGTCACCATCCCCGCGCTGCACGCCATCATTGACACTGCGGCCCACGACGGCGTGAACGAGGTCGCCATCGGCATGCCGCACCGCGGCCGGCTGAACACCCTGGTCAACATCGTGCGCAAGCCGCTGCCGGCCATCTTCAGCGAGTTCGGCGGCAACAGCTTCAAGCCGGACGACGTGCAGGGATCGGGCGACGTGAAGTATCACCTTGGCACCTCGACCGACATCGAGGTGGCCGGGCACAACGTCCACATCAGCCTGCAGCCCAACCCGTCACACCTGGAGGCGGTGGACCCCGTCGTGGCCGGCAAGGTGCGGGCGCGCCAAGACATGGCCGGCGACACCAAGGGCCGCCGCAGCGTCATGGGCATCCTGATGCACGGCGACGCGGCATTTGCCGGGCAGGGGCTGGTGTATGAAACCCTGGCGATGAGCCAGCTCATCGGCTACCGCACCGGTGGCACCATCCATTTGATCGTCAACAACCAGATCGGCTTCACCACTGTACCGGCCCACGCCTACTCCGGCCTGTACTGCACCGACGTCGCCAAGGCAGTACAGTGCCCGATCCTGCACGTGAACGGCGACGAGCCGGAAGCGGTCATGTTCTGCGCCCGGCTCGCGGCCGAGTTCCGGATGCGGTTCGCCACCGATTTCGTGCTGGATATCGTCTGCTACCGCCGCTACGGCCACAACGAGACGGACGAGCCCGCCTTCACCCAGCCGGTCATGTATCGCGCCATCAAGGAACGCCCGACCACGCGCACCCTGTATGCCGGCCGCCTGGCCGCCGAGGGCGCAGTGCCGGCGGACGAGGCCAAGCGCATGTGGGACGACGAGGCCGCCCGGCTGGAGGATGCCTACAAGGCAGGCCAAGCCTATCGGCCCAACAAGGCGGAGTGGCTGGAAGGCCACTGGGCGGGCCTGCAGCAATCGCAGCAGCCGGACGAGCAGCAGGAGGACCCGACCGCGCTGACGGCGGAGCAGCTGCAGACTATCGGCCGCGCGCTTTACACGCCGCCCTCCGACTTCGACCTCAACCCCAAGATCGCCCGGCAGCTCGAAGCCAAGCGCGCCATGTTCGAAAGCGGCGAGGGCGTTGATTGGGCCACCGGCGAGGCGCTGGCGTTCGGCGGCCTGCTGCTGGACGGCAACCGCGTCCGCCTGTCCGGTGAGGACTGCCAGCGCGGCACCTTCAGCCAGCGCCATGCGGTGCTGACCGACCAGACCAACCAGCACGAATACGTGCCGCTCAACAACATCGCCCCCGACCAGGCAAAAATCGAAATCTACAACTCGCTGTTGAGCGAGCAGGGCGTGCTGGGCTTTGAATACGGCTACACCCTGGCCGACCCCAAGGTGCTGGTGCTGTGGGAAGCGCAGTTCGGCGACTTCGCCAATGGCGCCCAGGTCATCATCGACCAGTTCCTCGCCAGCGGCGAGACCAAGTGGCTGCGGATGAGCGGCCTGACCCTGCTGCTGCCGCACGGCTATGAGGGCCAGGGGCCGGAGCACAGCAGCGCCCGGCTGGAGCGCTACCTGCAGCTTTGCGCCGAGCGCAACATGACCGTCTGCAACCTGACCACGCCGGCCAACTACTTCCACGCCCTGCGCCGGCAGCTCAAGCGCAACTTCCGCAAGCCGCTGGTCATCATGACGCCGAAGTCGCTGCTGCGGCACAAGCTGGCGGTCAGCCCGGTGGCCGACATGGCCGAGGGCACCCACTTCCGCTTCGTCATCCCCGAGGTGGACACCCTCGCTGCGCCCGAGGCGGTGAAGCGCGTCGTCGTCTGCACCGGCAAGGTGTATTACGACCTGCTGGCCGAGCGGCGGGAAAAGGGCGTGAACGACGTCGCCATCGTGCGGCTGGAGCAGGTTTACCCGTTCCCGGAGCACACGCTGGGCGCGGTGCTCAAGCCCTACGTGAATGCCAAGGTGGTGTGGTGCCAGGAGGAGCCGGCCAACATGGGTGCTTGGACCTTCGTGGACCGGCGGATCGAGCGTGTGATGGGCGCCATCGGCATGCGGGCCTCGCGCCCGTCCTACGCCGGACGCCCCGACGCGGCCAGCCCGGCAACCGGCCTCGCCAAAGTACACGCGGCGGAGCAGGCGGCGCTGGTGCGCGATGCGCTCGGCATGAATTCTTAAGGGAAGCAGGATGTCCACCGAGATCAAGGTCCCCACGCTGGGCGAAAGCGTAACCACCGCCACCGTGGCGCGCTGGATGAAGAAGCCCGGCGAGGCCGTCGCAGCCGACGAGCCCCTGGTGGAGCTTGAAACCGACAAGGTTACGGTGGAGGTGAACTCCCCCGGTGCCGGCACGCTGGGGGAGATTGCCGCGGCCGAGGGAGCCGAGGTCGAGGTGGGCGCCATTCTGGCCATGCTGGAAGCCGCCGGCGCCAGCCCGGCGCCAAAGTCCACGCCGTCCAACGCCGACCCGATTGCTGTTGCCTCGTCCGCCACCGCGGCGGCGGGGGCGGCGACGGCCACCGCGTCCTCCACGGCCGCCAACCCCAGCCCCGGCGTGAACCCGCAGCCGCAGCCGGTTGGCCCCGTCGCCCGGCCAGCCGCGC
>CAXTOB010000576.1:0-4279 GCA_964245505.1 uncultured Acetobacteraceae bacterium | reverse complement strand
CTCCCTGTCCCGCTTCCTCTCCCGCCTTCCCGGTCCAGTCCTCCGCGTGGCCGGTCAGGTGTCCTGCCGCCCCGTCAGCACAAGCCAGGCGTCGCCAGGCCGGCCCTCGGCGAGGTGGACGATCGCCTGCTGCTGCCGTTCCTGCTGTGCCTCGAACTGACGGACCAGCCGCAGCAGCCCGCCTTCACGCGAGGAGTAGAGGATCGGGATGCCAAAGGTTCGGGCGATCGCAGCGCAGTAGCCAGGGGTGGAGGGCCAGTCCATGAACGCCGGCCCGCGGCCGTCCACCTCGTGGTGGTGCAGCTCCATGCGGGACATCGGTAGGTAGTGTCTCAGTTTGAATGTCGGCTCCTGGTGGAAACCGGACTGTCCGCTTTCAAGGCGGGACTAGCTGTAAGAGGCCACAACGGGAGACGAGCGGACGAGACCATGTTTTGATATCTTCAGCGTGAGAGCAGGCGATTCTCGGTCTTCTACTAGAAGCGAAAGCACCATTATGCGCGCTGCAATTTGTTCATTGATCCGGGGAAGCAGAACGTACATGCCGCCATCGATGTCCCGCGAAGTTGGCCTGTTGCGAACGCTCGCTAAACACCTAGAGCGACGACCGCTGCCGTTCGCGACGCTGACACAAGAGCTGTTGCGTACGGAAGGCCTTGGGCACGTGCGCGAGAGCGCAGGTGGCATTACCGCAATTCGAATGCCCGGGCATCGCGCTTTTGCCGAGCTTACTGACTGCCTCCTAGACCGCCTCCCCGCCATGGCGCGTGGTACATTCTACGTGGATATGCAGACCGAGCTGTTCAACTTCATTGAGGAATATGTCGACCGCGACCCGGACACTATCGCAGGCGAGAATGCTGAGGCTCTTGTCACGCATTTCGAAAGTTGGTTTACCAACAACGCCTCGCCTCGGCGAGTCTTCGTGCCGTGCGTAATAAGCCGAACTCCCGCGCCCCGCTTCGAGATCGGACCGGTCACATTTGAGTTTATCGATCGTGTCGTGACCAGCGACTTTTGCCCTGCGCACGGTGGAGATGCGGTTCTTGACCAGCGCGGATTGAACGATATGGTTCGATGGATGCGCGAGCAAGATGCCAATTGGCTGGCGCGCGTTTCCGTAGAGGGCTGCGAGCAGCGGCGTGCCGAAGAAGTCGCCGAGCTTACGGTCGATTTGGTAATCGTGGCCCTTCAGCTCGCCGCTCCCTATCTCGACACGCGCAACATGGCGCGGCTCGACGCGCGGCGGGGAACGTCGGAGAAGCGTACCTTGTCGGAGGCCGGAGGTTATCACAACGTTGGTTGGGCACGGAAGGAACCAGGAATGGCGATCGGTCCAGGCACACTACCCCATATCATGCAGATGGCTGCGCCTGTCTTCGAAGCAGTCGGAAATGTAGTGCGATCGTTCGCCTCGGGCTCGTTTCGTCTACCGGTGCTTGAGCGAACCTGGTGCGACGCTGCCTATTGGCTTTACCAAGGTATGAGTGAGTCTATCGATACCATCGCGATAGCGAAACTCGAAACATCTTTAGAAGTGCTGCTTCGTGCGGAGAATAGCATGGGCAGCCAGCAGCGCATGCTTGAAATTCTGAATGCATTCTTCGAACTAGGGCCGGACGATCCCATCGTACCAGGATCCAGGCTGAGCACCCGGCAATTCGCCCGCAATGTCGTCCGCGACCGTTCGCGCATTTTGCATGGGACGTGGTCCACCCTTAGCACGCAAGGCATCGATCGAGCGGGCATGGAGCGTTTCGTAGTAACAGTTCTCCGGACCGCGGTCACTGAACTTGAGGCATACGTTCACTTGGGTATGGCCGACGATATCGGCGACTTCCTTGACTGGGTGCGCCAGCGGAAATCGGAGTCCGCAAGCTTCAAGAGTTGACCTCGCTATTCGCGTGAAAGGCAGCGGTGATCGCAAGATGTCCGCTTCGATGGTGGAGGCTGGGCTGTCGAGTGTCAGACTTGGGTCGTAAGCCGACATTCAAACTGAGACACTACCCAGCAGTACCTTGGTTTCCAGCAAGGTCAACATCGAGGCTAAGCTATCCTTGCCCCCCGATGTGGCCACCACACACGGTCGTAGCTTGCGAGGTCTGGCTGCATGTCAGCCTCCGGCCGCGGTGATGCGGGCAAGCCAGGCAGTGACGTCGGCGGTCGCGATCCAGTCGCGTCGGCTGCCGTCCGTGTCGCTGCCGGCGAACTTGCCGCTGGCGAGGTGGACCCGGAACTCCTGGACTGCCTCGGCGATGGCAGCAGCGGACGTTTGAGCGGCGGCCAGTTGGCTTTGCAGCCGGGTGATGTGGTTCATGGCAGGCGGGCCGCATCAGCCTGCGACACTGCAGCTTTCGCCTGGCCAGGCTTCATGAGCTTGGTGGCGGTGATCGCTTCTGCCGGTGAGGTCCAGAGCCTGCTTTTCGATCCAAGCATGCAAACCAAGGGTTTCAGCTTCCATCCCAGAACCTTGCCGGTCCGGTCGGTGACAGGCTTGACGAGCGCGCACCGGCTTGAGGCCGATCCTTCCATGTGTTCGAGACTGGAGGTGCCGTCGTGCAGCCGTACGACGGCGTACGGGCAAGCTGGTGCCATGTTGGAGGTCCTTGCTGCTGAGATGGAAGCCGATGGTTCCTACAGGGGCGGCAGGTCGCGGCGGAGACCACTGCGTCCGCGGTGTCAGGCTTCGCTGTTGGCCGAGCGGAGTTGGCGCAGAAGCGTCTCGGCGGCGCGCCAGCACGGCGCGTCGTAGGCTGCGATTTGCACAGCCCACCTGATCGGCGACGAAAGTGTCGTCCGACTCTTGCCTGACGAGGCCGGGTAGGATGCAGACGGTACGCCCGTCGGGTCCGTCCTACCTTCCGATGATCGTCAACGGGGTCTCGTCACTTGGCAGCGCGTTGGGTGGCACGACGGCCCGCATGCCGGCCATCACGCCACCTCCGTCGTCGGAGCGGCGGCTTCCGGCACGTTGTATACCTCCGCTCCCGCTGCTCGGTACAACCCCGCCACGTATTGGAGCGGCGCATAGGACACGGCGCCCTTCCATGGTGTGGGGCTTGCGTCCCGGCCCACGGCGACCATCGGCACATCGACGGCAAGCAACCACAGGCCCGGCTCGTCATCGATGCAGCGGCTGTCGATCACGGGAAGGCCGGCGGCGATGCAGGCGGCCTTGAGGACCGGAACGTTGCAGCCGCTGAGCTGCCAATCCTGCTTGTAGAGGATTGCGCCGCCGCTGCTTACGAAGAGGTAGCCTCCCTTGGTCGCCAGCGCTGCGGCGATGTCGTCCGCGTAGTCAGCGGCAGATCGGACATGGCGGGACATCATGCCGCCTCCACCAGGATGGTGTCAGACCCGGAAGCGCGCTTGCCGTCGGGTGACTCGCCCTTGATCGTCGGGCGGTCCTCTCTCGCTGCGCAGAGGGGATGGCTGTCCCAGGCCGTCGTCATGGCACTGCCCCATCGGGTCTGGCCGCGCCATCGTCCAGGTTCAGCACCTCGGCGCCGCCAGCACGGAAGGCTGCGGCGACATGCTGGAGCGGCGCCCACATTGTGCCCGTCCAGGGCGGTGGGTCGGCCGGGTGGGCCGGGTGCGTGCCGGCGACCATCGGCGTGTTCGCTGTCAGGCGGAACGCCACGCCCGGGTCGAGCCGGCGCGTGTCGATCACCACCAGGCCGGCGGCGACGCACCACGCCTTGAACGGCTCTATGACGAAGCCGGATCGGGTGGCCCAGCAAGCGATGTGCAAGGTGTAGCTGCCCCTCTGCACGAACAGGTGCCCGCGCTCGAAGGAAAGTGCCTGGCGGACGAGGGCAGCGTCGTCCTGGGACCGGTCCACCCGGGCCATCACGCTGCTTCCGCCAGGACCGTCCCGCTCGTGTCCGCCGCCTCACCTTCGGTCGCAGGCTGTCTTCCCTGCTTGGCATAGTCCGGGTGGAAGGCGAGCAGGTAGTCGGCGATGCGCTGTGCGTCGGCCGCGGCGCGAAACACTTCCTTGCGGTCGGACCTCAGCGTCTTCAGCCAATACGCCACGTAGGCAGCGTTGTTGGTGAAGTCGTCGTCGCTTTGGTCGGGTTCGGCCAAGCCCAGCTCGGCATGGATCATCATCTGCCCAAGCTCGACCCTTACCTCCTCGCGTGCATACTCGTGCGAGCCGAAGCTGCAGCTGAGCTTGCGGTCCAGCCGGGCCGCAGCTCCTGACCAGTGTCCGTTATGCCGATATCGGCATAATGCAGAGCGTTTTTTGCTTGGCGGCGCGGGGCACATGAGGTTGCGA
>CAXTOB010000575.1:3573-4287 GCA_964245505.1 uncultured Acetobacteraceae bacterium | reverse complement strand
GGGCAGGTAGCCTAGCAGCAGTATCCAGGGCGTGCCGATCAGCACCTGCGGACCGTTGGCGTAGATGCCCAGCAGCCCCACCACCAGCACGACCTGCGGCAGCGCATAGGGCAGCACCACCAGCCGCTCCATCCAGCGGTCCAGCCAAGGCAGGTAGCAATGCGCTGCAAGGATCGCCGGCACGCTGACGAGCACCTGAAGCACGACTGACCCGGCAGCGATGAACAGGGACCGGCCCAGCGCCGCCTGGAATGCCGGGTTGCCCAGCACCGTGCCGAACCATCCCAGCGTCAGCCCGTCCGGAACCAGGCCGGAATACCAGTCCGTCGCCACGGCATTGACGCCCACCGCAAGCACCGGCAGCAGCAGCAGGGCCGACACCACCCCGATCAGCACCGGGTCAGCGAGCGCTCCCGGCTGCCCAATCCCGCGCGTCACAGTCCCACGCGCCTTGGTCCCAGGCGTCACCGTCCCAGCCGCCACAACCCCGGGCGTCACATCCCCCCGCGTCACATCCCCCCGCATGTCAGCCACGGCGCCGGCGCAGCAGGAGCTGATCCACCAGGATCGGCACCAGCAGCACAAGCACCAGCAGCACCGCCAGCGCGTTGGCCAGGTTCGGATCGGTGAACACGTCGCCAGCCACCAGCTCGCCGATGCGTATCGTCACCAGGTTGGCGCCGCCGCCGATCAGCGCGTAGGCCGTGGCATAGG
>CAXTOB010000575.1:0-3563 GCA_964245505.1 uncultured Acetobacteraceae bacterium | reverse complement strand
CCCATTGCATTGGCGAACAGCAGGATGAAGCTGCCGGCCAGGCTGGGCGCCAGCACCGGAAGGCCGATGCGTAGCCAGAAGGTCAGCCTCGACGCACCCATCAGCCGCGCCTGCTCGCTCAAATCCGGCGTCAGCGCCCCCAGGCTCGGGAACAGCACCAGCACGGCGAACGGCACCTGGAAGTAAACGTAAACCAGCATCAGCCCCTGCAAGGAGTAGATGTTGAAGTCCTGCACCAGCCCCGACCGCACCAGCAGCAGCGTCACGACGCCGTTCACCCCTGCCAGGATGGTGAAGGCAAGCGCCAGCGGCACGCCGACGAAGTTGCTGGCGACGTTGAACAGCGTCAGGAAGCGCCGCTGCACCGGCGGCGTCCGGCGATGCAGCGCCAGGGCCAGCGGCAGGCCGATGCCCAGGCCGATCGCGCTGGTCAGCAAGGACACCTGGATGCTGGTGGCGAAGGCCCCGCGGTAGAAGCGGCTGCCCAGCAGCGCGCCGTAGTTGCCCAGCGACCACTCGCCGCCGCGCACGAAGCTGCCGGACAGCACGGACAGCGCCGGCAGCACCTCGAACCCCAGCACCGCCAGGATGAAGGGGACGGCCCACAGGACGACGGCACGCCGGGTCACAGCAGGGCCGGGTTGGCGGACATGCCGTCATGCGGCACGCCCATCAGGGCGCAGGCGGTGCCGGCGATCTCGGTCTGCCGCAGCGCGATCCCTTCCGGCGACCGTCCCGCGCCGAACAGCCAGAACGGCACCAGCGTTTCGTCGGGGCCGGGGCCGCCATGGCTGCCGTCGTCGCCCATGCCGTGGTCGCTGGTGACGATGACGGCATACCCGTCGCCCAGCCAAGCCGGCATGTGCCGGGATAGCAGCTCGTCGGCCTGCCGGGCGGCGGTCCGATACTCCTTGCTGGCCCCGCCGTGCCGGTGCCCGGCGTCGTCTATGCCCATAGAATGTACCAGCAGGAAGTGCGGCCCATGCTGCCGTCGCAACGCCTCGGCATCGGCGAACAGATGGTCATCCGGATAGCCGTCCCGCCAATAGAACAGGCCGTGCTGGATAGCGGCGCCAGGGTCGTGCGTCACGCGGTGGGCCGGCTGGAACGGCGCCTGGTTATACAGCTCCGAGAACCAATGGTAGGCGGCTGCGGCAGTCGTCCGTCCGGCTTCCCTTGTATGGTCGAACACACTCGGATGCCGCGACCGGCGCACCACACCGTTGCCGGTAATTCCGCTGCGGACCGGTGGCACGCCGGTCATCAGCGTTTCATAAAGCGGCCGGGACAAGCTGGGCAGCTCCGCCGCTACCGGGATGCAGGGTCGCCCGGCAGCCGCAGCCTCCGCCTGCACATAGCCCATGCAGGCACCTGCCGCATCCAGGCGCAGCCCGTCCAAAAGCACGAAGATCAAGCGTTGGGCAGGGGGTGGCACCCCCTACATCTCGGTCAGCACCTTCTCCTGCCATAGGGCCGGGACGCGCTTCGCACCGTCGCTCCACAGCACCGGGTTGATCGGGCGGGCCTTGGCGTATTGCGCCGTGGGCAGCAGCTTGGCGCGGGTGGCGTCCGGCAGGGTCAGGTGGTCCACCCGGATCGGCCGGGCATAGCCGTCGGCGAGGTTGAGCTGGCCCTCGTCGCCGAAGATATACTCCCGCACCAGCCGCGCCGCGTTCGGGTTCTTGGCATATTGGTTGATGATCGTGGAGTAGCCGCTGGTGACGGAGCCGTCGGAGGGGATCACCGCCTCGAACCGTCCGCCGCCGACCTTGTCGCGGTAGCTCAGGGCGTTGAAGTCCCACATCAGCCCGACCTGTATCTCCCCGCGTCCCATGTTGGCCGGAAGCGCCGTGACGGTGAGCAGGCGCTTTTGCTTGGCGAGCTTGGCGAACAGGTCCATCGCCGGGTCGATCCGCCCCTCGTCGCCACCCATGGCGATGGCGCAGGCTAGCACGGCGGCGTTGGACTGCGACGCCTTGCCCACGTCGCCCGCGGCCACCTTGTAGCTTCCGGTCAGCAGGTCGGCCCAGGAGCGCGGCGGATTGGGCACGTCCTTTGCCACGGCGAAGGCGATGGTGCCGGTGTAGGCCAGCATCCAGCGCCCGTCAGGGTCGCGCGCCCATTCAGGAATCTGGTCGAACGTGCTGGGCTTGTAGGGAGCGGCCAGGCCGCGCTGCACCGCAACGCCGCAGAAGTCGAAGCCGACGTCGCCGATGTCGGCGGAGGCGTTGGAGCGTTCGGCCGCGAACTTCGCCAGCTCTTCGGCGCTGCTCATGTCGGTGTCGGTGTGCTTCAGGCCGTACTTGGCGGTGACATCCTTCCAGGTCGCCTCCCAGTTGGCCCAGTCGTCGGGCATGCCGACGCTGTTGACGACGCCCTCCTTGCGGGCGCGCTCGATCAGGTCGTCGGGCGGCGCGGCGCGGCTAGGACCGGCGAGCAGGGACGCCGCGCCCCCCAGGGACAGGGCCAGGCCGGCTCGTCGGGTCAGTTGGGTCATGCGTTCGCCTGTTGTTGCGCTGAAGTGTACGCTGCCGGAAATGGGTGCGGTCCGTCAACGGACCGATGTGTGACGGCGCCATATCGCGCATTGCACAGAAACGCCGCATCCCGCCTCCATCGACGGCGCGAGGCGGCGACGCGGACGGAAGTGCCAGCGGGGTCATGACATCTGCCGACCGCCCGAGCCGCTCCGGCCCTCGCCAAATGCACGGCGGCGCGGCGATAAGCTACGGAACGGCCGGGATCAGCGCCCCATCTTCGCCCGCCACTCCTTGAACAGGTCGAGATTGCTCTCGTCCGTCGGCGGATACAGCCCGATGGTGGCCTGCCCGCCGCGGACCCGTTCGGTGACGAAGTCCTCGTAGGCCGTCATCTCGGTCGCCTCGGCGGCCAGTTCGTCTGCCAGGTGGGCGGGCAGGACGATGACGCCATCCGCGTCGCCCACGATCACGTCGCCCGGGAACACCGGCGCGTCGCCGCAGCCGATGGGCACCTGCACATCTATTGCCTGGTGCAGCGTCAGGTTGGTCGGCGCGCTGGGACGGTGGTGGTAGGACGGCATGGCAAGGCCAGCGATCTCCGCGCTGTCGCGAAATCCGCCATCGGTGACGATACCGGCGACGCCGCGCACCATCAGCCGCGTGACCAGGATGCCGCCAGCCGACGCGGCGCGGGCGTCCTTGCGGCTATCGATCACCATCACGCAGCCCGGCGGACAGTCCTCCACCGCCCGGCGCTGCGGATGGGAATGGTTGCGGAACACCGACATGTCGTTCAGGTCCTCGCGCGCTGGGATGTAGCGCAGGGTGTAGGCCTCGCCGACCATCGAATGCGGACCCGGCGGCGACAGCGGATGCACGTCCTGGATCATCTGATGACGCAGGCCGCGCTTGAACAAGGCAGTGGCGAGGGTCGCGGTGCTGACCTGCTTCAGCTTGTCGCGGGTATCCGGCTTCAATGGCATCCTGTCTGGTCCCTCAGCAAACCCCTGGAGGTTTGCGCACAGATAAAAAGCTAAGCAGGCTTGCGCGGCCTGGCACGGCCGCAGGCCATCTGTGTGACAG
>CAXTOB010000574.1:851-4294 GCA_964245505.1 uncultured Acetobacteraceae bacterium | reverse complement strand
GAGAACCTGCAGCGCAACCTGGCGCTGGTGGATGAGATCGCTGCCCTCGCCGCTGCCAAGGGGTGCACGGCCGCGCAGTTGTCGCTGGCTTGGGTGCTGGCGCAGGGCGATGACATCGTGCCGATTCCCGGCACCAAGCGGCGCACCTACCTGGAGCAGAACGTGGCGGCGCTGGATGTCGAACTGACGCCGGACGATCTCCGGCGGCTGGACCAGGCGATGCCCCCGGGTGCGGCGGCCGGCACGCGGTATGCTGCGGCGCAGATGGGCACGCTGAACCGCTGACGTCCAAGAAGGATCTTTTACATGGCAACTGAAGAAACTCCCGTTTGGTTCATAACGGGCTGCTCGACCGGGTTCGGGCGGGAACTGGCGCAGCAGGTGGTTGGCCGCGGCTGGCGTGCAGTGGTCACGGCCCGTGACAAGGCGCGGGTGGCCGATTTGGTGGATGGCGCCGGGGACCGCGGCTTGGCGCTCGATCTGGATGTGACGGATGCCGGGCAGATCGCGGCGGCGGCGCAGGAGGCCGAGGCTCGGTTCGGCCGGGTGGATGTGCTGGTGAACAACGCCGGCTATGGCTACCAGGCGTCGGTCGAGGAGGGTGTCGAGGAGGAGGTGCGCGCCCAATTCGACGCCAACGTGTTCGGCCTGTTCGCGATGACGCGGGCGGTCCTGCCGGGGATGCGGGCGCGGCGGCGGGGCCATGTGGTCAATATTTCCTCGGTCGCGGGTTTCGTTGGTTTCCCTGGCTCCGGCTACTATGCGGCCAGCAAGCATGCAGTGGAGGGCTGGTCGGATGCGCTGGCCGCCGAGGGCAAGCCGCTCGGCATCCACGTTACCTGCATCGAGCCGGGGCCGTTCCGCACCGATTGGGCCGGCCGGTCGCTAAAGCAAACGCCGACCGAGATTGCGGAGTATGCGGACACCGTCGGTAGCCGGATGCAGACCACTTCCGGCTATAGCGGTCAGCAGCCCGGTGACCCGGCACGGGCTGCATCGGCCATGATTGCGGTTACGGAGCAGGCTGACCCGCCGCGCCACCTGGTGCTGGGCGCGTTTGGCGTCGATGCCGTCACGGGTAAGCTGCGGACTACGCTGGCCGAGGTCGAAGCCTGGCGTGACGTCGGAATCGCGACGGACTTTCCGAAGGAGTGACCGTTTTAAGATGAACGCTTCTCCCTCTCTCTCCGGGAGAGGGTCGGGGTGAGGGGGTCGTTCGGAGCTACGTTGTCCGGTGTGTGACTTTGCTCCGATGGGGTGCGTGCTCATCGCTCCGCAGCCGAGACCCCCTCACCCCCACCCACACCCGAAGGGAGAGGGAGAAGAAGGGTTCTACCGCCTTGCTTTGCGCGCGGCGTAACGGGCGTCGCGCTCTGCTTTGCGCTGCGCCTTGATTTCCTCGTCGCGCCGGGCCTGTTCTGCCAGCCGGGCGGCCTCCGCCTCGGCCTGCCGGGCCAGTTCGGCCAGCCGCTCCTGATCCTCCGCCAGCTTGCGGGCGGCCTCGGCTTCCTTGGCGGCCTTGCGTTCGGCGGCCCGGATCTCACGGGCTTCGGCAATGGCGCGGCGCTCGGCCTGGCGGGCCAGGACGGTGGGGTCGTCGGGCGCCGGCTTCGCCTTGAATTTCTCGATCAGCGCCTTCTTCGCCGCAGCGGCAGCGGCCGCGCGGTCGGCGAATTTGCTGCCATTAAAGCCACTCATACTGTCTTCCTTGGGGGGTTAGGGGGTCAACGCCGTTCGGGACCGGCTTCTAGCAATTGCAGGTTCTGCTGCGCCAGGTCGGCGGTCGGAGTATCGGGGGCAAGCTGGATCGCACGCTCCCAATCCTCGCGAGCGCCCTCACTTTCGCCCCGGCGCTGGCGCAGGATGCCACGTTCCAGCATCGCGTCGGGGTTGTCGGGATCCTGGGCCAGGGCGCGGTCTATGTCGTCCTGCGCCAGGTCGGTTTGGTTCAAATGTCGCCAGGCGGCGCTGCGGAACACCAGTGCATCTGGGCGCCGCGGGTCCAAGTCCAATGCCCGCGTCAGGTCGTCCAGCGCATCCTGGTAGCGGTCCAGGTTGGCCGAGGCGATGCTCCGGTCAATCAGCAGGTCCGGGTCGTCCGGGGTCAGCGACAGGGCAAGCGTCGCCGACGCCATTGCCCGGCCGGGGTCGCGCGCCATCAGCCACGCCCGCCCGGCCTGGCCATACACCGCCGCCCGCGCCACGGCTGAGGCGTTGCTGCTGCCGGCGAGCTTGTCCATCGCCTCCGCTCCCACGTCCGCGTCGCCACGCTCCACGTCGGCCAGCGCCTTGCAGTGGATTGCACCTTCACCGCCGCCGGTGGCGAACCAGGCGTCGGCAAAGGCGTAGGCGCCGGCTGGGTCGGTGTTCAGCATGGACAGGCAGTGGTCATAATCGGCGCCTTCAGAAATGCGCGGCGGGATGGGGGGAATCGGCAGCGGCGCCTGGTCATCTCCCGCCGCAGCCGGTGCGGTAGAAGCCTGATCGGGACCGGGTCCGGCGGCGCGAGCCGTCTGCCACGGACCACCTCCCGCGGCGGCCAGCACGACAACGACCGTAATTGCGATGAGCACGCCCTTGTTCATCTTCGACCTATCATACCCGTGCCCGCCTCTACGGGCAAACCAGCTAGGATCACTTATGACAACTGCGCGCTTCCCTGGGGGGACCCTGGGGCATCTCCTGGTTTTCGGTATGGGCTACACCGGGACCGCCATCGCGGCGCGGGCCGCCGGGCAGGGATGGCAGGTGACGGCCACCAGCAGGGAACCTGGAAACCTGAGGGTCCCGCCGGGGGTGGCGCTGATCTCCTTCAGGGATGCCGGCCCGGCGGTGCTGGCGGCGACGCATCTCGTCCAAACCGCGGCGCCTGGCGCGGATGGCGATCCGGCCCTGGCCCGCTTTGGCGGGGAGGTTGCCTCGGCGCCCGACCTGCGCTGGGCCGGCTACCTGTCCACGACCGGCGTGTATGGCGACCATGGCGGCGGCTGGGTGGACGAGGATACGCCGGCCCGGCCCGGCAACAACCGGGGCCAGCGCCGGGTGGCGGCCGAGGATGCGTGGCGGGCAGCCTGCGCCCGCTGCGCGGTGGACGTGTTCCGGGTTGCGGGCATCTACGGGCCGGGCCGCTCCGCGTTCGACGACTTGCGGGCCGGCACGGCGCGGCGGGTGGACAAGCCCGGCCACCTGTTCGGCCGCATCCACAGGGACGACATCGCCGCCGCGGTGGTGGCCGCCATGGCGCAGGACCGCCCGCCTGGTGCCCGCATCCTGAATTTGGCCGACGACGAACCTGCTGCCAGCGCCGAGGTGACGGCGGAGGCGGCGCGGCTGCTCGGCATCGAGCCGCCGCCGCTGGTCCCCTTCGCCGAGGCGCTGCCTGGCATGAGCGAGATGGGCCGCAGCTTCTGGATGGAGAACCGCCGGGTCCGCAGCCCAAGCAC
>CAXTOB010000574.1:0-841 GCA_964245505.1 uncultured Acetobacteraceae bacterium | reverse complement strand
TGCTTGGGCTGCGCTGGGCGTTTCCGACCTATCGCGAGGGGCTACGCGCCATCCTGCAGCAGGAGGCCAGCGAGCGTACGGCGGAGCAGCAGGAGGTCCGCCGGCCGTGACAGGCGGTGGTCACCGTCCTTGATGAGGGTCACCTGCACGTCGTTGCCCTCCAGCCGGTCCACCAGGCGCATCGCGGTTTCCCAGGGCACGTCCGGGTCCTGCATCCCTTGCAGCAGGCGGACGGGGCAATGCAGCGGGATCGGCGCCCGCAGCAGGAGGCGTCGGCGCCCGTCCTCGATCAAGGCGAGCGTCACGGGGTAGGGGTCGCCATAGGCGCTGGGCACCTGCAGGACGCCGTCGCGCTGGAGCTGTATGCGCTCGCCGGGCATCATGGCGTCCCACATCAGATCCTCGGTGAAGTCCGGGGCGGCGGCGACGCCGACCAGCGCCTGGACGCGCTCTGGCCGGGCGAGTGCGGCGTTGAGCGCGATCCAGCCGCCCATGCTGCTGCCGACCAGCACCAGCGGCCCCTCGGTAAGATGGTCCACCAGGTGCAGCACGTCGGCCGTCCAGCGCCCGATGGTGCCGTCGGTGAATGCGCCGCCGCTGGCGCCGTGGCCGCTATAGTCCAGCCGCAGGCAGGCCAGGCCGTGTTCGGCGCAGAACGCCTCGGTTTCCAGGGCCTTCGAACCCTCCATGTCGCTCATGTAGCCCGGCAGGAACACCGTGCATGGCCCGCGTCCCGGCGTGCGGACCCAGGCCAGCGCCACGCCGTCGCCGCAGTCCATTGTGCCTTCTTGCCGCATGGGTGCCCCGTCCTGCATCCCGGTGTTATAGCCCGGGGATGGTT
>CAXTOB010000573.1:0-4294 GCA_964245505.1 uncultured Acetobacteraceae bacterium | reverse complement strand
TCCCTGTGCAGGGGCGCGGCCCCGCCCGCTGGCTGCAGGGCGAGGGCGCCCGGCGCCGGGCGCAACGCGAGCAGCGCGCCGGCTGCGGCGCTCGCGCCGAGCACCGCCCCCCAAAGCCCGTTGCGGAACGCGGCTCCCCGCCGCGGGGCTGGGGGCGCAGCCTTTTCGGCGCTCACTGCGCGGCCTCCAAGACGGCGAGCGCCGACTGGCGGGCGCTGCGGTTGGCCCGGTCAATGCGCGCGACCTCGGCGGCCGAGATCACTTTCTCGGCCACATCGCGCCAGGCGAAGGCGACGAAGGTGGCGAAGGCGCAGACGAGGCCCGCGGCGGCCATCCACCAGATGTGCCAGATCATGGCGAAACCCATGACGGTGGCGAAGAAGGCGCTGATGACCCCGGTCGGGCTGTTGCGCGGCACCTCGATGTTCACGTACTCCGGCTCCCTGCCCAGGGCCGACTGCTCGCGGGCACGTTCCTTCATGCCCCAGTAGGCGTCCTCTCCGGACACCTCCGGCAGCACGGCGAAGTTGAAGGCCGGCGGGGGCGAGGCAGTGGACCATTCCAGCGAGCGCCCGTTCCAGGGATCGCCCGTAAGGTCGCGCAGGCTGTCCCGGTGGCGGATGCTGACCACGAGCTGCAGGATCATCAGCACGATGCCGGCCAGGATCATCGCCACGCCCACGCCCGCCACCAGCAGCCAGGGCCGCCAGGCCGCCACGTCGTAGTGCTGCATCCGCCGGGTCATGCCTTGCAGGCCCAGGACGTAGAGCGGCACGAAGGCGACGTAGAAGCCGCCGAACCAGCACCAGAACGCGGCCCGGCCCAGGCCGTCGTGCAGGCGGAAGCCGAACGCCTTGGGGAACCAGTACATGTATCCCGCGAACGCCCCGAACAGCACGCCGCCGATGATCACGTTGTGGAAGTGCGCCACCAGGAACAGGCTGTTGTGCAGCACGAAGTCAGCCGGCGGCACCGCCAGCAAGACGCCCGTCATGCCGCCCACTACGAACGTGACCATGAAGCCAATGGCCCACAGCATGGGTGCCGGGTAGGTCACCCGCCCGCCGTACATCGTGAACAGCCAGTTGAACACCTTAACGCCCGTGGGCACCGCGATGATCATGGAGGCGATGCCGAAGATGGCGTTCACGTCCCCGCCCGCGCCCATGGTGAAGAAATGGTGCAGCCACACCGAGAAGGCGAGAACGCAGATCGCCATCGTCGCCATCACCATGGACCGGTAGCCGAACAACGGCTTCTGCGAAAAGGTTGAGATCACCTCGGAGAACACGCCGAACGCCGGCAGGATCAGGATGTAAACCTCCGGGTGGCCCCAGGCCCAGATGAGGTTCATGAACATCATCACGTTCCCCCCGGCCTCGTTGGTGAAGAAGTGGAAGCCGAGGTAGCGGTCGAGCAGCAGCATGCCCAAGGTCGCCGTCAGGATCGGGAAGGCGGCGACGATCAGCAGGTTGGAGGCGAGCGAGGTCCAGCAGAACATCGGCATCCGTAGGTAGGTCATCCCCGGCGCGTGCATCTTGAGGATGGTCGTGACCAGGTTCACCCCCGACAGCAGGGTGCCGACGCCGGAAATCTGCAGCGACCACAGATAGTAGTCCGGACCGACACCGGGCGAGTAGGTGAGTTCCGACAGCGGCGGGTAGGGCAGCCAGCCGGTGCGGGCGAACTCGCCCACGACGAGCGAGACGTTGACCAGCAGCGCGCCGGTGGCGGTCAGCCAGAAGCTGACGTTGTTCAGGGTGGGAAATGCCACGTCGCGGATGCCGAGCTGCAGCGGCAGGGCGAAGTTCATCAGCCCGATCACGAAGGGCATGGCGACGAAGAAGATCATCAGCGTGCCGTGGGCCGAGAAGATCTGGTCGTAGTGCTCGGGCGGCAGGAAGCCCGGCGCGTTATAAGCCATCGCCTGCTGCGTGCGCATCATGATCGCGTCGGAGAAGCCGCGCAGCAGCATGACCAGCGCCAGGATGCAGTACATGACGCCGATGCGCTTGTGGTCCACGCTGGTGATCCACTCGCGCCACAAGTACGGCAGCCAGCCTTTGAACACGATCAGCGCGAGGAGGCCCGCGATGGCGAGGCCGACCACGCCCGAGGCGACCATCGGCAGCGGCTGGTCGAACGGGATCGCCGCCCAGGTGAGCTTGCCCAGCATCTTAGTGCTCCATCGAGTGTGCGTGTTGCGCGACCGGCTGCGCCCCGGCATCGGCGACGGCCGCGGTGCCTGCGCCCTGGCCAGGCGCTGCGCCGGCTGCCGAGTCGGGCTTCGTCCGGGGACTGGGCTGCGGGTCCGGACCCGGCCCGGGCGCCAGTTCCTGGCCGACGACCTTCTGGAACAGCCCGGGATCGGCCTGGCGGTAGGTGAACGGGCTGGCGTTGGTGCCCTGCTGGGACAGCTCGGCGTAGCTCGCGGCGGTCAGCGCCGGGCCGGCCTTGCGTGCGGCCTCCACCCAGACGTCGAAGCCTGCTGCGTCCAGTGCCCGCACTCGGAAATGCATATCGGAGAACCCGTCGCCGCTGTAATGGGACGAGATGCCGCGGAAGGCGCCGGGCCGGTCGGCTTGCAGGTAAAGCTGCGACGCCATGCCGTTCATGACGTAGATCATGCTGCCGAGCTGCGGGATGAAGAACGCGTTCATCACGCTGGCCGACGTCATCGAGAAATGGACCGGGGCGCCGACCGGGATCACCAGCTCGTTGACGCTGGCAACCTGCTGGCCCGGATAGATGAACAGCCACTTCCAGTCGAGCGCGACAACCTGGACCTCCAGCGTCTTCGCCCCTGCCTGCGCGGGCAAGGGCCGCCCAGGGTCCAACTCGTGCGAGCCGACCCAGGCCACCCCGCCCAGCAAGGTGATCGTCAGTAGCGGGATGCCCCAGGTCACGAGTTCTATTTGCCCGGAGTACGCCCAGTCCGGCAGGCGCTTGGCGCGGGGGTTGGACGCACGGAACCACCACGCGAACGCCAGGGTCGCAAGGATGGTGGGCACGACGATGCAAAGCATGATCGCGAGCGAGTCCACCAGGAGCGTCTTGTTGGCCAACCCCACAGGACCCACAGGGTCCAAGACGGCAGGCGTGCAGCCTGGCGCCGCAGCCAGGACCAGGGCGCCACGGGCAACCCAGGCCACGTGTCGCGTGGCCAGCCCTGGACAGCCGGCGCCTCGCGTTCCCTGCTGGTTCGTTTTGCCCACCTGCTGACCTCCTGTGCTAATGAACCGGCGATGCCGGGTCGCTGGACGCCATGCTCACGTCAACCCGGTGCGCCTGGGCAGCCCGGCATGCGTGGGATGACACTGCGGCGGCTATGGCCGGGACACTTGCCCAGAACCGACTTGACCTGCCAAAACCGGCCATGAACGATGACAGGGACCGTTCCGGACCGCGCGACCAGGAATTGCGGCTGGCCTTTTGTCGGCGTGTCGTGCAGGAAAAGGCAGGCGTTTCCTGTCGCGCTGGAAGGCTGCGTGCGGCTGCAAGGCCAGGGTCAGATTTACGTTTGCGACTCAGGAGGAGGGTACATGCCATTCGACGGAACGGAGTAACCTGCCAATGTGCCCGCCGGGCGATGATCGCGCCGCCATCGCGATAATAGTGGCAGTCGCCTTCATCCTGCTCGTGATGCCGATCTCGTTGGACGTGCTGGGCGACATCGTCTGCTACATTCGGGGGCACTGACCGCCGCCGGCGGCCATGGATGCTCCGCAGCAAGCGTCAGTGCCAGCCTCATCCGCATCCGGCCTTTCATGTCGGTTTCTGGCAATTGTTGTCAGCCTGAACCTTTTTAGCTTCAAATGGCCGGGCCGCTGTTTGCCCGTCGTCCTTGAACGCCAGAGGGAAAGTGATGCACGGTGCAGTTGACAGGCGCCTTCTTATCGGAGCCGGCCTCGCCCTGGGGGCGGCGATCCGGCCAGCCCGTGCCGGGGCCGACGCGATCCAGACCGGCTTTGCCAACGGACCCGGCGTCCTCGCCAACGCCGCGCTGTTCCCTGGCTTCCGCCAAAGTTTCGTGACCACGCCCGGGATGACCATCAACAGCGTCCAGGTGCCCGGCGCCACGATCAACACGCTGGTCGGCGGTAACGGGCCGCCGCTGCTGCTGCTGCACGGCCACCCCGAGACGCACGTCGCCTGGCACGGGGTTGCCGCGAAGCTGGCCGAACGGTTCACCGTCGTGCTGACAGACCTGCGGGGCTACGGCGACAGCAGCAAGCCCGGCGGCGGGCCGGACCACGTCAACTACTCCAAGCGCGCCATGGGCAACGACCAGGTC
>CAXTOB010000572.1:0-4304 GCA_964245505.1 uncultured Acetobacteraceae bacterium | reverse complement strand
CGACCGTGTATCAGCGGGGGTGATGTTGCTGTCTTGCCGGCTTCGATATGCCGGGTCACTTGGCTGCGCGTGCGCCGGCGACACTGCCAAGGCAGCCAGGCCGAGTGCCGCTGCGACCTTGAATGGGTGAAACGAGGAGTGGCGCATGGGTTGCCTCCAATGGGTTTCGAACACTGGCTATCTCTGCGGGACCGGCCGTGAAGTCGGCATCTGAACGCGCCGGCCGGCGAGCTTGCTTTCGTAGGCCAGGAGCCAGTAGGCAGCGGAGGCCCGCGTCTCGAATGCTTGGATCGGCAGTTCAATACCGAGCGTTCGGCAAACGGCATGGATCTGCAGGATCTGATCTGCTGACGGCCGGTCGGACTCAAGAAGCAGCTTTGCCTCGGCACGCCAGGCAAGACCGATGGCGCGGAGTTCGGAAACCCGGTCAGCGGGGACCATGACACTGACCTTGACGACGCCGATCTCTTGCCGACGCTCGTAGAAGGCCTGGTTCTCGGCTGCGCGCTGCTCAGGGGGCCGAGGGGGCTGCTTTTTGCGGACCATTAAGCAGCCTTGCGCGGCTTCGCCGCTGCCTGGAGTCCTTCAAGCTGCCTGATGATCGCCCTGATATGCTGCTCCAGCACCTCAGGCGGCATCTTTGGTGGCTCCACCACCACGGTGTCGTCCAACGCCTCGTCGCGGGCTTTCAAGATCGAGAGCGCGGCGCCACGCGCATGAGCGCCCACCACACCGGACGCCCGCTCTACAGCTGAAATCCCGCGTAACAGACGATCGTCGATCGGCTCATTCGGCAGTCCCACCGGATCCGGGCCGGCGAACACCCGCTCGGTCGATGTGGCCAACATGTGCGTAACCCCGGTGACCGGCGTTCCGTCAGACGGCGGGGGAGGGGGTGATGGAAGCTTGTCGTCGGGAAGCTTGGAAAGCTCGTCCAGGGCAGCTTGCGCACAACCCTGCGCATGGCTGCCAGCGCGAGAGGCCCGTGCGAAACCCTGCAACAGAGCCTTCAGACCCGGGGAGAGCTCGGCGAGGCTCCCCGCACTGACCCTGCCGCTCTCGATGTTGGTGGCGATCGCGCGCACCGCGTCGAGCCTGGACCGCAGATCCTTTGGGTCCGGGTTCGCCAGCATGATGCTCCGCCCCAGTCTCTTGGGTCCTTTGTCGTCGATCTTGGCGTGAAAGACGCGGGTGTAGATGCGGCGGCCGCCGAATAAGACGATCGCCTCACCCTCGATCAGCGACGTCAGGTCGTTCCAGTCGACCCGCGAAACCGTGCGGACCTCTGCGTGCCGGGCCTCCCGATAATTTCCGTCGGACGCGCCCTGATACGACGTCGCCTGAGTCACATTGGTCTGGCCCGCCGTTTTCTCCAACCAGTCACGGGTCCGCCCGGAGTCCTGCTGGCGCATGGCGATTGTCAGATTGGCGTTCCCGAGAAGAGAGGCCGTCTTCTCGCCAAGGCGTGCCCAGATGCCCGACACCTCCTGAAAGCCGAGCATGAAGCTGATATTGAGGCCGCGACCCATGGCGAGCATGGCGTCAAGACCGCTCGTCGCATAGTAAGCCATCTCGTCGAGGACGATGTGGAACGGCGACTCGCCCATCCCTGGCTTGTTGGCCTCGGAGTAGTCACCCTCGAGCGAGACGCCAAGAAGCTGTGCCATCATGCCACGTAGCGATGTCACAACCAACTTGCCGAGAGCGGCGAGGGTGACGGGCGAATTCTCAAGAGTTGGCAGGTTCACGACCAGGATGCGTCTGTTCAATACGATATCACGCATGTCGATGTCGCCGCTCTCGACATTGAAAATGTGGCCAAGGCTTCCGCCGATCTGGGTGAACATCGGCGTAAAATAGAACTGCGCGTAGCCATGCTGCTCGCTCGGCTTGTTGTCTCGCTGCTGGTCCAAAGGCAATTCGGCGTCGTAACCGGGCAACTCGCCGAGATAGGATCGAAGCGGCCAGGTGATCGTCTCAGGTATATCCTCGCTGACATCGATCTCGGTGATGACGCCTGTTTCCGTGTCGCGAAGCCGCACGATCTTCTTCATCGCGAGCTTCCATATCCAGCTCAGCTCGATCGAAAATCGTATGACCTCGATGTTGAGATGCAACCCTTTGTTGTCACGAAGCCATACCAGCACAGGCGCAATCGTGCCGATCAGCGCGACGGCGCGATCGCGGAAAACGCCGTTAGAGTCCTTCTCAGCCTGCTCGCCGAGTTGCGACGCCAGTATCTCACGGATGGCGTCGGCGTTTCCCGTGGCGAACGGGTTCCAGGTGTGACTGTCCTTGAGGCCGCTCGCCACCATGAGGTTGAGCACGCGCACGTCGTCCTCACGGCCGAAACGACGGGCAAGAGCCAGCACCTTTCCGAACACGTCGCGTTGCGCCTTGCCATCGACCAGGACGAAGCCCGAGCCGCGCGCAAGGGCGTTGGTGAGGAGGCTGATGATTGTCGTTGTCTTACCGGCGCCGGTCGTGCCCGGAATCGTCATGTGCTGCCGCTCGTCCTCGGACGTCGCCCACAGCTCCCGACCTTCGAGATCCCAGCCAATGAAAAAGGTGGCATCGGCTTTTTTGGGTTTGCGAGTACCCGGCTCGGGGCTGCTGTAGTCTGGAAGGCCGCAAGTCTTGGGAAGTCGGATCGGCAATTGCACGCGACGTGTCAGAACCCAGGCCGCATAGGCGACGGACACGGGCACGGTGATATTGACCGCCGCAGACTCGAAAAAGGTCGCAGTCGCGCCCATCCCGAGCAGGATGCCCGATGCTGAGCTGCGCAACACCTCGGAAAGACGGACCGCGAACGGCCGAATGTCGCGCAGGCTTTGCGCGCCAGTACGCTCGAACCTGTCTTGTGGGCCAAGAACCTGACGTTGGATCATCCGTCTACCCTCCGGTCGGCCCCGGCGCTTTCGTGCCGCATGAGGCTACTCGTGTAAGCCAAATGGATTGGACGCGGGCGGCTCGGTCGGGCCTGAAGTCGCAGCTTTAGTCCGCGGTGCTTGGCCGGGAGGTGGAGAGACCTGCGGCGCCTGCGCCATCTGATCCCGAAACGCTGGCGGTATCTCAGTCGAGACAGCCTGGTCTGCCTGAGAGGCGGGCGTAGGCGTAGCACGAGCCTCAGAGGCCGCCTGAGCGTTGGACACGGTGTCGACGTGATGTCCTGTGAGACGACCTACCTGGAACGATCCGAAGAGCAGAACGGCCGCCAGAACACTTTTGACGAGACGCCCGCCGGACGAGCCGCGCGACGCCGGCACACTCCGCACATCACTCTCGTTCGGCAGCGCGAGCAACGGCGGCGCATTGCCTATCGTTATGTGGACCGGAACTCCGTCAGGTATCACCAAGTCCATGCAGACGCCCTCCGATACGATCAGTGGGTATGACGTTGCCTGACGTGCTTGCGAACGGAGCACGATTTCCTTGGTTATCCTGGCCGACGTCAGTGATGTCGGCCGCGTGGTATGGTCGTCGCTATGACAAGACAGCCGACGCGACCAGCCATGAGCCTTCTTCCAAAAGAGCGGGACTTCATTCGGCACGAACTCGACAGGTTTTTCTCCACCTACCCCAGCGTTGCCGACGGCTTTTCTTTAAGGACGTGGCGCGCGGGGCCGAATGCCGGGAAGGCAAAGGTCCCAGGTGTTGCCCAAGGGCTGATCGACCGTAATCTCATGAGGCTTGATGAAGGTGGCCGTCTGCCGCTGCTGTTCTTCACCGAGGCCGGACTGGAGGAGTTGCGTGCCATGATGCAGGACCGGCGGTTCGCCGATCCCGAGAAATTCGCGCATGTTCGACAGGAGCTGGGCATCGACCCGCCCCCAGAGGACGACACGGTCGGCCGAGTGGCGCGGGACTGAGACTCAGAACCCTTGTTCACCGGGGGCTGAACGGCGCGCGGCCACTTTCCTGACGGCATCCAAAGCCCTGGCGACCTCCGGCTTGCCGAGAGCCCGCTTCGCGATGCGCTCAGACGCCCAATGGTCACGGGCACCCACAGCCTCGATGCGCGGATTGGGATGCTGGTACATACCGAATCCCTCCGTTTCGAACCCCAGGGAGTGCAAGGCATACCAAAGATCGCGGTCTACCAGCCTCAGCCAGACGAACTGAGCGGGTGCCAATACGCCGGCACGCAGGCGAGCGTCGTTGAGCAACGCCATCAGCGCAGTGTGGGTGTAGGCATGGTGGGCGGTGATGGCGGCTGCTGGCGATAGAACGTCGAAGTCTCGAAGGATGACATCGGCCTGGGTGATGGCGTCGTCCGGCAACCTTAGCGGGGTCTCTGGACC
>CAXTOB010000571.1:0-4341 GCA_964245505.1 uncultured Acetobacteraceae bacterium | reverse complement strand
GTGCGGCACGCCGACGCTGCGCGCACAGGGATGGCGGGGCAGCGGGGGCCAGCATGACGGAGACACTCTGGGTCGCACTGGGCGGAGCACTGGGCAGCGTCGGGCGGTATTGGACCGGATGGTGGGCTGCACCCTACAGCCGGGACCTGCCTTGGGGCACGATCGGCATCAACGTGGCAGGCTCGTTCCTGATTGGATGCTTCGGTACTTTGACCCTCCAGAACGGCCGTTACCCGGCGCCGGATTGGCTGCGGCTGTTCGTCATGGTTGGAGTGTGCGGCGGGTTCACGACATTCTCTTCATTCAGCCTGCAAACATTGGATCTGATGCGTGCCGGGGCTTGGGGCCGTAGCCTGGCGAACGTCGCGGTGTCGGTGCTGTTATGCCTGGGGGCGGTTGCAGCGGGTCACGCACTCGCGGCGCAAGCCAGTGGAAACGGACGGGGTGTCGCCCAGACCACGCTGGAGGACGACGCGTCGTAGCTGCGCGGGGCCCGGCGGACAGATCATTCAACCGAAGGCGGCGCGACCTTCGCGGTGTTCGGCTGGACCGCCGATGTGACATGAAGCGTGGCGCGGCAGCTTGGGTGGGAGCTGGGGTGACTGTGGCGGCAATGCCCGGCAGGCGTTCGCCGGAAAGGTGGCGTCTGCCCGCCGAGACCATCGCTGCACTCACAGAAGGTGTCCGGGCAATCTCCGATCAATTTCGCGGGCGTCTCGGGTCTCAAGCAGTTTGCAGAACGGCTGTTTGAGGCAAATTATAGCCGGGTCTGACGCGTGGCGACCGGATCTGAGCCTGCCATTCTCTTGTTCGCAGACAAGAATTCTAGATGGGTTTGCATTCAGTCTGGACGCAAACCCGTCCGTGTGACGACCGCGCAAGCTTGCTTAGAACTCGGTCCAGCTTTCCTCGGCCGACGCCGGGACCAAGGCAGCCTTTAAAAGGGCTGCGCTTCCGCCGCGGCCTACGCCCTTGAGCGCTGCGGCTCTGGTTGCACGCGGCGCAGGCTTGGCCGGCCGGCGCAGCGGCTGGATATTCGTATCCGCTGGTACGCCGCTTGGCACCTCGCCGATCTGGAAGCGTCCTGTGAGACGTACCAGTTCAGCCGTTTCCTGGGCGAGTGAGTGACTGGCCGCCGTGCTCTGTTCGACCATGGCCGCGTTTTGCTGTGTCACCTGATCCATCTGGTTGATTGCGGTGTTCACCTCGGCCAGCCCTGACGCCTGTTCCTGCGCGGAGGCCGCGATTTCGGAGATAGCCGTCGTGACCTCACCCACTTGGGAGACGATCTGGTCTAATGCCCGGCCAGTCTCACCGACCAGCTTGACGCCAACGCCAACCTCTTGGGCCGAGGTGGAAATTAAGGCTTTGATCTCCTTGGCCGCCTGCGCCGAGCGCTGCGCCAGGGCTCGCACTTCGGATGCCACCACGGCAAAGCCGCGGCCGGCATCGCCCGCCCGCGCCGCCTCAACCCCGGCATTGAGCGCCAGCAAGTTGGTTTGAAAGGCGATCTCATCGATGACGCCGATGATGTCGCCGATTTTCTGCGACGACGCCTCAATTCCTCCCATGGCCGTGACCGCTTGACGCACGACCTCGCCGGACTGCTCGGCGCCCTCCTTGGTACGAGACACTATGGTCTGAACATGCTTGCTGCGTTCGGCCGTCCTGCGCACCGTGGCGGTGATTTCACCCAGCGCCGCAGCCGTTTCTTCCAGGCTCGCCGCCTGTTGTTCGGTCCGGCGGCTGAGGTCGTCGGACGCCGTTCGGATCTCCTCCGTACCGGACCGGATCGCACCCGCGTTACCCACGATGCCGCGGATAAGCTCTTCCATCTGCTCCACTGCGGCATTGAAGTTGTTCCGCAGTTCCTCGTACTCTGCCGCGAACGGATCGGGCAGGCGGAACAGGAGGTCGCCCTTGGCGAGGCACGCAAGCCCGCCTCCCACGGCAGCGACCACGGCATACTGCGCTGCAGCGGCAGCGGCACGTTCGACCTCGATTTTTTGCCGTGCTTGCTCGTTCAAGCTGCGCTGCTCGGCAGCCTGAGCTTCGGCGGCGCTGACCGCATCAGATGCACGGATCGCAGCCGCCAAGTTCGCGGCGGTGGACACCAGCAGGGTCGCGATGCGATTCGTCAGCCAAACGAGTGCCGCCGTCTCAACGCACAAAACGCCGGCATGCAGCAAAACTCTTTCCAACTGGCCGCCGCCTGGAAAAACCAGCGCAGGCACCAAGAAATTCAGCGCAAGGTGATGGATGGCCGTAATCCCCGCGCCAGCCAGCACGACGTCCCGGTCGCAGTAGGCTGCCAGTATCGCCAGTTCGGCAAAGTAGCACATGTGCAAGTCGATCTGCCACATGCTGCCAGCGCTTGCCGCAACAATCAGCGACAGGCTGGCGATCAGTGCGACCGCAATCATGAGACGGCTCGACTGGCTGGCTGGCGAGCGCCACCAGACCGACGTCGTGATCGACGCCAGTGCAAGCGAAACAAAACCTGGTTGAAGCCAATTATTGCCTGTCGCGTAGGCCGTCACCGAGGCGAGGGGCACCTGCATCCAGATAAGCATGAGGACTACTCGGCTCACCATATTGCGCAGCCGGTCGAGATCATTGGTCATGTCAGTCTCCGGAATAGGTTCTCACGCGGCGACACATCCGCCGAGCGCCCTTGGGTCAAGCAGGAGCCAGGCGCCGGCCTGGCGGAGCAGGCGCGCGGCATCGGGTGTATCGGGGATGACCACGACGACGAAGCTGGTGGCGCCGAACCGCACCGGCATTCCGCCTGCGGCCGCCGCGAGCAAGGACCGGCTAGCGCTCCACCACGGAGGGTATAGGACTGCGATTGGGCCACCTGGCGGTGGCGCGAGCGACAACGCTCCAGCGGCTAGCATTGACCCTACGCCAAGTGCCACGCATGGCACCCACGTCGCCAGCCGTTTACACGTGTTGGTATCTCGCATTCGCATGGCCGGACTATGAGGCATAAAGAATGCTTGCGAGTTAACGCGTCCGACTCTGCACGCCGTGTCCGAGCCGCCTGGTCTAGCAGCCCTGCCGCGCCGCCCCGGTAAACGGTGGAATACCGGCGCCACGCCACCGTTGAGGTTAGGCTGGCGGCCCGGCAGACTTGCGCGGCCCGTCACATAGCCGGCCTGCGGCCGTGCCAGGTCGCGAAAGCCTGCTCAGCTTTTGGTCTGTGCGCAAACGTCCAGAGGTTTGCTTATTCAGACATTATTGGTCGGGCCGCTTGCGCGAGGTCCGAACCGGCGCAGTCCAAGGCTCAACGTCAAGTCTTCACTTCGGTCAGCCGAACGCCCTGTCAGCACACTGGCCTCCTAAGCAAACCGCTGGAGGTTCGGCGCACAGCTAAACAGCTAAGCAGGCTTGGGCGGCCTGGCACGGCCGCAGGCCATCCGTGTGACAGGGCGCGCAAGCCTGCTTAGGTGGACGGGGTTTTCTGGGCGGACGGCCCAACGTTTGTTTCCGTTTAACCAAAGCCGCAAAGTCTCGCTTTCCAAGCTATAATCTATAATTTAAGCTTGATGGACATGAAACTTTTGACACCTGCAACGTTGAGCCTGTGCGAGGAACTGGTTTCGGCCACAACACGAGTTTAGATAGGACGAATGATCTCTCACTATCAAATCCTGATGGTAGATGCCCAAAATGAGGTCATCGGTTCCGCCTGTTGTAACGTGAGTACGGACGACGCTGCTTTGGTTGCAGCCCAAGCATGGCTCGGAAAGTACGCCTGCGTCGAGGTTTGGAAGGGGACGCGGCGTCTCGCAACTCTGGCCGCATCCACAGTCTCCGTAAGGCACCAAGGGTCAGTGGCATGCGAAACGAGCGACTGCCCTCGGTCCGAGCCAGATTTCAACCCACCGGCAGCCTGACATCAGCGTCAGCCCAACCTGGACCGCTGCCTCGTCCGACGAGCACTGATGGTGCTTGGTCGCGCTGACCTTACCACCGGCATCGAGTAACCGAAACTCATAACAAGCCATGCCAACCTCCCATGCCGCGCTCGACGGATCGGAGCAAAGCAATCATTCGAATGCAGGCGAAAACTGAAAAACTTCATCAGGGTCAATCAACTGGGTGAGAGCCGGGCCATCGGCGTTCCATGACCCGCGCCGTCGCCGGCCGAAACATCCATGAGCACTTCGAGCGCCTGCGAGAAGAAATGGCATTATGAAACCAGGCTAGCCGGGGCAGTTGCCGGGTGAAGTGCAGCCGCCCGAGCCGATCCGCTCAGCATTCCCAGCGACACCGTCATAGCAAGACAGCCCGACCCATCGCCCTCCCCTTCCTGCCGGCCTCGCCGCCTTGTATAGC
>CAXTOB010000570.1:0-4371 GCA_964245505.1 uncultured Acetobacteraceae bacterium | reverse complement strand
CGGGAGATTTATGGCCAGCTTTGGATGCAGGTTCAGACGGATTTGCCGTTGGTTTACCTGTGGACGGTCCGGAACATCCTGGGGGTTTCGCGCAAGGTGCAGGGGGTGACGCTGCTGGCGAACGGGCTGATGCCGTTGCAGGATATTAGGCCGGCTCCTTGAGGGGGCGGTGATGGGCTTGGGGTTGCTGCCGGGAGAGTGCGGGGGCGATACGCCGGGCTGGAGGGTGTTCGTCGCTGGAGGGGGTAGCGAGTAGGATGTGCAGCTCCAGGAGCTGCCGTTTGTTTTCGGCGTGGCTGGCCCTGCGGTTCCCGTTTAACAGGTGCTGCGGACGGGTGTCCTCGGCGTAGCGGAGCGCGTTCTGCGGGACAGGGAGCATTCGCCGATGGTGTCCACTGTTTTAGGGCCGTCGGCAGGTGCTATGTTTTTTCCAGTCCTGGTGGCGGTGGCCTAGATGGTCGTGCAGGACGTGGTTGATGGCTTTGGCCCCCTGTGCTTTGCGCCTGTTGGCCTAGGGATCGGCCACACGCCCCTCCGTCATCAATGGCGTGATATACTGGCGTGGGCATCGCGGATTGGCCCTTCTTCCAGCGGTATGGTGGCGCGTGTGTCAACGTTGCCATACCGGTGTCATTCCAGGTGGGGCCACCTTGCTGAGGGCTGGAGCTACGGCCCTGAGTGGTGATGCTTGCGCTATGGCGGCGGCTGGGCTGTCCACTTTCCGCGAGGAGGCCAAGCGTCTAACGGCTTGCTGCTCCGTTTAGCTTTTCCGGTGCGTGCGACGGAGGCTGCGCCGACAACTCGACGGTTGCGACAGCTCTCAAATTAATGTTACTGAAAATGCAACGATATCGGCAAGTCCCCGCCGTTAAACAGGTGCCTTTTTCTAGTCTCGGATACTGCTTTATGCCAAGTCCGTACGCCGCTTGGCCTGCCTCGCTGAGCTTACGACTGTCATGTTGCTTTCCCGGGACTTGCACACTGGTTTAATGATGGCGGTTTGGTCCTGCGGGGTTCCAGCGTGAAAGCCTAGATAGGTCGCGGCCTCCTTGCGCGAAAGGCGATGTATGCAGTGAGCCAGGCAAGTCCACCGGACGATTATAACACTTGCTGACGTGCAATGAATTCGAACGTCGTACAATGTATTTCGCGGCATCAAGTGGGAATCGCAGCAGTATGTCGGACGTGCCAGAGCGGCATCCAGTTAACATGACTGGCTTTGACGAGTTTTGGGGAGGACGCTTCCTCGGCACTAGTTTGCTATTCATTGCCCTGCTCGCCTGCGACCTCCTCCGCATCGATATTCTGCGGCGAGCCTTTCATGATTTGAGGACCACGTCTGCAAGTCCGATGCAGCTCCGTTTCACTGGGAGCTAAGTGTCACCACATCAATCCGTGTTTTTCCTGCAGTTACATTATTGGAGTTGCTTTGGTGCAATATGGTTGCGGGTTTTCCGTAATCTCACGTTAGCGGGACGGCTGGTCTGTTCCGCTCTTCTTTGCATCGGGGCAGCTGTCTAGGATTATATCATGGTTATCCATCTCCACTCCCTTCTGCTTATCTTTCATCTCACGGCGCTCGCCATTGGCCTTGGTGCGGCGCTATTGGCGGATTGGATTGCCGTGACCCGGCTCCTGTTCGGGCGCTTGTCTGCGCGTGCGGCGGCTCAGCTGCAGGACTTGTCCACGGCGGTGTCGGTGGGGCTGGCCATGCTCTGGTGCAGCGGCGCGATGCTGGTTTGGGACAATGCTCTCCAGGCGCCGGAAACACTCGTCAATGAGAAGCTGTGGGCCAAGTTGGTGATTGTCACGGTGCTGACTTTGAATGCGATCTTGCTGCACAGGCTTGCTCTTCCACTCGTGCGTGCGAGAGTCGGGCAGCCGTTGTTTGAGCGGCGTCAGCATGGCACTCGCGTGCTGTGCGCTTTGATCGCGGCGGTGTCGTTCACGTCCTGGATATCTGCCCTTTATCTCGGTGCGGTGCCGGAGCTGAATGGGACCGTGACCATGGCCGATGTGCTGAGTTACTACCTGGGCGCCTTGCTTCTGGTTTGGCTTGCCGGAGTGGTGCTGTGCCATATTGCAGGTGTTAACCTTTGGATCCGATCAGATCGCCGGCGTAAAGTAGATCATTTTGAAGCGCGGAGGTCGGATACAACTGACAACCTTGCCGAATTTGCTCGATCCGTCGGCATCCCCGCAAGCAAGCTGAGGAGACCTGTCCTCAGTGCAAGTGATGCAGGGTACACGGGGCCAGTGACGCTGTAAGTGCCCATTTGGAAACACTACTGCGCTGGCTGTCTGAAGCGGCTTTCTTGCGCTCCCCACGTCCAACGAAGACGTTGGGCGAAGCTCACGGGCAGACGCCTGTTTCGCTCCGGTACTCGGAAACCCACGCCACCCGACACAGCGCAGCGCACTCTCAACCGGGCACTAAAGAACGGCAAGCTGCAAATTCGGCGGCGATATCAGCGGGGGAACTGGAAGTTTAATCCAGCTTAAACCCAGACGGGCCGTGGTTGTTAGCCAGAAACATATAGGCAGGCTAATGTGCCCACCCATTGGCTTGCGGCCAAGTCGGCGGAGGCTACTCGCCACGACGTATTGAGTTGTAGTTTGACGCATGTTTACCGCCGCGTTTGGTGAGGGCTGATGAGCGCTTCAACTGCTTCGGCTCAGTGACTTTTGGACCCTGCAACTTTTGGACGCGGCCACCTGATTCGGCACATAGTGGCCGAATGCTCCATTTCGTCCCCGGCGAGCGCGTTGCCCAGAGTTCCTACTTTGCAGAGCGCCCGCCGCCCGGTGTCGCCGGACACGGCGGCTCCGACTATCGCCTGTTGCCACAGAATAAGGTGCTTCATCCTGCTCCGGGCATTTGGGCCGACGCCATCGCCTACTTCGACGAGCACGGCATCGCACCAGCATGTGAACTGCGCCCTGTCGTCGCAGGTCAGTTGCCTCAACTTCTTGATGCCGTTCGCTGATCGTTTCCGTCCTTGCGAGGAGCGCAGCGATGCGGCGATCCCTGTCGGAGGGACCGTGCTGGCAGCCCTGAATTGCCGCACCGCAAGTGCGGCTTGCAATGACAGTTCGGCAACGTAGGGGGCAGTGAGGCGGGCCGTCCTTATAGGCCGGCAAGCCAAGCTGAGCTTTCGGTTCTGTTACTATCGGGTCTCCATATGGGTAGCGGCAGGTGGGTAGGACGTACATTCCAGGCTGACCGCTCTGGTTCGCGGGCGGAGATCGCGTAGAAGGAGGCAGCGTCCGTCCTGGCTTCGGCCTGCGGCGGCGATCTCCCATTATGCGAGGGCCTGAGCTGTGTGGCGTGAGTTCCGTTCCTATTACCGCCCGCACCGGCGGCTCTTGATGGTGGTGTTCGGCTGCTCCGCGTTGTCGGGGCTGCTGGAGCTGGGGTTTCCGATGGCGGTGCGGGCGTTCATCGACCGGCTGCTGCCGCAGGGGGCGATGGGGCCGATCCTGCTGGCAGTGGGGGGGCTGCTGGCGCTTTATCTGGCTAATGCCGGGCTGTGGGCGGTGGTGAACTACTGGGGGCATGTGCTGGGGATCGGCATCGAGACGGAGATGCGCCGTAGGGCGTTCGACCACCTGCATGCGCTGTCGATGCGGTTCTATGACGGGCAGAAGACGGGTCACCTGGTTGGCCGGGTGACGACCGACCTGGCCGATATCGGCGAGGTGGCGCATCACGGGCCGGAGGACCTGCTGGTGGCGTTGCTGACGTTCCTGGGGGCGTTTGCGCTGATGCTGGGGGTGAGTTGGCCGTTGGCGATGGTGGCCGCGGCGGTTGTGCCGGCGGCGACCTGGCTGACGCTGCATTATGGGGCGCGGATGGACCGGAGCTGGCGGGCGCAGTTCCGGCAGGTGGCGCGGTTCAATGCGCGGATCGAGGAGAACGTGGGCGGGGTGCGTGTGGTTCAGGCGTTCGCCAACGAGGCGCATGAGCGGGCGCTGTTTGCGGTGGAGAACGCGGCATATCGGCGGGAGAAGACCGGGGCGTATGCGCTGATGGCGACGAGCTTGACGCTGAATTACCTTGGGATGCGGCTGGTGCAGATCGTGGTCATGCTGGCGGGGACGGTGATGATCGTGCGCGGCGGGCTTAGCATCGGCGACTTCGTGGCGTTTCTGCTGCTGGTTGGGGTGTTCTACCGGCCGTTGGATAAGATCGGGACGATGATCGAGACGTATCCTCGCGGGCTCGCCGGGTTCCGCAGGTATCGCGAGCTGCTGGCGTTGCAGCCGGATGTGCAGGATGCGCCGGATGCGGTCGAGGCGCCGCCGCTGCGGGGGGATATCCGGTTCGAGCGGGTGGTGTTTGGTTATGAGCCGGGGCGGCCGGTGCTGCGC
>CAXTOB010000569.1:0-4380 GCA_964245505.1 uncultured Acetobacteraceae bacterium | reverse complement strand
GGCGGGAGGAGCTGGCGGGGTTGGGGTTGCCGCAGCCGCGGGCGTTTGCGGTGCCGGCCAATACGCTGGTGGTGGCGGATACGTTTGGTTTTCATGCGCGGGGGGAGAGCTTGCGTCCTTCGCGCCGGGTCGAGGTTTGGGCTAGCGGGCGGCGCAATCCTTTCCTGCCCTGGGTGGGCTTGGATCCGTGGGGGACGGAGGCGCTGGGCGGCCGTAGGATGCCGGTATTTTGGGCGGCGCGGGACCTGATGGCGCGGGCAGGAGTGAAGCCGAATCATTGGCGGGAGTTGGTGGGGGTGTCTCCGTTCGACGCGGCTTAGGTTGCTGGGGCGTTTGGTATTATTCTGCCGGGCTTGGGGCGCCGCACGGTAGGCGGCTCGCACTTACAGAAGGATCAGCCGTCAGTCCCAGGGGCAGTCTGCGTTACTGGACGGTGCAGAGGCCCTCGCATTCCGGTGCGGATAAGGCTGTCAGGAACACCTGCAGGCGCGCCTGGTCCTCTGGCGGGACAGCTTCGATTGCGGGGCGTACTGCGCCGGCGATGGCGGTCCGGTCTTCCGGGCGTAGGCTGGCGGCGATGGTGGGGCCGTACTCTTCGATTGCCCGGGTCAGCGTGGTTCGGTTTTCCTGCCGCATCGCCGGGTCGCGGACCATCAGCGCCGCGCCGGTGATCATCTGCGAGAAGCCCTGCTGGGCTTGGCGGATTCCTTGGCGGCGTGCGGTGGTCCGGTCAGGTTCCGGCAGCGTCCGCCAGAAATCGTTCATCGCCGATAGGGCTGCGGCCGCATTGTCCATCAGGAACGCGCCGCCGTGCGACAGTTCGTCTTGATAGGTCGCGGCATTCTTATTGGCATCGGGCGCGGCGCCGATCATCGGGGTGAAGTTGACGTAGGCGTTGAAGACCTGACTCTGCTTCTGCAGGATGTTGATCAGCTTTGGTACGTCTGCGGCGGCGTAAGGTGGTTTGCCGAGCGATGCATCGGTGTTCCAGAGGTCCTCCAGGACCGCTCGGCCCTTGTCGTCCGACAGCCGTGGCAGTGTGCCGTTCTGGCGGGTTTGCTGGGCGAGGGTATTGAGTGCGGCGAGGGCTGCGTCGTTGTGGGCGACGCCGTTTGGAGGTACTTCCGCCCGGGGGAAGGCAGTAGGCGCCAGCAGCAGGGTTGCGGCGGTTAGGATCCGGGTCGCGAAGGTCATGGGCAGCTCCCTGGTTGGTTTATGGCGGCACATCAGCGGTCCGTCAGCCGCAGCTCGATGCGGCGGTTCCGCGCATAGCTTGCGGGGGTGTCGGTGCCATCCAGCGGCTGGAACTCGCCGAAGCCGGTGGCGGCGAGGCGGTTGGGCGGCACGCCCTCGTCCACCAGCAGCTTCACGACGTTGATCGCGCGCTGGGAGGATAGCTCCCAGTTGGAGGGGAAGGCGCCGCGGCTGACGGGCTGGCGGTCGGCGTGGCCGTCCACGCGGAGGATCCAGTTGATGTCGCTTGGGATGTCCTTGCTGATGTCCTTTAGGGTTGCCGCCAGCGCCCGGATCTGGTCCTGGCCGGCTGGGGTCATGTCGGCGCTGCCAGGTGGGAACAGCACCTCGCTTTGGAAGACGAAGCGGTCGCCGACCACCTGGATGCCGGGGCGGTTGGCCAGCACTTCGCGTAGGCGGCCGAAGAACTCGCTGCGGTAGCGCTGCAGCTCCTCGACCTTGGATGCGAGCGCGGCGTTGAGCTTGCTGCCGAGGTTGACGATCTGCGCGTCCTTGTCCCGGCCGGATGCTTCGGCCAGGTCCAGGGCGGCTGCCACCTGGGTCATCTGGGCTTTGAGTTGGGCGATCTGCTGGGTCAGCAGGGCGACTTGCGCGCGGTTGGAGGTTGAGAGTTTCTGCTCGTCCGCCAGTTGCGCGGCGATGGCGGCGCTGCGTTCGGCCTCCGTGGTGGCGCGGGCGGCGGCGTCGGCGGCCTTGCGCTCCAGCTCGTCGCGCAGGGCGGATAGGCTGTGGAGCTGGTCGTTCAGCTTGGCGATGTCGGCGACACGCGCCTCGATGGTGGCACGGTCGGCCTGGACCGTGCGGTCTAGCTCGGCCTGTACTGCTGCGGCTTGGGTGCGTAGGGCTGCGAGGCTGCGCCGGGCTTCGGCGAGCTGTCCGGCGACGGTTGCGGCGTCTTGGCCGGCGGTGTCGGTCCGGCCGGCGGCATCGGCTAGGCGGGCTTGCAGCGCCTCGGTCCGGGCTTGGATGGAGGCTGATTGCAGCTCCGCGTCGGCTAGCCTGGCGGAAAGGCGGTCGCGCTCCGCGCGTAGGCCGGTGGCCTCGGTGGAGGCTCGGGCGGCTTCGTTGCGCTGGGTTTGCAGGTCGCGCGTCAGAGTGTCGCGTGCTGCGGCGGCGGCTTGCAGGTCGCGGTTCAGCCCGGCCACGGAAAGCTGCAGCTCGCCGGCCCGGCCACGCTCCAGGCTGAGCAGGTCGGTCAGTTCTGCTACGCGGCGGTTCAGGCCCTCCAGCGCCCGGTCGCGGCCGGAGAGCGCGACTGAGAGGAAGGCTTGGGCCAGCACGAACACCAGGAGCACGAAGATGATGACCATCAGCAGGGTGGACAGCGCGTCCACATAGCCGGGCCAGGGGTTCAGCTCGTCGCTGGCGCTGCGGCGACGCAGACGTGCCATTAGGGGCGGGCCATCAGCTGGGCTGGCCTTCCGCCAGGGCTGCGATGGTGCGGGTCAGCACGCGGATGTCGTTGCGGAGTTCCGTCGTGCTTTGAATCCGGCCCTGCTCGGATTCCGAGAGCAGGCGCTGCATGTAGATTTCGATGTTGCGTAGGTGGGCGCGGGCGGTTTCGTCGCCTTCGGGGCGGCGTTCGCCGAGCTTGGCTAGGGCCGGGCCGAGCTGCGTCTGGGTTTCGGCGATGTGCATCATCAGCTGCTGGCTGGCGCGCATGGTGTCGGAGAGGGTGGCGATCTTTTCGGTCAGGGCCAGGATGGCGTTGTTGGATTGGGTGCGGCCGTCCTCGCCGCGGACCAGGATGGATTGCAGGTTTTCCATGTTTTCGGCGGTCTGCTCCAGGAGGGCCTGGACGTAAACGGGGACTGAGCCGCTGCCGTCGTCGCTGCCCAGGGCGCCGCTGGAAAGGCGGGTCAGGCCGGCGAGCCACTCTTCCAGCTCGTTGAAGAAGCGGTTTTGCGCCTGGCCGGCGGTGAGGTCGAGGAAGCCTAGCACCAGCGCGCCGGCCAGGCCGAACATGGACGAGCTGAACGCGGTGCCCATGCCGCGCAGGGGGCGGGCCAGGCCGGCCTTGAGCTGGTCGAATAGGGCGTTGATGTCGCCGGAGCCTACCGACATGCCGCCGATCACGTCGGACACCGCGGCGACCGTCAGCAGCAGGCCCCAGAAGGTGCCGAGCAGGCCAAGGAAGATCAGCAGGCCCGTCATGTAGCGGGATAGCTCCCGGCTTTCGTCCAGGCGGCTGGCGAGGCTGTCCAGGAGGCTTCGCATTGCGGGAGCGGAGAGGGTGAAGCGGTCCTGACCGTCGCGGTTCTTGGCCTGGCGGGCGGCGAGCATGGACGCCATCGGCGCCAGCAGCCGGGGGGGCGGCAGGGAGGCCAGGCGGTTGCGCTGCTTTTGGAAGGTTTCCAGCCAGTGGACCTCTGGCTGCAGGCGCTGCACGTTCATCAGGTTCCAGACGATGCCGGTCAGCAGCACCAGGAAGATCAGCCCGTTGAGCAGGGGGTTGTTGCTGAAGGCGTCGGCTAGCGCTCCGGACAGCAGCACGACCACGACTAGGACTAGACCCAGGAAGACCGCCATGCGGATCAGGTAGGTGTTGGGCCGGGTCACGGCGCATTTCCTGGGGTGCCCGGGGTGTTTGCCGTCGTGTTTGCCGTCGTGTTTGCCGTCGTGTTTCCTGGGGCGTTTGCTGGCGGGTTTGCTGGCGGGTTTGCTGGCGCGTTCGTTGGGGCGGTTGTTGGCGTGTTTGCTGTGGGGGTTGTTGGGGTGTTTGCTGACGCGTTTCCGGGGGTGGTTCCGGGGGCGTTTCCGGGGGCGGTTCCGGCCGCAGCGCCGGAGGCGATCAGGTCCACGCGGTCCGTGGGGCCTTCCGGCCCATTGGTGCCGAGGGCGCGGACGTAGATGCGGGTGGAGGCGATGCCCTCGTTGATCAGCACGGAGCGGGCGGCCAGGGCGCGGGAGAGCGAGAGGCGGCGCGGCGTGCTGGGGTCGTCGGCGGTGCCGGCGGCGGTGGCGACGACGTTGACGGTTTGCTGCTCGTTTCCCTTCATGGTGCGGGCGAAGTCGCGCAGCGCCTGCAGCGTGGCGCCATTCAGGTCGGCTCGGTCGGGGCCGAAGGTCACGCGTAGGCCGCCGGGGATCGGGCTGGGCTCACCCGGGGCGTCGGCGGCCTACGCG
>CAXTOB010000568.1:0-4384 GCA_964245505.1 uncultured Acetobacteraceae bacterium | reverse complement strand
GGGGCGGTGCGCGACGGCGTGGGCGCCGCGGCGGCACTCCGGCGTTGCCGGCGATTGCCGGGTTCGCGGCAGCGGCCGATGCGCCGGTGCCGGATGTGGCCGGGCTGCGCGACGCGGCTGAGGCGGCGGCGGTTGCTTGCGGCGCGGTCGTGCTGGGCGGCGCGCACCGACTGCCGAATACGGCCTGCTTGGCGCTGCCAGGTGTGCGGGCGGACACGCAGGTGATCGCGCTGGACCTGGCCGGGGTGCAAGTGTCGGCTGGGGCGGCCTGCAGCAGCGGCAAGGTCGCGGCCAGCCATGTGCTGCAGGCCATGGGATGCGGCGAGCTGGCCGGGCAGGCGATCCGGGTCAGCCTGCCCTGGAATGCCACCGAGGCGGATGTCGCGGCCTTCGCACGGGTCTATGCCGATATGGCGGCGCGGCTGCGGAAGATGGCAGCATAGCTTGACCGCACCCCGGCTTGCCGCAACGGAGATCCATCATGTCGCCACGTCTGGCGTTTGCTTGCCTGTTCGCAGCCCTGCCCGTGGCGGCCAGTCCCGCGGCGGCCAAGGTTTGTATTGACGAGGGCACGATCTCAAGCCTGCAGGTCTCAAGTAGCGGCCCGGAGTCGCAGTGGCTGCAGATCAAGCTGGACCAGCGGGCGGTTTACGTCGCGACCACTGCCGCGCTGCCTGCGGTATTCAGCGGATATGCCTCGCTCGTGACGGCCGCCTACTTTGCTGGCCGGCCCATCCGGGTCGGCTATGAACAGGGGCCGACCAGCAACAACATCCAGTTCCTGGAGGTGCCGGCACAGGGGACGGTATCGCCCATTGCTGGGTGCCCGGCTCACGGTGGTCCAGTCGCCAAGCACTGATAGCCGGCGGCTGCTTAAAGCGGGTCTGGTGCGGATAGAAGCACCAAGCCCACTCTAGCTATTGTTCTTGCAGGCATTCCTTCGGCCAAACAAAACCGTTTGATTCGAACGTGCCCTAGCTTTCCCGCGGCTCTGCTGCCCCGGCTTAGAGAACCGGCTTGGAGACGGGCCGGCTGCGCCACATATCCATAGTATGCGCCCCAACCGTCCCGTTTACCTGGACAACCAGGCCACCACACCTTGCGATCCCCGCGTGGTCGCGGCGATGCTGCCGTGGTTCACCGAAGGTTTCGGCAATCCGCACAGCGCCGAGCACAGCATGGGCCAGGACGCCGCCGCCGCCGTGGAGGCTGCACGGGCAGACGTCGCCGCCCTGATCGGCGCGGAGCCGCGGGAAGTCGTCCTGACCTCCGGCGCCACGGAGTCCAACAACATCGCCATCAAGGGCGCTGCCCGGTTTGCCGCCTCGCAGGATGACCCGCGCCGCCGGATCGTGACGGTGGCGACCGAGCACAAGTGCGTCCTGGAAAGCGTCGCCGACCTGGCCTCCGAGGGGTTCGAGCCCGTGGTGCTGCCCGTCCGTCCCGATGGCCTGCTGGACCCGGACGTGCTGCGCGAGGCGCTGCGGGTGCCGACGCTGCTGGTCAGCGTGATGGCCGTGAACAACGAGACCGGGGTGGTGCAGGACATCACCGGCCTGGCTGCCATGGCCCGGGCCGCCGGCGCCCTGTTCCACACCGACGCCGCACAGGCCGCAGGCAAGATCCCGCTGGACGTGCACGAGGGAGGCGTGGACCTGCTGAGCCTGAGCGGTCACAAGCTGTATGGCCCCAAAGGCGTGGGCGCCTTGTATGTCCGCCGCCGCCCGCGCGTGCGGCTGCAGCCGCTGTTCTCCGGCGGCGGGCAGGAACGGGGACTGCGCTCCGGCACCTTGGCGACGCCGCTGGTGGTCGGGCTGGGCGAGGCATGCCGGCTGGCGCGGGAGGAGATGGCGGCGGATGCCGAGCGGCTGGCCGGTCTGCGCGACCGGATGCTGGCGGCACTGCGCCGCGGGATGCCCGGCATCGTCCTGAATGGCTCTGCGCGGCACCGTATCCCGGGCAACCTCAACCTGACGCTGCCCGCGCCGGCGCTGCACCTGCTGCGGGCGGTGCCTGACCTGTGCGCTTCAACCGGGTCGGCGTGCAGTTCCGCTGAGGTCGAGCCGTCGTATGTGCTGCGTGCCCTGGGGCTGTCGGACGATGCGGCGTCGCGCACCTTGCGCCTGGGGCTGGGACGCTTTACCTCCGCCGCCGATGTCGATTGGGCGGCCGACGCCCTGCTCGACGCCGTTCACCAGTATGCCGAGGCCCCCTGATGCCGAAGATGACCTTTGTCGAACGCAATGGCGCCGCGCGCGAGGTGGACGCGCCGCTCGGCCTGTCGGTGCTGGAGATCGCCCATCGCCACGGCGTGGACATCGAGGGCGCGTGCGAGGGTTCGCTGGCGTGCAGCACCTGCCACGTGATCGTGGATGGCGCCTGGTTCCCCAAGCTGGCCAAGCCGACCGAGGATGAGGAGGACATGCTGGACCTAGCCTTTGGGCTGGAGCAGACCTCCCGGTTGGGTTGCCAAATCGTGATGACGCAGGCGCTGGATGGGCTGGTGGTAAAGTTGCCGGCCGCGACGCGCAACGCGCAGGGGTAGGGGAGCACCGTTCATGCGGATCGTCGCCGCGATGTCCGGCGGCGTGGACAGCAGCGTGGTTGCCGGGCTGCTGCGGGAGGCTGGGCATGAGGTGATCGGCGTCACCTTGCAGCTTTATGACCATGGCGCCGCCGCCAAGCGCCGGGGCGCGTGCTGCGCCGGGCAGGACATCCACGATGCGCGGGACGTGGCGGACCGGTTGGGTATTCCGCATTACGTCATTGATGCGGAGGCGCGGTTCCGGGCGGCAGTGATTGGGGACTTCGCCGACAGCTATGCCGCCGGGGAAACGCCGGTGCCGTGTGTCCGCTGCAACATGACGGTGAAGTTCACCGATCTGCTGGGCCTGGCGCGGGATCTGGGGGCGGAGGCGATGGCGACGGGTCATTACGTCCGGCGCGTGGACGGACCGGCCGGGCCGGAACTGCACCGGGCCGCCGACCCGGCGCGGGACCAGAGTTGGTTTCTGTTCGCCACCACTCGGGACCAGTTGGGATACTCGCGCTTCCCGCTCGGCGACATGCCGGACAAGGTGACAGTACGGGGCCATGCCGCGCGGCTGGGCTTGCAGGTGGCGGAGAAGCCGGACAGCCAGGATCTGTGTTTCATTCCTGCAGGCGGCTATGCGGACACCGTGGCGCGGATGCGTCCGGATGCGGCGCTGCCCGGCGAGATCGTATCCTGGGATGGCCGGGTGCTGGGGCAGCACGCGGGCGTCGCACGCTACACGGTCGGACAAGGGCGGGGGCTGGGCGATGCGTCATTCGATGGCGGGGTGCGGCAGGCTGTGTTGACGGTGGACGCGGGACGGCGGCGCATCGTGGTGGGTCCGCGTAGCGCTGGCACCGAGGAGGTGCGGTTACGGGACGTGAACTGGCTGATGGAGCCTCCAGACGCGCCACTGCGTTGCACGGTGAAGTTGCGGGCACGTGAGGCGCCGCACGGCGCAACCGTCGAGGCGACAGCCATGGGTACCACTGTGCGTTTGGACACGCCGGCTCTGGCTGCGCCGGGGCAGGCGTGCGTGTTTTACGCAGCAGACCGGGTCCTGGGCGGCGGGTTCATCACGGCTTAAGCAGCAGCAGCGCGGCACCTTCAATCGTGGTGGGGCTGCCGCAGGGTCGGATTGTCTGCCTGCCCTGCGTCGTGGTGGTGGACAGCGCGCCAGGTGGGCTTGCAACCGGGCCAGTGGAAGGCACTGGCGGGCTAGTGGAGGGCGCTGGCTGGATGGGTCAGTGCTTGCCCTCTCCCTCACCCCTGCCCTCTCCCAGAGGGAGAGGGGGAAGGGAAGCGGCGGAGTGGCGTTGACGCGGGGCTGCACCCCTGCCATATCCGCGCCCCGGCCTGGCGGCGTAGCTCAGTGGTAGAGCAGGAGAATCATAATCTCTTGGTCGGCGGTTCAAATCCGTCCGCCGCTACCATCCCTGGCACCGCGCTATGGCTGGTAGAAATCGCGGATCAAGCTGAAATCCTCCGCCGACACGTCCACGAAGCCCTCCTCCGGCAACGCCGCATGGTGTGCAGCCGCGGCTAGGGACTCCAAATTACGTAACTTGTCCTCGGTCTCCAGTTCATGCTGCGATGACAGCAGGTCCTGCGCGAGGGTGGCGAAGCGTTCGAGCGCCTTTGCGGCGGCGGCCTTGACGTTGGACGCTGGCAGGGTGGCCGAGGTCATGCGGGTGACTCCATTCCGTTGCGTGCGGGCCGGTTCGCCCCTGCCTGAAAGATGCCGATGCTACCAGACTGTGACCGGACTACGGCATCGTCGCTGTCGTTCCGCAGTGGTCTGACAGGCCGCACACCCGAAGCTGCTTCCGCACCGTCACGACTGCGGGCAAG
>CAXTOB010000567.1:0-4390 GCA_964245505.1 uncultured Acetobacteraceae bacterium | reverse complement strand
GGACGGTGCCGAACGGTTCCGCCTCGGCGCCGATGGCGCGGAAGCCGCGCTCGGCCATGCGATACCAACTGTCTTCCGGCACACCGCGCTTGGTGAGCCAGCCGCAGACCAGCAAGCGGTCCTCGGCCCGGGTCAGCGCCACATACAGTAGGCGGTTGTATTCCCGCAGCCTCCGGTCCCGCTCCGCCTCCTGCGCCCGCGCCACCGCGGCGCAGCGCAGTTCCCGGCGGGGGGACCATAGCGGCAGCTCGGCGCCGGTGTTGGCGTCCAGCACCCAGTGGAAGGCGTCGTCCTCCGGCGGCAGGGCCGTCGTGTCCGGCAGGATCACCAGCGGTGCCTGTAGACCCTTGGCGCCGTGTACAGTCATTACCCGGACGGCGCCGCCGGCGCCCTCCGCTTCCCGCTTCACCTCGGCGCCGGAGCTGCGCATCCAGTGGACGAAGCCCTGCAGCGCCGGGGCGTGGGTGGCGGTGTAGGCCAGGGCGGCGGACAGCAGCTCGTCTAGCGGCTCCGCCGCTTCCGCGCCCAGGCGGGCCAGCAGGCGGGCACGTCCACCGAGTGGTCCCAGGGCCTCGGACAGCAGGGCATGCGGCGTCACATGGTCGGCGCGTGATCGCAGTGTGGACAGGAAGTCCCAGGCCTGCTGCCATAGATTGCGCTCCCCGGCACGGTCGCGCAGTACTTCCCACAGTGTACCCTGCCGGTCCATCGCCAGCCGCATTAGGCTCTCATCCGTCAAGCCGCCAAGCGGGCTGGTCAGCACGCAGGCAACGGCCAGGTCATCCTCCGGCAGCAGCACGGCGTCGCAGGCCGACAGCATGTCCTGCACCGCGGCCTGCTCCGTCAGCACTAGCCGGTCCAACCCGGCCACCGGCACGCCGCGAGCCTTCAGCGCCCGGACCAGCGCCCGCGCGAAGTCGCCCCGGCGCCGCACCAGCACCAGCACGTCCCCGGCCTGCAATGGGCGGTCGCGGCTTTGCAGCCGCACGCCGTCGCGCAGCTCCCCGTCTATGTAGCGGGCCAGCGCGTCGGCCAGGCGCTGCGGTGCGGACACCAAGCCCATGTTGCGGTCGGGCACCGTCCAAGGTGCTGTCGCTTCCTCCTCAGGCAGGGGCGTCAGCGGCCACAGCTCCACCTGCCCCGCGAAGCCGGCGCGGTCGGCGAAGTGGTGCAGCGTCTCGTCCTCCGCCACGCCGCGGGCCGCCACTGGGTCGGCGAATACCGCGTCCACTAGGTCAAGCACCGGCTTGGTCGAGCGGAACGACACGTCCAGCGTGACATCGCGCCACTCCTGCGCCGAACCGCCGACGCGGGCGGCCATGCGGTCGTGGCTGCGCCCGAACTCCTCGGGATCGGCGCCCTGGAACGAGTAGATGCTCTGCTTCGGATCGCCGACCGCGAAGAAGGTGCGGGCCGGGGCGCCACGGCCCTCGACCTGCTCCGCCCGCGCGCCCTGACCGGCGAAGAATTCCTCCGTCAGCCGGTGGGCGATCTGCCACTGTTCCGGCGCGGTGTCCTGCACCTCGTCCAGCAGCAGGTGGTCTATGCCGCCGTCCAGCTTATACAGCACCCAAGCTGCGCCGGGGTCCACCAGCAGGCGGGAGGTGCGGCCGATCAGGTCGCCGTAGTCGAGGAAACCCATGTCCTGCTTGCGCCCGGCATAGGCTTGCAGCACCGGCTTCGCCAGGCGGAGCAGCGCGGTGGACGCCTGGGCGACGCGTAGGGCACGGCGGCTGTCCTCGATGGCGACGATGCGGTCCTGCTCGGCTGATAGGGCTTCGGGGATGGAGGGATGCTTTTCCGCAAGCTTCTTGGCGGCGAAGACGCTGACCGCGCGGGGGGCGCCGTCGCCCTTCAGCAGCTCGTTCAGCCACTCCGCCCAATGCTCCCGGCGGTAGGCGGCGTCCAGGCCCAGCCAGGCCAACATGCGCTGGGCCTTCTCCTTGACCGCCGGCGTGCCGTCCTTCTGTGCCAGGCCGAGCGCGGCGCGCACGTCGGGCTCGGCGGGCCAGGATACGGCGGCGGCCAGGATCGCCTCGTCGGTGGCGCCGCCCGCACCGGCCACGCGACGCATCGCCGCCTCCAGCCGTGGCTCCGCCAGGTCCAGCGCCTTGACAAGACGGACGCGCTGGCCTTCCAGGATGCCGACCAGGGTGGCGAAGCGCTCGGCGTTCGCAAGCCCTGCCAGGTCGCGTAACTCGTCCTGCGGCGTTGCGGCCAGGACGCCCTCGCGCGCCTGGTCCATCGCCTGCCGGGCGTCGGTGTCCTCCACCAGCTTGAAGTGCGGGCTGATGGCCGCCTCAATGGGGAAGCGGCGTAGCAGCGATTGGCAGAAAGCGTGGATGGTGCCGATCCGCATGCCGCCGGGCAGGTCGAGGATGGTCGCGAACAGCTCCCGCGCCTTGGCGACTGCCGCCGGCGCCGGGTCCACGGCGAGTTCCTGCAACTCGAGTTCCAGGGCGTCGTCGTCCAACGTGACCCAGCGGCCCAGCCGGGCTTGCAGGCGCAGGGACATCTCGGCGGCGGCGGCCTTGGTGAATGTCAGGCACTGGATGCGCGACGGGTCGGCGCCGCCGAGCATCAGGCGCAGCATCCGGTCGGTCAGCAGCTTGGTCTTGCCCGACCCGGCGCTGGCGCTGACGAAGGCGGATACGGCGGGGTCGGACGCTTGGCGCTGCTCCTGCTCCGCACGGGCACGGGCATTGGTGGGGAGGGTGGTGATGATGTTCATGGCCTACTCTCCCGAGCCGACAGCTGTGACGCTGGATGCCGGTTCATGATTCGGGCAGCATTTGACTTGTGCGGCCCTGCAGCCGGTAAACGGCCAAGCCCACCCATTCGTGCGCGGCCAAGTCCACCCCCGTCAGGCGGTTGCCAATAGGCTGCAGGGGCGCTGGCCAGCCCGCACGTGTCGTCCGGTAAGCAACCGGCCAGGGCAAGATCGGCGGCCAGCCCGCACCGCGGAATGCTGCAACCGCCCGCGGCATGTGGCTGGCAGACGTTATCAGCACCCAAATTTCGCCGGCCTTCGGCTGGGCCAGGGCGAGGGCGTTTACGGCGTTTTCCCAGGTGGTCCGGGACTGGTCATCATATAGCACGCGGCCGGGGGCGACGCCCAAGCCGTCCAGCAGCACCTTACTCGCCTCGGCTTCGGCCATAACACCTGGCTTGGACGCGGGCGGGCCACCGGCGAACACCAGCTTCGTCTCGGGATAGGTCCGCGCCAGGGTCGCGAACGCCATAAGCCGGTCGGCATCGCGGTTCAGGCTGGGGACCAAGCGGTCCGGGCTGACTGCCGCGGCGATGGCCCCGCCCAGCACAACGATGCCATCTACTCGTGGTGGAAGCTGGGCGGACTGGAATTGGTCCTCCAAGGGGCGGAGCAGCCAGGCGTCAATTGGCAGCAATAGGGTGGCCGAGAACCCCGCGGCCCCCGCGATTAGCAGCGCCGTGCCGATGCGGCGCGCACGCCGGCCCGCCAACACGCCCACAATCCCAACCGCGCACAATGCGGCCAGGAAGGTGCTGGGCAGCAACAGCGCGAGCAGCTCCGGAGCATCATGCCCATCCCCGCCGCAGGGGGCGCCCGGCGGTCATCCTCCCTCCTCCACCGCCGCCCATTCCAGCACCCTCGCCAACTGCACGTAATCAGAAAACCGCGGCGCGTCGCCGGGGTGCGGCTGGGACAGGTAGGCGCGGTTCGGGTCGTCGAAGGCTGCGATCAGGGCACACAGCTTGCGCTCCGCTTCGCCAGCCTGGGCCGCAGTTTCCGAGGGGTCGCCGCGGAACAGGCGCACCTCCTCGCCGGGGATGTAGCCGCCGGTCAGATGCCAGTACGTCAGCTCCGTCGTGTCCCCTCGCAGGTCGTCGCCGAACACCCCCGCTGCCGCCATTGCTGCCTCGAGCGGCAGTTGCGGGCTGAGGCCGTCCTGCACCTGCGACGTGTTCGGCACCACGCCGGTCTTGTAGTCCAGGATGGACAGCGTTCCGTCCGGGTTGCGCTCGATCCGGTCGGCCCGGCCGCGCAGCATGAAGGGACGGCCGGCGCAGGGCACCTGCCATTCCCCAGAAACCTCCCAGCGCATTGCCGGCTTCGGCCCGGCCAGGCGGCGCACCCGCTCCTGCTCCGCCGCCCAATCGGCGATGCGGGCCAGGCGCGGGCGCCACCAGGCCGCGAGCGCCGGGCGTAGGCCGGCTGCGTCCAGTGCCGCCTCCATCTCCGCCCGCAGCAGTGCCGGGGCGTCGCGTGGGTAACGGTCGCCAAGGCGGCCCAGGAAGGCAGCGATGGCGCTATGGACGATGCTGCCGTAATCCGCGGCATCGGCCGACTGTTCCAAGGGGTCCAGCGCGCGCAGGCGCAGGATATGCCGGGCATAGATGGCATAAGGGT
>CAXTOB010000566.1:0-4391 GCA_964245505.1 uncultured Acetobacteraceae bacterium | reverse complement strand
GGCCCAGCCCGCGCCGCAGCACGTGACGGCGCAACGGGCGGTCCGGTCTGCAAGGCCACGGGTGCGGCCGCTCCTGGCGGCTGCGGCCCAAGCGCCGCATCCCCTGCTGGCCTTGCAGGGTCCAGCATCGGCTCCGGCCCCGGTCGCCCCGGCCGCGGACGCATCCGCCGCTCCGTCCGGCGCCAAGGCAGCGCGCAACGGGGATCATGAGGCGACGCTGGAGGCGCGTATCCGCGACGCCGTGCAGGCTGCCGTGCAGTATCCGGCGGCAGCGCGGATGATGAGCTTGACCGGACGTGCCCGGGTGCAGTTGGACTACCGGAACGGCGCCGCCAGCCCGGCGCTGGTGCAGTCGGCCGGGGTGCCGATGCTGGATGACGCAGCGCTGGCCGCGGCGCGGACCGCGCACTATCCGCCGCCGCCGCCGGACATTGGGGACCGGCTGCTTCGCCTGCTGGTCTGGGTGGAGTTCAGGCCGGGCTAGAGCAGTTTGCAGCCGGGTACGGCGCGAAAAGGCCGGACATGAAGCTGCAAGTATCTGCTCGCAAACGAAAAATCTAAAGCGGTTTGCGTCTGGTCCGGATGCAAACCGCTTTAACAGCGGCCGCCAGGCTGACGGCCGCCGGGTAGCCTGGTCCGCGGTTACAGGTAGGCGGCGACCGAGAAGAAGATGCTGCGCCCGGGATTGACCCAGTATAGCGGCGTGGTGCCGCCGGACACGCTCGCCAGGCCGATCAGGCTGCGGTCGTTGGCGAGGTTATTCACGTTGATGCGGAAGTCGAGCGTGCGTCCGTTCAGGATCGGCGTCTTGTAGCCGATGGCAAGGTCGGCGAAGCGGTAAGCCTTGATCGGATATGCTGCCGGCGTGTCCTGCAGGTATTGCGGACCGATGAACTTGGCGATGACCGAGCCATAGAGCAGGTCGCCCGGGCGGAACGTGTCGGGGCGGTGCAGGATGATCCCGGTCGCGGCGGTGGTGCGCGGCGTCACCGAAAGCGGCCCGCCGCCGTTGTTCAGGTCGGCGCTGTTCAGGGTGTAGTTGCCATAGAGCGAAACGCCGCTCCGCACGCGCACGGTGCCTTCGAACTCCAGCCCCTTGTAAACCGCGCCGCCCGAGTTGAAGAAGGCGGTGTCGCCGCCGGCGAGGGCGCGGCTGCCGATGCGGTTGCTGAAGTCGATGTAGTAGCCGTCGGCGGACAGGGTGTAGGCGTCGGTTTGGTAGGTCGTGCCGACCTGGTAGTTCCTGGTGTTTTGCGGCGTCAGATTCACCGGCGTGTTCGTGTAGAGCACGTTGATCGGCGGGGCCACGAAGCCCCGGGCGGTCTGGGCATAAACGACCCAGCCCGGCCTGATGGTGTAGCGCGCATCGACGGCCGGCTGGATCTGGTCGTAGGTGCGGTTGTACTGCGCCGGCAGCCGGGTGCCGCTGTTGACCTGGGCGTCCAGGATGCGTGTGGTTGCGGTATATTTCAGGCCCGGCGTGACCACCAGGCCGGGCAGCGGCGTCAGCGCCCACTCCAGGTAGGGCTGCACGGTCCGCAGCTCCGTGTTGTAGTTCCGCTGGTAGATCGTCGGCACCGCCTGGGTGGACGCATAGTAAGGGATGGCGCCCTGGTCGAGCACGGCCTGGTAGCGGTAGTTGGACGCGATCTCGTCATCGATCCAGAAGCCCGCCCGGAGTTGGCCGATGGCCGTATCCTTGGTCACCCGGATGATGTCGCCGAAGTCGCGGAAGTCGTTGTGCTTGACGTAGCCGGGCACGTCGTTGTTGAGCGTCACCACCTGGCCGTTGGAGATATATCGGACCTTGCTTGTGCTGGTCAGGTTGGGCGTGGTGCCGTTCGGGTCTGCCCCGGTCTTGCCCTGCTGGAAGTAGCCGTTGGTGTAGGTCTTGTTGTCCACCCCCCAGCCGTTGCCAAAGGTGGAGCGGACGCCGAGATACTCGAAATCCGTGTGATACTGGTCCCAGTTGTAGCCGCGGTAGGCCTGCGAGCTGCGGTCGTTGTTGAGTGCGTACTTCGGCCCGTACTTGGCGATTTCCGCCGCCGTCGCGCCGTAGGGGGTGTTGGCGTAGTTGTCGTCATATAGCCCGAGCAGGGTGATGACCGTGTTGTTGCCGACCGGGATCTCGATCTTGGAGAACACGTTCTTGCGGTTGGTCCGGGTGCCGCTGAGGGCGCCGAGTGCGTCCACGCCCTCCGCGTCGATGAACCCCCGCGCGCCCCCGGCCTGCGGCAGGGCGCCGCTGTCGAGCTGCAGGCCGTACAGCTTGGTGGCATAGGTGCCGAGGGTGCCGTAGGGGTTGATGCGCGCGGTGTTCGACGGCGAGGTCGAGGTGATGGAGACCGTGCCGCCGAACGTCGCATAGCCCAGGGTGGATGCGGTGCCGGGGCCGCGGTCCACCTCTACCGAGCCGATGTCGTGCGAAAGGAAGTACGACGCCGACTGCGGCGCGAAGTTGGTCGGCAGCCCCGGCAGCACGATCCCGTCGAAGGTCGTGTTATACTGGGTGTATTGGAAGCCGCGGATCGTTTCCTGGTAGTTCTGCTGCAGGCCGCCGCCGACGGGCTCGACATTCTGCACGCTCGGCGTGAACTGGATGATGCGGTCGTAGTTGTCCGTCGGCGTGATGTTCTCACGGATGAACGTGTTGCCGACCACGGATGTAGGCTGCGACGCTGCCAGGGGTCCGCGGCTGGGCGCGACATCGGCTGCGGTGCCCGGTGCGGGCGGGGCGGTCAGGCTGTTGCCGGCGCCGGTGGCATTGACGGTGCCGATGTCCTTGGCCGTAGGCGTTGCAGGTGCGGTGTCCCCGGCGGTTTGGCCGGCGGCTGGTGCGGCAAGCGCGGCGGCGAGGACAACCGTCAGGCCCGGCCTGCGCCGGGCGGACTCAGCGGCTCGGAATTTCATCGTGCAAAAGTCTGCCTGGCAATGGTGGGCATCATGGGGCGCCGGCTACTGCGCGGCGCCCCTGGCGTCGTATTGAACTTGGCGTTTCGTAGAGCTTGGAGCCCGGTTAAGCCCGGCGGCGGCGCACGCCGATTAACCCGAACGCCGCCGTCGCCAGCAGCGCCAAGCTACCCGGCTCGGGCACCGCGACGCCGGACACCGTCACGTTGATGCTCGTCAGGTTGGCCGTGAGTGCGGTGGTGACGGTTCCGTTGGACTGCGAAAGGTTGTAGCCGAAGTTGCTGGGGATCTGGGACAGCGGGTTGCCGGCCGTGTCGAGGTTGCTGGTCAGCGCGGCGCCCAAGCCCAGCACCCCGGCCGCGTTGCCGAGTGCCACCGGCCAGGGGTTCAGGCCTTCCAGATCAACCGTGAAGCTGCGGTTGGTGGTGGTGCCCTGCTGCACCGCCGACGCCTGCGCCTGGTAGATGGCGCTGAAGCTGTTCGGGGTCAGGGACGCCAGGGACGTGAAGGGGGTCGTTGCCGTGGCCCCGCCGACCGTGAACAGCGAGTAGGCGGCAGCGGTGGTGTCGTAGATGAACTCGCCGGTGACGGTGCTGCCGGTGGCGAAGCCCGTGCTCCCCTGCGCCGAGGTGACGACGCCGGTGAAGCGTGCGTCGTAAACGGTCGCTTGTGCCGGGGCGGCGCCCAGCAGGAGGGCGGACACGGCGGCGGCGGACAGCGTTAGGAGCCAGGAATGCTTCATCGAACCCTCGTTGCTGGAGACCGCCGGGTGCGCAAGCACACCCGGCGTCTGGAAAAAGCGCTGCCAGACCTGCAACCGGGCTGCCGCAGTGCTGACCGTCCGAAATTGCACAAAGCAACTCGGCTCCGTGACCGCACTTTCATGACAATTTCACCACATTTTTAACGATCCGCGTCCACAACACGGGTGGTGGGCAGGTCCGGCACTCAGGCGGAGCCCTGCGCCGTCATCGCGGAGGACAGAGTGGCGGGCGCTTGGAGCAGCGGCGAGAGGGCGGCAGCGCCGCGGGACGGCGGCTTCACGCTGCTTGAGGTCTTGGTTGCGTTTGCCGTTGCTGCGTCGGCGCTGGCGCTGCTGTTCGGCCAGGGCGTGCAGTCCGTCACGGCCGCCCAAGCCGCTTCCCGTTACCGGGAGGCGATCTCAAGGGCGCAGTCGCACCTCGACGCCTTGCCGGACCAGGCCCTCGTGGCGGGGGTGCGTGATGGCGAGGAAGGGCACGGGTTCCGCTGGCGCACTCGGATCGCGGCGGCCGCGTCCATCCCGGCGCAGCGGTCGGCGCCGCCTGGATCTGCCTATGCCGCGGGGACGACACTCTATGATGTGACGGTTGAGGTGTCCTGGTCTGGCGGCGCGGGCCGTCGTGCCGTGACGCTTGGCACGCGGCGGCTCGGTCCTGCCGTGGCGGCGCGGGGACCTTGAGGGCGGGCAGGCAGGCGCGGGGGCGCGATGCCGGGGTCAC
>CAXTOB010000565.1:0-4394 GCA_964245505.1 uncultured Acetobacteraceae bacterium | reverse complement strand
AGTTGGCGCCGCACCCGGGCGTCCGGCGCCAACTGGCCGCGGCGCCACAGGATGAAACTGAGCGCGGCGGCGTTGACGATGGCGGACAGGCTAGTCGCCAGCGCCGGGCCAATGTGCTGCAGCGGCACCATGAACAGCAGGTTCAGCAGCAGGTTGAGCGCGATGGCCGCCATGCCCACCCGCACCGGCGTCCCGGTGTCGCCGTGGGCGAAGAAGGCGGGAACCAGCACCTTCAGCAGCACGATGGCCGGCAGCCCTAGCGCGTAGGCCGCCAGCGATTGCGCGCTGAGCCTTGCAGCGGTGGCGTCGAAGGCGCCGCGGCCGAACAGCACCAGCATGATCGGCCCGCCCGCCACCGCCAGGGCCAGCGCAGCCGGCAGGGTCAGGACCAGCGTGACCTCCAGCGCCCGGTTCATGGACGCGACGGCGCCGGCGACGTCTCCGGACCGGGCCTGGCGGGACAGCAGCGGCAGCAGCGCGGTGCCGACCGCGGTGCCGATGACGCCGAGCGGAAGCTGATACACCCGCTCCGCATAATACAGCAGCGACGCCGCGCCGGTCGGAAGCAGGCTGACGATGATGATGTCCACGGTTTGGTTGAGCTGCGTGACCCCCGCGCCGATCAGCCCCGGACCCATGCGCCGGAGCAGCAGCCGCATGCGTGGAGTCAGCCGCGGCACTGGCACCCGCAGGCGCATCCCCGCCCGGCGCACTGCTACCCCCAGCAGCAGGAGTTGCAGCACGCCGGCGGCGGTGACGCCCCAGGCCAGGGCGTGTCCCACCGTCGGCACTAGCGGCGATAGTATCGACATGGACGCGATGGATATGCCGTTCAGCACTACGGGCGCGGCGGCGGCGGCGGCGAAGCGGTCCAGCCCGTTCAGCACCCCGGACAGCAGCGCGGCCAGGCAGATCAGGAACAAGTAGGGGAACATGATCCGCGCCAGCGTGACGGTCAGTTCCATCTTGCCGGGCACCTCCGCAAAGCCCGGGGCCAGCCACGTCATGATGAACGGCATGAGCACGACGCCCGCGACGGTCAGCGCCGCCAGCCAGAAGGCCAGCACGGCAATGGCCTCCTGGGCGAAGCGGCGGGCTTCGTCGCGGCCCTCGGTGGCTAGGATGCCGGAGAACTCGGGCACGAAGGCGGCATTGAAGGCGCCTTCGCCGAATAAACGGCGGAATAGGTTGGGAGCCTTGAAGGCGATGAAGAAGGCGTCGGCGACGGGTCCGGTGCCCAGCAACGCGGCGATCTGCACGTCGCGTAGGAAGCCCAGGACCCGGCTGACCATGGTCCAGCCGCCGATGGTGAGGATGCCGCGGATCATGGGGGGTGAGGGCCTGGGCGATGCGCGGCAGGAGCCGGCAAGGATTGAGCAGGAGCAAACTGCTCCCTCTCCCTCCGGGAGAGGGTTGTGGTGAGGGAAGCCGCAAAAGCCAAAATTTGACTGGGCTCCGCGGGACCATGCCGTCGTGGGCTGGGTCTTGCGCTTGCGGCCTTTCCCTCACCCCAACCCTCTCCCGGGGGGAGAGGGAGAAGGGAGCTTGTAAAAAAATGCATTATTCGTCGCGCCTTGGCCGGGCTAGCAGTGCCGTGATGGCGTCATCCAGCGTGGTTCGGCCGGCCAGCAGCGCAGCGACTGCGGCGCAGATCGGCAGGTCAATCCCTGCGGCACGGGCCAGCAGCGCGGGGGCGGTTGCCACGCCCTCGGTGACCCCGCTGCGCCCGGCCAGCACATCGGCCAGTGCCTCGCCATGGCCCAGCGCCAGGCCCAGCGTGTAGTTGCGGCTGGCTCCGCCAGTGCAGGTCAGCAGCAGGTCGCCCAGGCCGGACAGACCCGCCACTGTTTCCGCGCGCCCACCCCCTGCCGCCACCAGGCGGGACAGCTCGGCCAAGCCACGGGTGATCAGCGCGGCACGGGCGTTCTCGCCCAATCCAGCTCCCATTACGGCGCCGGCAGCGATGGCAACCACGTTCTTCGCTGCTCCGCCCAGCCCGGCGCCCAGTGGATCGTCGCCGCCGTAAACGCGGAAAGCCGGGCTGGCGAGCAGCCGGGACAGGCGGGCACGCATGTCGGAGCCGGCGCAGGCCAGCACGGCGGCGGCGGGCAGGCCGGCTGCAACCTCATGCGCGAAGTTGGGGCCGGTCAGCACGGCGCCGGGGCAAGCCGGATGCAGCTCGGTCAGGATTTCCATCGGTAGGCGCCCGGTCCCGGCCTCAATCCCCTTGCAGCAGACGACCAGCGGCGCCAGCGTCCGCAGCCCGGCGGCGACGGCACGGAGGTACTGCACCGGCACGGCCAGGAGGACCGCATCCGGGCTGCGGCCAGGCAAAGCGTCCGATACGACGACTGAGTCCGGCAGGCGATGACCTGGCAGATGCGGGCTACACCGCGTCGCCCGAATGGGCGCCGGGTCACGCGCCCAGAGCGACACGTCGCTTCCGGCCCGCACCGCCTGGATCGCCAGGGCCGTCCCCCAGGCTCCGGCGCCGACGACGGCTACGCTACTCATCCGTCACACGCACCACCGCCGACCCGGCGCCCGCGCCAGTGTCCAGCCGGCTCAGCAGCGCTGCCAGCAGGTCGGACGCAGCGGCCTCGAAACCCCACGGTGGATTGCGGACCAGCAGGCCGCAGCCGTTCAAGCGGGTCGGATCGGTCGGCTCGCGCAGCCACAATTCTGCTGTCACGCAGTCGCGCAGGCCAGACAACCGCACGCCCTCCAGGAACGTGGTGACGGGGCTGCGATGCTTGATTGGATACCAGGCCGCCAGCACGGCAGTGCCGAACCGCGCCGAGGCTGTCTGCAAGCCCGCGAGGACCCGCTCGAACTCGCCGGGCGCCTCATAGGGCGGGTCCAGCAGCACCAGGCCACGCTTCTGCGCCGGGGGCAGCAGCGCCCGTAACGCTTCCCAGCCGTCGCGCAAATGCACCGCCACCTGCCGGTCGCCGCGGAACAGGCGGGCGAGTTCGCTGTAATCCTCCGGATGCAACTCGCAGCATGCCAGGCGGTCATCGGGGCGCAGCAGGGCGCGGATCAGCCGGGGGGAGCCGGGATACAGGCCCAGGCGTTCCACCAGCGTGGCGTAGCCGGCCAGCGGTGGCGGCGGGTCGCCGAGCAGCCGGGCGATGCCGTCCCGCCACTCGCCGGTGCGCTCGGCCGGGTCGGCCAGCAGGTCGTACTGGCCGCAGCCGGCATGGGTATCCAGCACGAAGAACGGCGCAGGCTTGCGGGCCAGCGCCTCCAGCATCCAAGCGAGGAGGGCATGCTTCATGCAGTCGGCGAAGTTGCCGGCGTGGTAGGCGTGGCGGTAGTTCATCCGGGTTGGGCCGGCGCGGCTGATGCTTTGTCTCCCTTTCCCTCCGGGAAAAGGTCGGGGTGAGGGAGAGGGTGAGCGCCGGGCCCAGCCGGCAAGAGGCTTAGCCCTGCGAGAGCGCGCCGCTCCGCAAGCAAGGCCCCCTCACCCCGACCCTCTCCCGACGGGAGAGGGAGACGTAGAAGGACAGGAGGTCTCATCCAGCTATTCGTTCCGGGGCGGGCATTAGGTCCGCCAGCGGCCAGCGGGGGCGCGGCGCCGTGTCCAGGGGGTCCGTCAAGCCGAGGCGCAGCCGCTCGATCCCTGTCCAGGCCACCATGACGGCATTGTCGGTGCAGAGCCGTATAGGGGGCGCAACCATCGGCACCCCTGCCCCGCTTGCGGCGCGGGTCAGCGCCGCCCGCACCGACGCGTTGGCTGCGACTCCGCCGGCCACGACCAGCAGCCGCGCGTCCGGCATCATCACCAACGCGTGCGCCGCCCGGTCCGCCAGCACGTCCGCGACGGCACGCTGGAAGCCGGCGGCGATGTCCGCCGCGTCCTGGTCCGATAAGGGCGACAGCTTGGCAACCCGCTGTGCCACCGCGGTCTTCAGGCCGGAGAAGCTGAAGTCGCATCCTACCCGCCCCAGCAAAGGCCGTGGGAACGGCTGGCGCCCCGGGTCGCCGCCAGCCGCCAGCCGCTCCAGTGCGGGGCCGCCGGGCCAGGGCAGGCCGAGCAGCTTGCCGACCTTGTCGAATGCCTCGCCCACCGCGTCGTCGATCGTGCCGCCCAGCTTGCGGTAGCGGCCCACGCCGTCCACGGCGACGCACTGGCAATGGCCGCCGGACAGCAGCAGCAGCAAGTAGGGGAATGACGCTCCGCCGGGCACCAGGCCAGGGAGGCGGGCGGTCAGGGCGTGAGCCTCCAGGTGGTTGACCGCGACGAAGGGCGGGCCATGCTCCAGCGCCACGCCCTTGCCGAAGCCGGACAGGTCCTCCAGGCGCGTCTCGAAGATGGCGGCGAGGTCGCCCTGGGCGGCGTCGAAGGCCGCCTGCGCTTCGGCGGTGCGGTCGTGGAACAGGGCCGCCAGCCC
>CAXTOB010000564.1:0-4403 GCA_964245505.1 uncultured Acetobacteraceae bacterium | reverse complement strand
AGGTGGGCCTGACCCTAGGTGTCTGGGGCGCGGTGCAGGCGTCGGCGGCCGGCGCCGCGGCGGCGATGGGCGGGCTGCTGCGGGATGCGGTGGGGTCGCTGGGGGATGCCGGTACGCTGGGTCCCGTGCTGGTCAATCCGGCGACGGGATACGTTGCCGTTTACCTGGTCGAGGTTGCCCTGCTGTTCGGCACCTTGGCTGCCGTAGGTCCGCTGGCGCGCTGGGCGCCGGTCCGGTCCGGCTTCCGCGGAGAACACGAACAAGCAGTCCTGGGAGGGACGTGACATGCAAACGGGTTCCATCACCGGCTACATAGATGTCGCGCAGCTCGTGCTGTATGCGTTCTGGCTGTTTTTTGCCGGGCTGATTTTCTATCTCGTGCGGGAGAACAAGCGGGAGGGCTATCCGCTCGTCACCGAGGTCAAGGGCGAGATTATCCCGGGCTTCCCGGTGCCGCCGCCGCCCAAGTCGTTCATCATGCACGATGGTCACGTCTTCCTGGCGCCGCGTAAGGAGCAGGGGGAGCGGGTGGCCGGGCGGCACACGGCGTCATGGAACGGCTCGCCGATCGTGCCGACCGGCAATCCGCTGGTGGATGGTGTTGGCCCGGCGGCTTATGCGCAGAACCGGCAGGATAAGCCGGACATCACATTCGACGACGAGCTGCCGAAGATCGTGCCGCTGCGCAACCATCAGATGTTCTGGATCGCCACCGAGGACCCGAATCCTGAGGGCATGGCCGTCTATGGCCATGACGGCGCCCTGGCGGGGACGGTCGTGGATAGTTGGGTGGACCGGTCGGAGGTGGTGATCCGCTACTTCGAGCTGGAGCTGGCGGACGGCAGCGGCCGGGTGCTGCTGCCGCAGCACTTTGCCCGCATCAACCGCAAGCGGCGGCAGATCAGGGTGGGCGCGATTACCGGCGGGCAGTTCCATGATGTGCCGCGGCTGAGGAACGCCGACACCGTGACGATCCTGGAGGAGGAGAAGCTGATGGGCTACTTCGGCGGCGGCTTCCTGTATTCGACGTCCAAGCGGTCGGAGCCGATCCTGTGAGCGCCCGTCACACCGCCTTCAGGGGCGAGGCGCCGCAGGGACTGCCGTCCCGCTTGCCGGAGGGTGAGCGGCTGCTGTGGCAGGGTATTCCGGATTGGCGCGTGCTGGCGATGCAGGCGTTCCATATCCGGGGGCTGGCGGTTTATTTCGGCGTGATCGTTGCCTGGTGCTTCGTGTCCGGCCTGATTGGCGGGACGCCTGCGGTGGCCTTGGCGCTCAGCACGGCGAAGCTGGCCGGGTTTGGCATGGTGCCGATCCTGGTGCTGACAGGGTATGCCTGGGGCGTCGGGCGCAGCACGATTTACTCGATTACCAACAAGCGCGTGGTGGTGCAGATGGGCCTGGTGCTGCCGATGACGATGAACCTGCCCTTTGCCAAGGTGGATTCTGCGTCTCTGCGGGTCGGCAAGGGTGGATTTGGCGATATCTGTCTTTCGCTGCACCCCGGAGACCGGCTAGCGTACCTCATGCTGTGGCCGCATGCGCGGCCGTGGTGCATGGCGCGGGCCGAGCCTGCGTTGCGCGCCATCCCGGATGCGGCTTATGCCGGGCAGATCCTGGGGCGTGCCTTGGCGGCTTCGGCGGATATGCCGGCGCCTGTCCTGGCGCAGCAGGACCAACCCGGCGTCGGTGCGCAGGCGCCGGTCGCTGCATAAACGCCCGGGCGCAAACTGCCCGGCAGACGAGGAGGATACGCCGTGCCCGAGACGAGCATCCACCGCTGGCCGCAGCGGATTGTCTTCGTAATGATCGGCCTCGCGTTGATTGGCGCGGTTGCCGGACGGATTGCCGGGCCGGCGCGGGTGGAGGAAACCGGGTCGGTGGTGGCGAGCCGTGATTTGCGCTTTGCCGACCGGGCGGATGGGGCCGTGGTGGTGACGGATGCGCAGACGGAGCAGACGGTGGATGTGCTGGTGGGGCAGCAGGGCTTCATCCGCTCGACCATGCGCGGCATGGCGCGGGCGCGGCGCATGGATGGCATTGGCGCGGCGCCGCCGTTTCGCTTGACGGCTTGGAGCGATGGGCGGCTGACGCTGGATGATGCGTCCGATGGGCGGCACTTGGAGCTGGAGGCGTTTGGTAGCTTGAACGTTGCCGTGTTCGCGCGGCTGCTGCATTTGCAGCCGCGGATTGAGCAGGCGGAGCAGCGCCTGTGATGTGGGGCCGCTCCTGCTCCCTCCGGGAGAGGGTTGGGGTGAGGGGGGCTTGGCTGCGGAGCGGGGTGCTGGATGCGCCGCAAGCATACGCTCTTGCCCCGGGCAGTACTGTGCTTGCCCGTTCCCTCACCCCGACCCTCTCCCGGAGGGAGAGGGGGCAGGAAGCTGCGGGCGTTGTTGTTGGGAGGCCGGTCCTGTGAGTTGGCTGTTTGGTGGTGAGACTGTCACCGTGCCGTGCGATGTGGACGTTTCGCAGACGCCGCTGTCCTTCCATGCCCATGCCGTGCCGGACGGCGGGGACATCCAGCCTGGCGATAAGGTCGTCGTGCATGGCGCGCCGGCGGACGTGGCGTTTGGGGAGCACCGGGTCTTGCGCACCACTGCGACGGTTATCCGCGGCGGCGCGCTGGCTCGCTGGTGGGCGGAGGTCGCCGGGATGTTCGAGCTGACGGAACTGTATGAGGTTGGCTTCTTGCCGAAGGAGACGCACTGATGTCCACGACCCTTGCCAACCCGGTCACCTCCAAGCTGATAAACGAGTCCACGCGCATGGCGCAGGAGGACACCGTCCTCAGCCCGCGCTTCTACACCACCGATTTTGCGGCGATGGAGCGGATTGACGTCAGCCGTGTGCGCCCCGAGTGGGACGCGCTGATCGCCGAGATGCGGGCGGACCCGAACCGTGGCCACTTTATTCGTGACAGCCGGTTCGACGTGGACCTGTCCAACCTGGAGCCGGCGCTGCGGACGGAACTGCTGGAGTTCCTTATCAGCTCCGTTACTGCGGAGTTCAGCGGCTGCGTGCTGTATGCCGAGATTAAGAAGCGCATCACCCACGGCGACATTCACGAGCTGTTCGCCCTAATGGCGCGCGACGAGGCGCGGCATGCCGGGTTTATCAATGATACGCTGAAGGACTTTGGCGTTGGGGTGGACCTTAGCTTTCTTACGAAGGTGAAGAAGTACACTTACTTCAAGCCTAAGTTCGTCTTCTACGCGACCTATCTTAGCGAGAAGATCGGCTACGCCCGCTACATCACTATCTTCCGCCACTTGCAGCAGCATCCGGACCGGATGATCCATCCGATCTTTGCGTGGTTCGAGGAATGGTGCGGCGATGAGTTCCGGCATGGCGAGGCGTTCGCGTTGCTGATGCGGGCGGACCCTAAGCTGCTGACCGGCGTCAACAAGCTGTGGATACGCTTTTTCTTGTTGGCGGTGTTTGCGACGATGTATGTGCGCGACCATGCCCGGCCGGTGTTCCATGCGGCACTTGGCGTGGATCCTACGGAGTATGACTTCAAGGTGTTCCGCATCACGACCGAGATCACCAAGCAGGTGTTTCCGGTGTCGCTGGACCTCGATAACCCGGCCTTTGCGCGCGGGTTCGAGCGGCTGCGGCGGATCACCGTTGCCAAGCGCGAGGCCCGGCAGCAGGGCGGCGTCGTTGGCAAGCTGCGCGGCGCCGGGCTGACGGTTGCGGCTGGGGCGGCGTTTATCCGGATGTATCTCGTGCCGGTGAAGGCCAACACCATGCCGGAGAACGTTCGCCTGCAGGCCGCTTGGTAACGGCATGGCAACCGCCGGACCCATCCTGTATGCACTGTTCGTTTGGTGGTTCAGCACTGGGCTGATTATCTGGCTGGACAACCTGCCGGCCCGCACCTTTCGCTGGAGCATGGCGGGTGGCACCGTCCTGTTCGCGCTGGCGTTGTGGCAGTTGGCGGCGGCCAGCGCATCTGCGACGGCGCCGGCCGCGTATGCCGCTTTTACCTGGGCGGTGCTGGCCTGGGGCTGGCACGAGATGGCGTTCTTCATGGGATACGTCACCGGGCCGCGCCGCACGGCATGCCCGGCGGGCTGCGGCGGCTGGGGGCATTTCTGGCACGGCGTGCAGGCGTGTTTGTGGCATGAGCTGGCGATCCTGGCGACGGCCGGCGTGATTGTCTGGGCAAGCTGGGGGGCGCCGAACCAGGCTGGCACCTGGACCTTCATGGTGCTGTGGGCCGGACGGACTTCGGCGAAGCTCAATTTTTTTCTGGGCGTGCGGAATCTGGGCGAGGAGTTCCTGCCGGCGCGGCTGGCATACCTGAGGAGCTTCTTCCGGCGGCGGGCGATGAACCCCCTGATGCCCATTTCGGTCGGGGCGGGGCTGCTGTGGCTGGTTGCGCTGGCCGGGTCGGATGGGGT
>CAXTOB010000563.1:0-4407 GCA_964245505.1 uncultured Acetobacteraceae bacterium | reverse complement strand
CTTACGGGCCAGTGATCGAGAAGGCGCGTGTAGAAGGCGCCCTTTCATTGGGCGACTATGCCCAGGCGCTGCAGGCGGCGCGGCTGCCGACGCCCCAAGGCGACGACCGTTGGTCGCGGCCGTCCGTGGCCCGGGTGCTGCGCTACTGTAGGGAGGCAACCGCGACCGATAGCCAGATCGCCGCAGCATAGCGGACCGGCCCGAACCTCGGCTGCGGGTCAGCGACGGGCTTCGGCACCGATCAGCACCATGCCTCGTGGATAAGTCAGAGTTCCTCTGGGTCCCGCACCTGCGCTGATTTACGGCGGGCTGCACACACCGCCAACACTCCGCCAAGCATGATCATCACAGTCGCAGGCTCAGGCACCGGCGCGGCGTCGATCGTGCCCGAGTAGCCGATGAAGCTCGGACTGAATGCCCCGGTCACCGAGAACGTGCCTTGAGCGAACCGGCTCGGATCGATGGTCAGGGGGAGATCGCCGTTCGGCAAGGCGCCGGGCGCGGCTCCTGAAAGCAGAAGATCAAAGCCGAACGAGGTTTGCAGCCCCACCACGTGGAACTGGATGCTCGACGCCGCGAGGACCGTAATCGTTTGAAACAGGCCGCCCGCATAATCCTCGCCGGCGAACGTCGCGCCGCTAATCAAGAAAGGGGTAAAGCTGGAGTAGGAGCCGGGCTGCCCAGGCAGCTGGCTCGCCTGCGCATTCGCGGCGAGCGTGATCACGATAGGAACCTGCTGGCCGACCGCCGCCTGCTGGGGCCCGGAGGAGCCTGTCTGCCGCACCGTGCCCATGAAGGAGTAGGTGATCGGCGCCGCCGCGGCGGGCAGCGACACGGCGGAGCACAAAGCCACAAGGGTCAGGATGCGCATGATGCTGCAAGCCTAGCAGCCGGCCCCCTGTGGTCCAGTGATTTTGCACACGCACGGCTCGAGCCAGCCGTGGACCTGCGGGTTGGGCTGCTTCATGCCGTGGTGTGCATCAACAGTGGGTTTCGGCGCTGATCAGCGCGATAAAACGTTGATAAATCCAGTTACCCCTGGGTTCCGCGCCCGCGCTGATTCGCGCCAGCAGCCCGCACGCACCGCCGTCGGCGAAACGCCTTAGGAAGCTTGCACGGGCCAGCCAGACGGTAAGCAGTGGCCCGCCGCTGCCGAGGTCTTTTGGTCATCACTGCGGCGGTCTTCTGAAACCGGCACTGTCGGCGCCGCCTACTCGGTTCAGTTCATGACCGCCGCCGACGTTTTGCGGACCAGCACCGTGTCGGCTTGCCGGCTGATCTCGACCGCCTCCGGCGCGATGCCCACCCCGTGCGGGGTCGAGAGGATCATGCTCTGGCCCTGGCCCAGCAGCACTTCGACGCGCACGGGTGTGGCGTCCTCGCCCTGCTGGGCGAGGGTAGCCACCACGTGGAAGCCGTCACGCTCGACCGTATAGTAGGCAATGCCGGACACCGCACCGAGGTCAATGTTCCGGCTCTCGACCGGCTGCAGCCCGTCCGCGTGCGCCACCCCGCTCAGGGTGGCCAAGGCGAGCGCGGCGGCGATGATGTGACGAGTGTTCATGGGTGTCTCCAGTGCTGGCGCGAAAGGCATCAGGCCTGTTCGCAGTTGCAGCAAACATGGTTGGCACCCCATCATCATTCCAACCGATTGGATCAATGATGGCCATCGATCACGTCAATCTTGCTCGCCTCGACCTCAACCTGCTCGTCGCCTTCGACGCCCTGCTCAGCGAGCGCAGCGTCACGCGCGCCGCAGTCCGCGTCGGCCTCGGGCAGTCGGCGATGAGCCATAACCTCGCCCGCCTGCGCGCGCTGTTCGGCGACGAGCTGCTGACCCGCGGCCCGGACGGCATGCGCCCGACACCACGTGCCCTCGCGCTCGCCGACCCCGTGCGGATCGCGCTGACCCAGATCGAGGCGTTAGTGCTCCGTGACCAGGCGTTCGACCCTCGTACGGCCGAACGAACCTTCAGGATCGGACTGCCGGACAGCGCGGAGGTCCTGATGGTACCCGCCCTCCTTGCCTACCTGTGTGAGGCGGCCCCGGGCCTCCATCTGCGATTGCACACCATCGATTCGTCGCAGCTCCTTGACGACCTTGATGCCGATCTCCTGGATCTCGCGATCGGCATCGGGGCGTTCGCGACAGGAAAAGCGCATCACAAGCAGCGCCTGCTGTTCACCGAAACCTACCTTTGTGTGTTCAGCGCCGAACGGACCGGGGTCACACCACCGATCTCACTTGATGACTACGTGCGGCTGCCGCACGTACTGACGAGCCTACGCCTCGGTGAGCGGGGGGTGGTGGACGACGCGCTAGCCCCGCTCGGACTTAAGCGCACCGTCGTGCTCACCACGCCGCGGTTCCTTGCGGTGCCATTCCTGGTGGCCCGCGCGCCGGTGGTGGCCACCATGCACACCCGGCTCGCGCGACTCTTCGCCGCGGAACTCGGCCTGAGCCTGAGCCCGGCCCCGGTGACGCTGCCGGAGGTGTCTTTCTCAATACTCTGGCACGCTTCCTATGACCGCGACCCGGCGCACGCATGGTTGCGGCGGACCGTCGCTCGCCTCGCACACGACGTGGCTTAGTTGTCTGGCCACAAGACAACATTGTCGCCGCCGACCTGGCGGCGGCGAGGCCCGGCACGGCCGCGCTCAAGGGTGCCCGGGGCTGGGCAGGCGGGAGAGAAGGGGTCATGGCTTCGCCGTAGCCGGGTGTAGCCGCCACCATGCCCCATCTCAGGCCGAGCTCACAGACCCAATCGTCCGGACACTGCTGAGGAAATAGAGCCTGGACGGTGGGCTACGCCGCTTTTGGAACCAGCATGACATCGTATCCGAGGTTGCTTAGGCGCTGAACAAGCTTGGTCGTCGAGCGCTTGCGTGCGATCTGGTCGAGGTAACCCTCGCCGAGGTCGCGGAACGCCTCGCCCGTGCTCAGCATGTGGAACGCGGCCAGGAGCAGCTTGTGTGCAACGGCCATGATCGCCCGCACCGGGCCACGACGGGCACGCAGGCGGTTGTACTTGTCGCGGTAGTAGCTACCTTTAGTCCGTACAGCGGCGGAGGCGGCGGCGAACAGCGCGGACTTCAGGAACACGTTGCCCCGACGTGTCCCGGCGCCCTTCGGCTTGCCCGCGCTCTCGTAGTTGCCCGGGGCGACACCGGCCCAGGCGGCCAGGCGCCGCGCGCTGGCGAACACGTCCATGTCGGTGCCGATCTCGGCGATGATCGACGCTGCCGTCACCCAGTCCACGCCAGGGATCTGCATCAGCAGCCGGTGCTGCGCCTGATACGGCTCGAGCTGGGTCCCGATGCGGGCATCGAGGGTTTCCAGGTCCTGATCGATCGCCTTCAGGTTGCGCAGGTGCATGCCGAGCAGGAAACGCTGGTGCTCGCCCATCCGCCCGTCCAGCGCCGCTTCCAGGGCGGCGTGCTTGCGCCGCATCCGCCCGCGCGCCAGGCTGGCCATCTCGGCGGCGTTGTTCGTGCCCGCAGCGAGCGCCTGCAGCATGGCCATACCTGACACGCCGAACACGTCGCTGGCCACGCCGGACAGCTTGATGTTGGCGCCCTCAAGCAGCTTCAGCACCCGGTTGCGCACCGCCGTCCGCGTCTCGATCAAGGTGCAGCGGTGACGCACCATCTCGCGCAGGTCGCGGATCGCGGGCGGGGGCACGAAGCTCTTGGCGACCAGGCCGTGGCGGACCAGCTGCGCAATCCACTCGGCGTCCTTCACGTCCGTCTTGCGGCCGGGCACGTTCTTGATGTGGTGGGCGTTGCCGACGGTCAGGTCGACATGCCCTTCCAGCACGGCATACACCGGCTTCCAGTAAACGCCGGTGCTCTCCATGCCGACGTGGGTCACGCCGTGCTCGGCCAGCCACGCCTGCAAGGCCTTCAGGTCACGCGTGGTCGTGCCGAAGCTGCGCAGCAGCTTCTGCGGCTTGCGCCCTGGAGCACCAATCAGGACGCAGCAGACGACGCTGGCCTGGTGGACATCCAGGCCGGCGCAACGTTCAAGGAAAACATCCATGGCCAGCACCTGTCATGAGTGGACGGGGTGGCGGCCGCTGCGCTGCAGGCAAAGTCAGATACTGCTGATCGTGCTCGCCAAGGGTGGCGGCGACAAAGGATGGTGCCTGAAAACAGCGCGGGCCAATCTGTCGGACGGAGTTGGAACATCCAGTATCTGTCGGCCTCGATACGACCACCAACGGTGAAATGGAGCGCCACCGGCCGGCCGACAATGCGCTGCCCCATTTCCTCGCCATGATGGTGCGCGCCCCGCGCGCGGTTGATCTGTTGGCGAAGTTGTCCTTTAGGCGGTGAGTGCGGCAAAACGTGAGGTTCGGGTCGGTGCGAGCGGGCGTCCGGCGAACCAGGCCCCGATCCGGTCGACGT
>CAXTOB010000562.1:0-4418 GCA_964245505.1 uncultured Acetobacteraceae bacterium | reverse complement strand
CGGCAAGGGCGACATGCGTTGCGACACCGTGCCCGACCCCACCATCCAGGACGGTCGCGACGCCATCATCAAGGTGACGGCCTGCGCCATCTGCGGCAGCGACCTGCATCTGTTCGACGGCGTGATGCCCACCATGGAAAAGGGCGACATCATCGGCCACGAGGCCATGGGCGAAGTCGTCGAGGTCGGCCGCGACAACAAGAAACTCAAGATCGGCGACCGTGTGGTGGTGCCCTTCACCATCTCCTGCGGCGAATGCTTCTTTTGCAGCCGCGGCTACTTCTCCGGCTGCGAGCGCAGCAACCCCAACGCCGAGGCCGCCTCCAAGCTCTGGGGCCATTCCCCCGCAGCCCTGTTCGGCTACTCCCACCTCCTAGGTGGCATCCCCGGCGGCCAAGCCGAATACCTGCGCGTCCCCTACGCCGACGTCGGCCCGGCCATCATCCCCAACGGCATCAGCGACGAGCAGGCCCTGTTCCTGTCCGACATCTTCCCAACCGGCTACATGGGCGCCGACTTCTGCGAGATCAAAGGCGGTGAAACCATCGCCGTGTTCGGCTGCGGCCCCGTCGCCCAGTTCAGCATACGCAGCGCCTTCCTGCTGGGCGCCGAGCGGGTGATCGCCATCGACACCGTGCCGGAACGCCTGCAGATGGCCCGCGACGCCGGCGCCATCACGATCGACTTCATGCAGGAGGACGTTTACGACCGCATCCAGGAACTCACCCACGGACGCGGCGCCGACGCCTGCATCGACGCCGTGGGCACCGAACCACACACTTCCGCCAGCTTCGACAGCATGATCGACCGCCTGAAGGTTGCGGCTTTCCTGGGCACCGACCGCCCGCACGTCCTGCGCCAGTGCATCAACAACACCCGCAACTTCGGCATCGTCAGCGTCATCGGCGTCTATGGCGGCTTCGTGGACAAGGTCCCCATGGGCAGCGCCATCAACCGCGGCCTGACCTTCAAGATGGCCCAAACCCCGGTGCAGCATTACCTGCCCAAGCTGCTGAAGTGGATTGAGGAAGGCAAGATCGACCCATCCTTCGTCATCACCCACCGTGCAAAGCTGGAGGACGGGCCGGGGCTGTATGAGACCTTCCGCGACAAGAAGGACGGCTGCATCAAGGTAGTGATGAAGCCCTGAACAGGATCCGGTCAGTGCAGCCGTGAACCATCGCGTCTGCGCCGTCAGCGGCCGGGCGAAGCAGGCCGGTTGTGGGAAACGCTCATTAAAGCGCTTGAGAGTTTCGAAATACGTTGCGCACGTTGACTTAGTCGCCAACCCGGTCGTTTCACAGCCGGTTGAGTTTGCACAGCGAAGTTTCCTCAGCTATCCCGGCGCCCTGGCAAAAAGCAGATATTTTCTCAATATCATCGCCCTTCCGCTCCGTAAAAGCTTGCCCGGCTTACTACACACATAGTCTGCCATCATACCAGGACGCGCAAGCCTACCTACTTGGCGCTCCTCCTGTGCGCAAACCTCCACAGGTTTGCTTAGATTTCGCCGTTTTACCGCCTCCAATCAGATTGTGTCACTTTGCCTCCGACCACTCATGCGGCGTGCGCGCCTGCCAACTCAAGCATGTTCGTTGAACCAGAACCCAATCCGTATTCTGGCAATAGTGAGTTGAGGGCGCGCGGCTCCGTCCTCATCAACCAGAATTGCCCCCTGGTTCCCGGCCCACAACGTTGACCCGTGCCCACAGCCAAGTATAGGCCGCAGCAATAATGACCACAATGCGCCATTGTGTTTGCACGCGATATGGCCGCACAGGTGTTAATTGCCACCATCCAGAACGCATTCCAGCATCTCAGAACCCGAAGCCGACGTCAATGACCCGCTCCCTAACCCTCATAATTCGACAAATCTTATGAATGTGCTTATTATGCTGTATGCGACGAGTGGTTCTGGATAGCCTCTGTCGTGGTGTCCGCCTTCCGTAGCCAGCGCCGCGCGTCCAATGCAGTGCTGGGACTGGTTGCATCCCGAAAGATTGTGCCGTTAGCCACGCCAGCGTTGCTCCTGGAGTATGAGGACGTGCTAAAACGACCCGAACAGCGCAGCGTCACGGGCCTGAGCTTGGCCGAGGTGGATAGTATCTTGGCCGCGCTGGCCGCTGCCCTCGAGCCAGTCAACGTACGGTTCACTTGGCGGCTGCAACTTGCGGACTCAGACGATGAGATGGTTCCTGAGGCAGCCGTAAACGGCCGGGCCGATGCCCTGGTCACTTATAACCTGGGCGACTTCACTACCGTCGCGCCATCATTTGGCCTGTTGGTCATACCCCCAGCCGATCTGCTCAGAAGGATACGGGAATGAGCAAGGCGACTTATCCACTCAAGCTGCCGAATTCGATTAAGACTGCAGCAGCAAGGCTCGCAAAGGAGGACGGCGTGTCGCTCAATCAGTGGATCGCATCTGCGGTCGCGCAGAAGATCGGCGCCGTTGAGACCGCGGCGGACTTCTTTCGCCAGCGTGCCGGCAATGCGCGTCCGCAGGACCTGCATAACCTGCTCGCGCGCGCGCCGGACCGGCCTTCCGATCCTGGCGACGAGCGATTGGATTTAAGCCCGAACTAACCCGGCCGCATCGCCGGACGCGGCGGTGATCGCCCGCTAAATCATTACTTCCCGCACTGAAGATGCCGCCCTTTGCGGCACCCTGAACATCACATCCGCCTAAAAATCGTTTCGCTTCACTCGCGCACCGCCTAGACACCCGGCGCCACCCCCACCTATACCGGCCCAAAATAAACCCCTACCCAAGCCCGCCACCCCAGGCCAACCCGGCTCCAAGGATGCGATGACCCATATGACCTCCCTGGCCACCGCGGCCCGCCCAGTGTCCCAATCCACCATCGTCCCGGTCATCCTATCCGGCGGCACCGGCAGCCGCCTCTGGCCGGTCTCGCGCGAAAGCTTCCCCAAGCAGCTCTGGCCCCTCGTGTCCGACCGCTCCATGCTGCAGGAATGCGCGCTCCGCGGCGTTGGCCCCGGCTTCGCCCCCCCGGTCGTCGTCTGCAACCACGAGCACCGCTTCCTCATCGCCGAGCAGATGCGCGCCGCCGGCATCACCGACGCCCAGATTGTCCTGGAACCGGTGGGCCGCAACTCCGCCCCCGCCATCGCCGCCGCCGCCATGCTCGTCGCCGACCACAACGCCGACGCCGTGCTGTGGATGATGGCCGCCGACGCCGCGATCCAGCGCACCGAAGCCCTCCACGCCGCCCTGCAGCTCGCCGCCACCGCCGCCCGCCAGGGCCGCATCGTCACCTTCGGCATGCAGCCGCACCGGGCCGAAACCGCCTACGGCTACCTCGAAGTCGGGCCGGAGCTTGCCGACGCCCCCGGCGTCCACGCCCTCCTCCACTTCGTCGAAAAGCCGGACGCCGCCACCGCCCAGACCCTGGTCGCCGGCAAGCACCACCTATGGAACAGCGGCATGTTCGTCTTCACCGCCAGCACCCTGCTGGCCGAGATGGAGCGCTACGCCCCCGACGTACTGGCCGCCGTCCGCCGGGCCGTGGAGGGCCGCACCCGCGACCTCGACTTCATCCGGCTCGACGCCGCCGCCTTCGCCGCCTGCCCCGACATCAGCCTCGACTACGCCGTGGCCGAGCGCACCAAGCTCGCCGCCGTGATCCCCGCCGACCTCGGCTGGTCCGACGTCGGAAGCTGGGACGCGCTATGGGAGCAGTCCCCGAAAGACAGCGCCGGCAATGCAACCGTCGGCGACGTGCTGCTGGAGGGATCGGCAAACTGCTACGCCCGCAGCGACGGCATCCTAACCGCCGTCGTCGGCCTGCAGGACGTCATCGTCGTAGTGACCGAGGACGCAGTGCTCGCTATGCACCGCGACCGCGCCCAGGACGTGAAAAAGGTCGTCACCCGCCTGCGCGCCGCCGGCCGGCACGAGGCCGTGGCGCACAACCGCGTTTACCGCCCCTGGGGCTTCTACGAGAGCCTGATCCACAGCGACCGCTTCCAGGTCAAGCGCATCGTCGTGACGCCCGGCGAAAAGCTGTCCCTGCAGCGCCACTACCACCGCGCCGAGCACTGGGTCGTCGTCAGCGGCATCGCCCTCGTGACCCGCGACGCCGACGAGGTCCTCGTCCGCGAGAACGAGAGCATCTATCTGCCGCTCGGCTGCACCCACCGCCTCGCCAACCCCGGCCGCATCCCGCTCACCTTGATCGAAGTGCAATCCGGCAGCTACCTCGGGGAGGACGACATCGTCCGCATCGAGGACACCTACGGCCGCACCTAGGACGCCTCACGCCAACCACGCCCAACCCAAGCCAGCCGCCGGACACCGTCATTACGAGCCGCTTGCGGCGCGCCAATCCAGGGGCCACAAGCCCGGCCCTGCCCACCCCTGGATCGCCGCGCCGCCGCACCCCTCGCAATGACAG
>CAXTOB010000561.1:0-4419 GCA_964245505.1 uncultured Acetobacteraceae bacterium | reverse complement strand
ACGCCGCGCCGCGCCCGCCCCACGGCTTCGCGGATGCCGCCGGCGATGGCGACGTGATTGTCCTTGATGAGAACCGCATCATCGAGGCCGAAGCGGTGGTTGCTGCCGCCGCCGGCCCGCACCGCATACTTCTCTACGGCCCGCAGCCCTGGGGTTGTCTTGCGGGTACACGTGACTCGGGTCCCGTAGCCCCTGATGGCGGCGGCAATTGAGGCCGTGACCGTGGCGACGCCGCTCAAGTGGCACAGGAAATTTAGCGCCGTCCGTTCAGCAGTCAGCATCCCCCGCGCCGGACCGCGTATGGTGGCGATCACGTCACCAGGCGATACCTGGCTGCCATCCGGCTTGCTGATGGCGACGCTGATGCCAGGCTCGATCAACTGGAAGGCCAGCGCCGCCAGGTCCAGCCCCGCGATCACTCCCGGCTGACGGGCGGCAAGCGCCGTCTCCGCCCAGCGGCCAGCCGGCACAATAGCGTCCGTGGTCAGGTCCCCTGCCCGGCCTAGGTCCTCCAGCAAGGCCGCGCGCACCAGCGGTTCCAGCATCACGCGGGGCAGAGGGGACAGGGCCGCCACCATCGTTTCCATCGGGGCATCCATGGTCAAACCTCCAGCATGCGCTCGACGGCCCGGCGGGCACGGGTGGCCACCGCCGGGTCAATCACCACCTCGTGCCGCATCTCCTGCAGGGACTGCCGGATGTTGGCCAGCGTGATGCGCTTCATGTGCGGGCAAAGGTTGCAGGGGCGCACGAACTCGATGTTTGGATGGTGGACGGCGACGTTGTCGCTCATCGAGCATTCCGTCAGCAGCAGCACGCGCGGCGGCTGCCGGCGCCCGACGTAGTCCGACATGGCGGCGGTGGACCCGGCGAAATCGGCGGCGGCCACCACGTCCGGCGGGCACTCGGGATGGGCGAGCACCACGACGCCGGGATGCCCGTCCCGCACCTGCTGGATATCTGCCGGAGTGAACCGCTCGTGGACTTCACAGTGGCCGGCCCAACTGATGATGCGCACCCCGGTCTCGCGGGCGACGTTCTGGGCCAGGTATTCGTCTGGCAGCATGATGACCTCGGGGGCGCCGAGCGACTCCACCACCTCCCGGGCATTGCCCGAGGTGCAGCAGATGTCGGACTCTGCCTTCACTGCCGCGGAGGTGTTGACGTAGGTGACGATGGGCACGCCAGGGTGGCGCTGGCGCAGGAGGCGGACGTCCGCCGGAGTGATGGAGTCAGCCAGCGAGCATCCAGCCCTTTGGTCCGGGATCAGCACGGTCCTGCTGGGATTCAGCAGCTTTGCCGTTTCGGCCATGAAGTGCACGCCGGCCATCACGATCACATCGGCCTCGACCGTCATCGCCTTGCGCGCCAGCGCCAGGCTGTCGCCCACGACATCGGCGACGCAGTGGTAGATTTCCGGCGTTTGATAGGTGTGGGCGAGGATGACCGCGTTCCGCTCCTGCTTGAGCGCCAGGATCGCCTCGATCTCCTCTGCGAAGCTGGGCCATTCCGCGGGCATCACCACACGTTTCACCCGGTCGTAGAGTGCGTCGGTACGAGACAGGACGGCTGATGCGGCACCCATGATATACTCCCCAAGAGCACTACTAGTTATGCTGGGTATGAGCATTATAGGTGTCAAGGACGTGTCAGCGGCAGCTTGGTCCCGGTGACGGCGCGTTCGGACAGGATTTCCCGGCGGAAGCGGAACAGCTTTGCCGGGCGCCCGCCGGTGCCGGACGAGATGGCGCCGGTATCCTCGACCAGGTCCTGCTGTTCGATCAGCCGGCGGAAGTTCTGCTTGTGGAGCAGGCGCCCGGCGATGCCCTCGACGGTCCGCTGCAGTTGCAGCAGGGTGAACTCCGGCGGCAGCAGCTCAAAGACGACGGGGCGATACTTGATCTTGGCGCGCAGGCGGGCGATGCCGGTGGCGGCGATGCGGCGGTGGTCGAGCGCCATCGACCGTCCGGGAGCGAGTTGGGCCTGCGGCTGCGGTGCTTCGGGCACCAGGCCGGCTTCGTAGAGCAGTTCGTAGCGTTGCAGCACCATCTCCTCGTTCCACTCGCGGCCATCGAGGCCGAAGGTGATGGCGGCGCGCTGCCACCGGTCGCTTGATGCGGCCGGGTCACGCGCGGCGCCGGCCCAGTCCCGCAGGCCCGCCGCCAGGTCGGAAATAACCGGCGACGGCCCGGTCCGCTGGTCCTCCCACGGGAAGTAGTCGTACCAGCCCTGCCAACCCGCATCGTAGCCGCCCGATGCCCGCCCTTCCTGCGTCAAGGCGAGGTAGCTGATCGAGATCGCGTGGGGGGTCGCATCCATCCCAGCCCCGCCGCGGTCGGCAAAGGTGTAGAGCTGCTCTACATACCCCAGGGGATGGTGGGTCTGCTGCTCCACCCAGGCGCGCAGGCTGGATTGCAGCGACCTATGACCGAGTTCGAACGGTCCGGACGGCAGCGCGCGTCCGGCCTGGACCGTCAGGATGCGCGGCTGTCCCGCCGTGACGGCGATCAGGACCGCGACCAGTTCTGCCGGGTAAACCGGGATCGCGGCTGTTGGCAAACACCATCTCCTTCCCAGGGGACGCCAGCGGGCCAAGAGCGTCCTGCACTGTCTTTCTCCAGCGAAACTACCTATATTGCATGCAGAATCACCCCCCACCGAGGTCACCCGCCTGCATGTCCGAAAACGCTGCGCCGCAGCCTGAGCACGAAGCCCACCTGCCTGACGCTTATGACGCTGCCTCCATCTCCGTCCTGAAGGGCCTGGACGCGGTCCGCAAGCGTCCCGGCATGTATATCGGCGACACCGACGACGGCTCCGGCCTGCACCACATGGCGTTCGAGATCATCGACAACGCCGTGGACGAGGCGCAGGCCGGCTATGCCACGACCTGCTCGCTGACGCTGAACGGCGATGGCAGCGTGACCGTGCGCGACGACGGCCGCGGCATCCCGACCGACATGCACCTCGAAGAAGGCGTCAGCGCCGCAGAGGTCGTGCTGACCCGGCTGCACGCAGGCGGCAAGTTCAACCAGAACAGCTACAAGGTGTCCGGCGGCCTGCACGGCGTCGGCGCGGCCGTCGTCAACGCCCTGTCCGAATGGATGGAAGTCCGGATCTGGCGCAACGGGCTGGAGCACTTCATCCGCTTCGAGCACGGCGACACCACGGAGCCGCTGCGGGTGATTGGCCCCAGCGACCAGCCGGGCGGCACCGAGGTCATTTTCAAGCCCAGCAAGGGCACCTTCACCAAGGTGGAGTTCGACTATTCCATCCTGGAACGGCGCCTGCGCGAGCTGGCGTTCCTGAACAGCGGCCTGTCCATCACGCTGCGTGACGAGCGCCATGCGCCGGCGCAGGAAACCCAGTTCAAGTATGATGGCGGCCTGGTGGCCTTCGTCGCCTGGCTGGACCGCAGCAAGACCGCCGTGGTGGCCCAGCCCATCAGTGTCACCACTGAGGAAAGCCAGGTCGGCATCCGCGTCGAATTCGCGCTGACCTGGAACGACTCTTTCCATGAGACGATGCTGTGCTTCACCAACAACATTCCGCAGCGCGACGGCGGCACCCACCTGGCGGGCTTCCGCCAGGCGCTGACCCGGGTGGTGACGAAGTATGCCGAAGGGATGGGCAAGAAGGACAAGCTGGACCTGGTCGGCGACGACATGCGCGAGGGCATGACCGCCGTGCTGTCGGTGAAAGTCCCCGACCCCAAGTTCAGCAGCCAGACCAAGGACAAGCTGGTCAGCAGCGAGGTGCAGCCGGTTGTGCAGGCTGCCGTTGCCGACACGGTGTCTCACTGGTTCGAAACTCATCCGAAGGAGGCCAAGTCCATCATCCAGAAGGTGATGGACGCTGCCTCGGCGCGTGAGGCCGCCCGCAAGGCGCGGGAGCTGACCCGGCGCAAAGGCGTGCTGGACGTGAGCAGCCTGCCGGGTAAGCTGGCGGACTGCCAAGAGCGCGACCCTGCCAAGTCCGAAATCTTCATCGTCGAGGGCGACAGCGCCGGCGGTTCGGCCAAGCAGGGCCGCGACCGCAAGTTCCAGGCGATCCTGCCGCTGAAAGGCAAGATCCTGAACGTGGAGCGGGCCAGGTTCGACCGGATGCTGGGCAGCGCCGAAATCGGCACCCTGATTACCGCCCTCGGCACCGGCATTGGCCGTGGCGAGCCGGAGCAGGGCGGCTTCGACGTGAACAAGCTACGCTATCACCGCATCAACATCATGACGGACGCGGACGTGGACGGCAGCCACATCCGCACGCTGCTGCTGACGTTCTTCTTCCGCCAGATGCCGGAGCTGATCGAGCGGGGTCACCTGTATATCGCCCAGCCCCCGCTGTATCGCGCCAAGCGGGGCAACGACGAGCGCTACCTGAAGAATGATGCGGCGCTGGAGGACTACCTGCTGGACAAGGCGC
>CAXTOB010000560.1:0-4439 GCA_964245505.1 uncultured Acetobacteraceae bacterium | reverse complement strand
GCCCTGGAACTGCGCCGGCCGTTTGCGTGCCGCGTCCAGCATCCGCTCGAACAGCCCGGCCGGCAGCAGGCCCACGTCGTCGGCAAACAGGCAGAACACCAGCCGGTTGACGAAATGGGCCACCACCTGCGGGTGATTACCCCGGCTTCGCAGCCGTCCCGCCAGCTCGGCGAACTCCGCTGCGGCCTTGGCCGTCAGCGCCGCCCGGGTCGTGCCGGGCCGCAGCCGCTCCGGGTCGGCGAACACCGATTTGAGCACGCCAAGCCGAACGGGATTGGCGATCTCCTCCAGCCTGACCTCATGCCGTTCCGACACGGCGTTGGTCCAGTTGGTCCGGATGGTGATGCGCTCGATATCGGACGTGACCAGCAACGGCGGGTTCTCCAGCGCCCCCGCGTATTGGAGGAGCTGCCGGTGCGCCGCATCCAAATCCTTGTGCTTGCCCTTGTACTCCCACGCGAACCGTCCGCGCCGCCACACGTCGGCCCAGCCCTCGCCGCCGCTGGCCTTGGTGGCGCCTTTCTCGAAAGCGTAGGCGGCCCCCGTCGGGTCCGAGTTGGGGGTTGGTTCGTCCAGCAGCGCGCAAAGGTCCAGGAAATGCTCCTGGGCGGCAGCACGCTCATTTCTGGCGTTCGCGCGCCACTTGGCGATGAAGGCGGTCGGGGTCACGCGGGAAGGCTACTCCATTCCTCGTAACTCGTAACCGGAAGAAATCCCTGACATTCGAAAGCGGGGCATTTTACCTTGCTGGTCCGGCTTCGGCTATAAGATCACACCGTTGCGCCGGCACCTGACGCTTTCATCCCTGATTCTTACCGCTGTTTTGTCATAGGCTTGAGCAACCGTAGCAAGACGCCCATGATCTGCTCATGATAAAGACATTATCATGACAGAGTCTAGACCGCCGCATGATCCCATAATGATAAAGCCCGCTTATCAGGCATCAGCTAACTTAGATGTGTGGCTCGCAGGAAGTGTGACACCTCCCGACTGGACACCGAGGTTCCGGTTATGTTCCTATATGGTATGAAGTGGGGCATAGGAATATTTGACTTTGAAGACGCGCGCCGGTCGAAGGGCATGCGGGAAGCATGGGCGACTGACTGCAGCCGCCTGCAAGCATGAAACGCGAATACGACGGCGGCAACACCACGGGCTTTGTCAGTCCCGCGGGCGACAGCCTGGAGGGTCCGATTGACCTGTCCGAGGTTCTCGATCTCCGCCGGCCCCATCGCTACCCCGTCCGGGTCAAGGGAGATGCCCTGGCGGAACGGGGCATCCAACACGGCGACATCCTGATTGCCGACGCTGCCGCGTCGCCCAAAGCGGGACGTGTCGTCATCGCCATGATCCATGGCGACGTTCTTGTTTGCCAGCTCGCATACCGGGGAGGGCAGTGGTGGCTTCGTCCGTCCGGTGCAGATCGAAAGCCAATGCTGGTCGCTGATGAGGCGGAGATTTGGGCTGTGGTCGCTGCGCTCGTGCGAACCGAGGTTTGAGCCATACGCACCTTCGGGCTGATCGACGGGAATAGCTTTTACTGTTCGTGCGAGGCGGCCTTTGACCCCAGACTGAGCGGCAAGCCAGTCGTGGTGCTGTCGAACAACGATGGCTGCGCCATTGCTCGCTCCTCGGCCGCAAAAGCACTTGGCGTGAAGATGGGCGACCCCTGGCACCTCATCAGACGTAAGCAGGAACTGGCGGGCGTAGAATGGTATTCAAGCAACTATGCCCTTTACGGGGACGTATCTCGCAGAGTCTACCAAGTGCTGGCAGAACGCGTCCCACGCGTGGAGCCATATAGCATAGATGAAATGTTCCTCGACTTGGATAATCTTCCGGGCAACCTTTATGAGCGCTGCCGCCAAATCCGTGCTGACGTCCTCCGGATTACCAAGGTGCCGACCTGCATCGGCTGGGGGCCAACCAAGACGATCGCGAAGGCTGGCAACAGGATCGCGAAGAGCACACCGGAGTTACAAGGCTTATGCGATCTGACCAGCCCGGAGGTGAGGGCGGCCTACTACGCCTGCTTGCCCGCGGCGGATGTCTGGGGAATTGGAGTCCGGACTGCGGAGAAGCTAACCAAGGCCGGCGTCAACACGATCGCCGACTTCGTGGCGATGGACGCGAAGATGGTTCGGGAGATGCTCACCGTCGTCGGCGCCAGAATCCAGGCGGAACTGCGCGGCGTGTCCTGCTTGCCGCTTTCGTTGATGGCACCTACCCGGAAGGGGATCGCGGTGACGCGCAGCTTCGGCCATGCTGTCACGACCTGGCAGGAGATGCGGAGGCGGTGTCTGCCTATGCGGCGCGCGCTGGCGAGAAGCTACGAGGCGAAGGGCTTCAGGCGTGCTACATGGCAGTGTTCTTGCAGACCAACCCGCACAAGCCGGACGAAGTGTGGCACTCCGGGCAACGCAGCGCCCGAATCGAACCAACCTCTGATAGCATGGCGCTGATCGGGGAGGCGGTGCGCATGCTGCGTCCACTCTGGCGTCAGGGCCTGCGCTACTTCAAGGCCGGCGTCATCCTCGATGACTTGGTGCCGATGTCCGAACAACCGCGAATGCTGTTCGCCACGCGAGACCCGGCCAGGTCGGCAAAGGTCATGCAGGCGCTTGATACTGTGAATGCCCGCTACGGCCGGGGAACTCTCCGGCCACTTGCGACGGGGATCAAACGGGGCTGGAGCACACGCCATGAGAGATTGTCGCCGCGCTACACCACCAACCTGGACGAAATGCTCGTGGCTACGGCCTGGTAGCTGTCACGGCACGGCCATTCGCGCGTCAAGCTTGGTGGTCTTGGCTGGCGCTTTCGGAGGCATGATCCGGCGGCGACACATTGCGGGTCCGTCGGATTTCCTCGTTCTCAAGCACACGTTCAGAGGGCAATCCGCGTTCATGGCGACGCTTGGCAACAACCCCGACATGGATTTGCGGTTCGAGAGGGATTTCCTGGGCAGACATCGACCGATGGTCGACGCGAGCTGCGTGCCCTGCACTCGCAAGCGCCGCGTTCACCTCATCGCGCCATTCCTCACGCCACCTGGCAAGCGTACGCCGATCGTTCCACACGGTCACCTTGTTGCCAAACCAGGGAATGCCGCTGACACACACGATGCACCGCATCGTTGCGAGAACTGTTGCAAAGGGATGAGCGGAACCATCTGCCTTCGTCAGTCGAACCGTCACGTCGGTAACCATGCCGGCCCTCACCAGTGACTTATGGATAAACGAGCTGATCAGACTGAGGTTCTGCTCCAAGGATAGCTCCGCTGGAAGCGCGACCTGGAAACGGCGTGCAAGCTGCGCGTCCTTGCGTTTCTCCTGCTTCTCGACCGCGTTCCACAGCGTAGCTGGATCACGCCAGGAAGGGTCGGCGCCTTGAGGTAGCAACACGTCGCTCCATACGCCTGGCCCACGTTTCGCGAACTTATGGAGCCGGCCGAGATGTTCGTCTGGAAGGTCAATTCCCCGCTGCCATGCTGCCGCGCAACGACGCTCCGACCTTCCGGCCGCTTTATGACCGAGATGTTGAAATGGTAGATCGCCATGGCAAAGCTGCATCCCTCAGTTCAACTCAACCGTGTCCCGGCCAATTGCGAGCTACGTCATCGAGGGTCCCACGAGAATGCTCGATCAATCCGTTTGTTGGTCAGGCCGGGTTCTCTCCAGCCGGAGCATTGCTTGGTGGCGGTGCATGGGCATCATCCACGCGATCCAGCAGCTCGGCGCCGTTGTTACGCACGCTGTTCACCGACTTGCTGACGGGCCACAGCCTCAGGACGTCGTCATCTGCCGGGCGGAGCAGAGCCGCATGATCCCCGTCCGTCTCTCCCAGCCACAGCGGCCAATCTGCCTCCTGCAACACGACCGGCATCCTCTCGTGCAGGGCGGACATAAAGCTATTTGCGGCCGTCGTCATGATGGTGAAGGTGCGAAGCGTCTCTCCGTCCGGAGAGCGCCAGCCTTCCCAGAGGCCGGCAAAGGCCAGGGGGGCGCCATCCCGCCTGGCGATGGCGTAGGGCTGCTTGCCATCGGGCAAGGCCCTCCATTCATAGAAGGCACAGCAAGGCACAATCGCCCGCCGTGCCGCCAACGCACCACGAAACATACCCGAGCCGGCCGCCGTTTCCGACCGGGCATTGATCGGTTTGCGGGCTGCTCTCAAGTCCTTAGTGAAGTGCGGCACGAGACCCCAGCGCAGTAAATCCAAGTGCCGCTCACCAGTTTCAGGATGGCGACGCACCACCATCGCGGCCTGGGACGGCGCGACGTTCCAAGACGGAGCGAGGTTCGGCAGCGGACCGGCGCTGCGGAACAGAGCACGAATGGCATCGGGCGGTAGGTAAGAGGCAAAGCGGCCGCACATAGCGGAAGGATAGCAGTTTCGCAGCAATTTCGAGACCCGGCCATCGTCAGGCCGGGTACAGG
>CAXTOB010000559.1:0-4448 GCA_964245505.1 uncultured Acetobacteraceae bacterium | reverse complement strand
GCGTGCGGCGGTGGGGGACGTGGTGGCGGCTGGCGGGACCTGGTTCGCGCATGGGCTGTTCGACGAGGCCGCGGCCATCGCCGCCGCTGGCGGGTATCCGCCGCGGCAGGCGTTCGTCGAACGGATGCGCGGCGCCATCGCGGCGCCGGGGTCCACGTTCACCGCCTCCATGCTGCGGGACATCGAGCGCGGAGGGCGGATCGAGGCGGAGCACATCGTCGGCGACCTGATCGGCCGCGGTTCGGACGAGGGCACGCGGCTGCTGCGGACCGCTTACCTGCATTTGAAGGCGTACGAGGCGCGGCGGGCGCGGGAGGTAGGGTGAGATGGGTTTGCGCGGTGACGCTGCTGATCTCAGGCGATGTTGGGCGCCGGGCCGGCCTTTAGCGGTGAAAATGGTGCGGCTGGTTTTTGAACTTGATCCCGGGCAACTTCTCGCTGTGCGACAGCGAAGCGGATTGGATTATCTCACTCCCAGGATAAGGACTCCGCGGCCGAACTGGAGAACCTGGTCAACGTGACTACTTGGGATTAAATGGGCACAAATGGCAACTACGGCTGCGCCTATAATGTCGCAGTGCTGGATCGGTATGCCAAGCGCGTCGTGCGGCTGGTGTCCGCGAAGCCGCTACTATAGGCAGACTGCCGGGCGGACCGGAGACTGCCTGCGCAATGCGCTCATACTCCCAAGGCCGTGGTGGCTGGTAGCTGCAAGCAAGTCAGAAGCAGATGCAGTATAGGCTTGCGACCTTATCAGCTCCAGCATATGCCAATGGGATATACACGATAGGGCTAAGTCGTGACCAACCCTGATTTCTCCCCGCGCCAAGTCCGGCTGTTTCGCAACAACCGCAGTCAAGCCATCCGCATTCCCGTCGAGTTCGAGTTGCCGGGTAACGAGGCCCTTATCAGCCGTGATGGCGACCGCCTCATCATTGAGCCGCTGCGCAAGCGGGGTTTAGCCGCTCTCCTGGATAGCTGGGAACCCTTGGACGAGGACCTCCCCGAGATCACCGACCCACCGCCAGCGCCGAGGAACATCTTCTGACCGTTCGCTACATGCTGGATACAAACGTCGTAAGCGACCTTATCCGAAATCCCACCGGGCGAGCGGCCCAACGCGCCAGAGCCGAGGGCAATGCGGTGTGCGTCAGCGTTATCGTAGCGGCAGAATTGCGTTATAGCTCCGCCAAAAAAGGTTCGCCGCAACTCCGGCGCAAGGTAGAGGAGTTCCTATCCGAGGTGCCGGTGTTATCCTTCGACGTGCCGGCCGACGAGGTATATGGCAATCTCCGGGCCGAGTTGGAGGCGGCAGGCCGCCCGATCGGATCGAACGACCTGCTGATCGCCGCCCATGCCCTTACGCTGTGCGCAACCGTTGTCACGGCGAACGTGGGCGAGTTTGGGCGCATCCGGGGCCTGAATGTGGAGAATTAGGTGGAGTGAGCGTCGCACGTCCGCACAGTGGCGGAGTGTCGCCCGCCACGTCACAGCCGGACAACTACTTCGACGGCCATGGAAGTCAGCCGCTCAAACCGCGTGCAGACCGCCCCTGCCCGCGGTAGGAAGTGCATATGAGATTACCCGGCTCCACCCCACGGAGCGCTCAGGCCGCTCGCGACCGGCTGCTGAGCGACCAAGCGACCCGTCCGATCAACGAGCAGCGTGCCCGGCTGAATATCCTTTCGCAGCGCCTGGACCGTGCCGGACGCAGTGCCATTACTCAGGACTTGGCAGTCCGCGTCCGGACCGACCGGCGCTTTGCCCCTGTGCTCGGCACGCTGTTTCAGATGGCGCTGGACAGTTGACGGCGGGGCGCCCGCCCTGCCGGATGCAGCTGAAGCCTTAGCTAGGTCCAGCAGACTCCCTGCCAAATCCTTGACTCCAACTCCCCACACCGCCATACCCCGCCCTTGACCATGACGCCGCTCCGCGAAGGCTCGCGCAGCGGCGCCTTACCGTTTGGGGTGATCCGATGTTCGACACGCTGTCGGGCAAGCTGTCCGGCGTCTTCGACCGCCTCCGTGCCCGCGGGGCGCTGAACGAGGCCGACGTCGCCGACGCCCTGCGGGAAGTCCGCCTGGCCCTGCTTGAGGCCGACGTCGCATTACCCGTCGTCAAGACCTTCATCGGCGCTGTCCGCGACCGTGCCCTGGGTGCCGAGGTACTGGACAGCGTCAGCCCCGGCCAACTCGTCATCAAGATCGTCAACGACGTTCTCATCGAGGCGCTGGGCGGCGCCGGCGCCGTGCCGCTCAACCTGGATGCCCCGGCGCCGATCCCGCTGCTGATGGTGGGACTGCAAGGCTCCGGCAAGACCACGACGTCGGGCAAGCTGGCGCTGCGGCTCTCGAAACGCGACCGCAAGCGGGTCCTGCTCGCCAGCCTGGACACCCAGCGCCCGGCGGCGCAGCTCCAGTTGCAGCAGCTCGCGCAGCAGGCCGGCGTCACGTCCCTGCCGATCATCGCGGGGCAGACGCCCGTGGAGATTGCCCGGCGCGCGATGGATGTGGGCCGGCGCGAGGTATTCGACATCGTCATCCTCGACACCGCCGGGCGCCTGAGCATAGACGCCGCCCTGATGGACGAGGTCCGCGCCATCCGCGACGCCACCAGCCCGGTGGAGACGCTGCTGGTGGTGGATGCCATGACCGGCCAGGATGCGGTCAACACCGCCCGCGCCTTCAACGAGGCCCTGGGCGTCACCGGCATCGTCATGACCCGCATGGACGGCGACGCCCGCGGCGGCGCCGCGCTGTCGATGCGCCAGATCACTGGCGCGCCGATCAAGCTGACCGGCTCCGGCGAGAAGCTGGACGCGCTGGAGGACTTCCACCCGGAGCGCGTAGCCAGCCGCATCCTGGGCATGGGCGACATTGTCGGCCTGGTGGAGCGTGCCAGCGAGAATATCGAGCAGGAGGACGCCGAGCGCCTGGCCAAGAAGATGGCCCGCGGCACCTTCGACCTGGACGACTACGCTAGCCAGCTCAAGCAGATCACCAAGATGGGCAGCCTGCAGGGCATCCTGGGCATGCTGCCCGGCGCCGCCAAGATCAAGGACCAACTCAAGGACGCCAACCTCGACACCGGCATCCTGAAGCGCCAGGCCGCCATCATTTCCTCCATGACCAAGGCGGAACGGAAGACGCCGGACATCATCAAGGCGAGCCGCAAGAAGCGCATCGCCGCCGGGTCAGGGGCAACGGTGCAAGAGGTCAACCGCCTGCTCAAGCAGTTCGACGACATGAGCACCATGATGAAGCGCATGACCAAGATGGGCCAGAAAGGCATGATGCGCGGCGGCATGGGCGCCCTGATGCCCAAACCCCACCAGCAAATCCGCCGCCACTGATTTTCGTCTCCCTCTCCCCCGGGAGAGGGCCGGGATGAGGGAAGCCGCAAGCTCCCCACCCAACCCATTCACACCCAAGGAACCAACAATGTCCCTGAAGATCCGCCTTTCCCGCGCTGGCGCCAAGAAGCGCCCGTATTACCATATCGTCGTCGCCGACAGCCGCAGCCCCCGCGACGGCCGCTTCCTGGAGAAGGTCGGCAGCTACAACCCGATGCTCCCCGCCGAGCACGAGGAGCGTATCCGCCTGCAATCCGAGCGCATCCAGCATTGGCTGAAGGAGGGCGCCCTGCCGACCGAGCGCGTCGCCAAGTTCCTCGGCCACGCCGGCCTGGCGCCGATGCCGACCTACCGCGAGCAGCCGATCCAGTCCGCGCCGAAGAAGAAGGCGCAGGATCGCGCGGCAAAGGCCGCCGCCTAACCATGCTGCTGCCGTCCGATCTTGCCGCTGCCTGGGGCGCACGCGCGTCTTGGGCTGGGGCGTTGCTGGCCTGAGATGCCCGACCGCCGCATTCTCATGGGCGTAGTCGGCCGTCCGCACGGGGTGCGGGGGCTGGTGCACGTCCACAGTTACACCACCGATCCGGTGGACCTGGCCGGCTATGGTCCCCTGCTGGACGATGGCGGCAGACAGTGGACACTCGCCTGGCGCGCATCTGGCGTGGCGGAGCTGCGCGACGCGGCGGGGCAGGCGCTCCCCGACCGGTCGGCGGCGGAGCGGATGGTGAACACCAAGCTCTGGATGGACCGTGACCGCCTGCCGCAACCGGAGGAGGATGAGTTCTACCTCACCGACCTCGTGGGCATGGCGGCGCTAGACCCGGCCGGCGTGCCCATCGGCCGGGTTGTGATCGTCCATGACTACGGCGCGGGTGCCAGCCTCGAGATCGAGCGGCCCGGCAATGCGCCGCTGCTGATCCCCTTCACCCGCGCCTGCGTGCCGCAAGTGGACCCAGCGGCAGGCACGCTGGTCGTGGTGGAACCCGACGAGGTTCTGGTCGAAGACACGGCGGAGGCGGCGGAGTGACCGCACGTGCCGCCACAGGAACTGGCCAGCACTTCTCCCTCTCCCCCCGGGAGAGGGTTGGGGTGAGGG
>CAXTOB010000558.1:0-4459 GCA_964245505.1 uncultured Acetobacteraceae bacterium | reverse complement strand
GCAACAATCCCGCGCGCACTCCTCGACAGCCTCACCGAAGCCGCGTGCTACCCAGCCTGAAAAGGCCAAAGTCGAGCTAAGCCGTCCCTGGCGTCAGAGCAGTGCTCACCTCCGCCAACCGCCGCGCCACAGCCATGACCGTCTCCAACTTTCGGGCATGACCGGGGCCATCCCCGACGGTAGCGGCGATCTCGTGCACCAGCCGCTGGAACTCCGTCACGATCGCCGCCGGCATGTGCGCCTGGCCGAAGTTCACCTTTGACAGCCGGTCCGGCAGCCCCTTGGCGGTGTCGTGCTGGTTGGCTAAGTAATGGATGATCCGACCCTGCCCGTCCCGCACCGGCGACATGAACAGCAGGTTACAGAATGCAGTGCCGTCCTTGCGGTGGTTCACGATCCACTCGACGCAGCCGTCGCCTGCCGCGATAATCCGTCGAAGTGTGCGCGTAGTCTCCGGATCCGTTTCCGGCCCTTGCAGCATCCGGCAGTTGCGTCCGACGATCTCGGCAGCCGAATATCCGGTCATGGTTTCGAACGCCGAGTTCACGGCGATGATGGGATGGTCGGGCAGATGTGGGTCAGACAGCGCCATCGGCTCCGTGCTGTGCGCGATGACGATCAGTAGCGCCTCGGTGATGCTGCGGTTGGGGGCAAGTTGGTGAAGCATGGCGGTGGACTCCTCGTTTCTGAAGTATTATGCTGGGAACGTAATATTTGCAATTCCGGTCAATCCCTGCCCTTTGCTGAGCTGAACCATAACATTACAGCAGTCGCTCTAGTTTTAGGTGCGAGCGTTGTGCGGTGGCAGCCCGCCCAAGTCATCGCCTGGGCGTTCTGGCGCAGAGCATATCAAGCCACTGCACAGTGCCCATACCTAAAACGAAAGCGGCTACCATAATGATAAGTAGACAGATGTAGGAAAGAACTTGCGCAGCATATCCGCCTGACTATTAGATTGTGAAGAAATCTCGTTCTTTTTTATATTTTGTTTGCGTTGATTTCTATGGGATCGATATAATTTTCAGCGTGATAACGTGTGCCCAATATCGGGCTTGCGGAGTCTGGACTGGAAGGGGCTTAACAGGTGAGCGACATAGGACTGAGCTACACACAATACCAGATGGTTGTGAATGTGTTCTCATTCACCATGACGGCAACCACTATCTCGGCTATCTACTTTTTCCTGAAGCGACAGGAGGTTCTTCCCAGGTATCGGACTGCAATAACCCTCCTGGGTATGGTTTCCGTCGCGGCAACCTGCAACTACCTGCGCCTTCTCCTGAGCTGGCGCGAGGCCTTCCAAGTGGTCAACAGCGCCGTTGTCCAGACAGGCGTCCCATACGACGACATCTATCGATACGCCGATTGGCTACTGACCGTGCCGATGCTCCTGATTGCGCTGGTGCTGGTGCTTGACCTGCCGCTGCGTCAGGCCCGGACGCGGAGCACCATCCTGGGGCTGCTTGCCGTTGAAATGATCGTGCTCGGCTACCCCGGACAGATTGCGACTACCATGACGACGAAGTGGACTTGGTGGATCGCCGCAATGGTGCCGTTTCTCATCATCATCCAGCAGTTGTATGGCAGGATGTCCGCTGCAATACGTGCTGAGCCGACGGAGGCAAGGCGGCTGATCTCGATCGCTCGCCTCGTGACGGTGGTGACTTGGTCAGTCTATCCGGTTCTATACCTCTTGCCGACCTTGTTTCCTGCTGGATCCACTGCCGTCATCGCTACGCAGATCGGCTATGCCGCCGCCGATACTGTGGCTAAGGCCTTCTATGGCCTTCTGATATGCTGGATCGCCCAAAGCAAATCCGTCAATGCTGAAGCTGCCGCCGCGACCGATGCTGCTTTTACAGCGGCCGCGCTGGCAGCCAGGACCTGACGAAACAGGCCTATTGATGCGGACGTCGCCTCTGGCCAGGCGGCGTTCCGCCACTATTTGGGCACAAGCGAGCATGGACGTCCTACCCGTCGTCAAGCGCTCGGTGAACGGTCGAGAAGCCCGGCATGGCCTGATGTGGACTCCCCTTCCCAATCCGTCGAGCGTAGCGCCACGCGCAAGAAATGGCTCAGGAAATCTGCACAGGGTTGATGAGTGGAGTTTCTGCCTGACGGCGGCCAGGATGGCTGCGGAAAAAGAGAGACAATGAGCAAGCAACCACGCTGGAACCACACGCCGGCCTTCAAGGCGAAGGTGGCCTTGTCGGCCGTGAAGGGTGAGAAAACGCTGGCCGAGTTGGCGCAGCGGTTCGACGCGCATCCGAACCAGAGCACGTCCTGGAAAGATCAGCTTCTGAAAGGGGCAGCCGGGATATTCGGATCGGAGCCGAAAGCGGACGCGGCACCGGTTGTTGACGTGACGACGCTGCATACCAAGCTCGGCGAGCTGACGTTGACCAACGATTTTTGTTCGGGGCGCTCGACAAGGCCGGCCTTCTGAGACCCCGTTTGAGAATATCGATTGAGTTCGGGTGGTGATCTGACCGGACGTGTCCTGGTTGCGTTCCAGACGATTTGGCTGTCGTGGAGCCTGCGATGTGGACGCCTGAGGATCGTGCATTGGTTGGTGATTACGGGTCGGGTCAGGCGCTGACCGATCACTAGTGGCTGTAAATCAGCCGGTGGGTCTCGACGCTAATCAGCGCCGCAACACATTGGATTCTCACATTTGTCCTGGGTCCAGCATCTGCGCCGATTAACATCGTGCCGCCGCGATCCATGGCCGTGCCGAGCGAGACGGCCGAGACCGCGCCCACGCAACGGGACCGCCACCTGCACAGCATCGCCGAGCACGGACGCGCAGCCTGGCAGAAAGCCTTCGGCTACACGAAGCGAGCCCGGGCCGAAGCGGCTATCGGCAAATTCAAGCAGGTGATCGGGGACGGGCTGCGCTCGCGCACGGACCGGCGCCGAGCGACCGAAGTGGATCTCGCCGTCCATGTTCTTACCCGCATGCTGGAGCTTGGACGCCCAATCTCCGTCCGCATCGCCTGAGCCACAGCTGGGGCTAGGGCTGGGGTAGCTGCGTCTGCATCCCAGGTCCGTGCAATACTCCGACGCACGTGTTCAGGCTACACGGGTACAAGCGTCCCGATACATTCCTGGGCGGCTTTCATGGCGGCCTTGTCCTGCTCGGGTCCATAGGCCACGCCCTCGGCGCGTACAACCTGGACGTCGCCAATCCCCAAGAAGCCCAGGATAGCCGCCAGATAGGTCGCGAGGTGCTCAACGGGGGCAAACGGACCCTGCGAATAAACGCCGCCAGAGGACAGCGCCAGATACGCCTTGCCCGTCAGCAGGCCTTTCGGGCCAGTCTCGGTGTAACGGAACGTCTGCCCGGCAATCGCAATGTGATCGATCCAGGCCTTGAGGGTCGAGGGGATCGTGAAGTTGTACATCGGCGAGCCGATCACGACGACATCGGCGGCCTTGAGCTCGTCAACCATCGCCTTGAATCGGGTCGCAGTTGCCGTGAGCGAGCTGTCCTTCTCGCCTTCAATGGCCTAATTACAAATGACAAGTTCTGCCTGACGCGCATGGGCCGGCTGCGGCTGAGCTGGCTCCGGGCGGGGGTCCGGCGGCGGACACCAGCCCGTTCTCCTGGTGAGGTCACTCACCGGGGAGGGGAGCATGGGGCAGCAGCGGACCTGGCACGTCCTGCGCACGGGCGTGCCGACGGCTACCGGCCAACAGCGCTGGGACCGGGCCTACCAGCTCCTCCTGCAGTGGGCAGCGACGACCTCGCCCCAGCCTGCGTCGGCGGAAAGGCCGGCGCTGGTTCTGTCGGAGGTATCCCACATCCAGCCATCAAACTGAGCAGTCCGATTCCTGCCACGTCGAACGTGTGCGGGTCACGGCGGTTCATCACCCGCTATTTGGCCAACTGGCGACGGTGGTGCGGCGGACGCGATCCCGGGGCGAACCCTGCCTTGTGATTGAGGGCGTTGACGGAGGCCGGCAACTCCTTCCAGCGCGCCATACCGAGCCGGCGGGCACGGCGCCTCCGGCCTCGGGTCCGGTGCTGGTGTTCACGCCGGGCAGCCTACGGGCATTGAATGCCCGGCTGGCTTCGCTCGGAACAGGGTTCTTCCGCCGTTTTGGTGCAGCGGGATCGAACCTGGCGGGGCCAAATGCCAGATGTTGCTGGCAACACAGAGGTTTGAAGCCCGCTTTGTCCCGTCACCTCCTGCCGCTGATCCCGGCAGCCCTCCAAATCGTGCAGGTCCTGCCTGCACCTGACCGCATCACCATCCTCACCGCGCCCAAACCGTCCAGCGGCGCCTGCCCGCTCTGCGCCGCCGTTTCCAGCCGGATACACAGCCATTATACCCGCACCCTGGCCGACCTGCCCTGGCAGGGGCACGGCGTCACCGTCCAGGTGCGGGCACGGCGGTTCCGCTGCGACAGTACATGTCAGTGCTCCTCTTTCTCATTGAGACAGGGCGTCAGGTCG
>CAXTOB010000557.1:0-4463 GCA_964245505.1 uncultured Acetobacteraceae bacterium | reverse complement strand
CAACTGCTCGCGCAACTGCGCACCGGCTGATAACCCAGCAGACCTGGGCAGTTACAAAAGAACAAGCATAAGCCGCGAACCTGAGACGGCGACCGATGAGCGGGCTGGCATCGCCTGGTAGAATTCACCCACTGAGGGTCAGTGCGCCTATTGGCTGCAGGTGGCATGGACCGCTGCGCCGGCAAAGACATGGGCCGCATACAAACAGTCGGCGTGAGCGGCCGCAGCCCAGACAACAGGGTCGGTGCCGGCCAGGCAGCCGCCGAGTAAACGCCCCGTACGCCCTCAAAGTCCCGAAGTCCGTGCACCTGCTCTTGCCTTCACCTGCCGACGGCCTGCAGCAGGGTTGGCAGGTCGAGCCGCCGCAGGCTTTCGGTTGCGACATGCTCGATGATGTCGTCGAACAGCGCGCGCTTATCGTGCAGGATCTCGCCGATCCATTGCTCGATGCTGTCCGGGGTGAGGTAGGAGAACACCTGCACTGGCCGGGTCTGGCCGATACGGTGGGCGCGGTCCTCGGCTTGCGCCTCGACCGCCGGATTTCACCACCGGTCGAAGTGGAACACGACGCTAGCGACGGTCAGGTTCAGTCCCACGCCGCCTGCGCGCAGCGATGCCACCAGCACGTGGCGCTCCCGGTCGGATGCGAACTGCGCCACAGCGTCGTCGCGCGCCGCGATCGACATGCGGCCCGTCAGCAGCACCGGGTTGAGCGGCTTGACCGCTGCCGCAATCGCCTCCGCCCCGAACGGGGCCGCGACGAACTGCGTGAAGAGCAAGGCTTTCTCGCCCGCCTCCGCCACCTGGTGCAGGCGCGGCAGCAGGTCGTTCAGCTTGGCCGACGCGCCGGTGCGCGGGCAGGCGTTGCAGATCTGCTTCAAGCGCAGGATCAGCTCGAGCACGTGCGTGACGCGCAACTCGGTCCCGAGCGAGCGCAGCCACACCAGTCCGTCCTCCCTGGCGACCTCGTAGGCCGCCCTCTGCTGCGGCAGCAGCTCCGGCGCCAACTCGAACACGGTCTTGGGCGGCAGGTCCCGCAGCACGTCCGCACGGCGGCGGCGGAGCTGCACCTGGGACAAAGCGCGGCGCAGGCCGGCCACCATGTATGCCGGGTCGTATAACCCGGGTGCCACGAAGTCCAGGATGGAGGCGGCGTCGTCCGGACGGTTCTCCAGCGGCGTGCCGGTCAGCGCCCACGCCCGGCGGCGCGGCAGTGCCTTGACCGTCGCGGCAATGGCGGTGTGGGCGTTTCTAATCCGCTGCGCCTCGTCCGCCACCACCAACGTCCAAACGCGATGGCGCGGGCCGAGCGGGGCGGGCAGCGCCATGTCGCCGCGCAAGGCGTCGAAGCTTGTCAGATAAACCTGCGCCGGGGCGCGCCAGCGTCCGCGGCGGTCCTCCGGCGGCCCGGTGCAGGTGGACAGCGGCAGCTCCGGCGCCCATTCCCGGAACTGCCGGCGCCACTGCATGACCAGCCCAGACGGCACCACGACCAGGGCCGGACCCGCGGTCCCGTCCTGCAGCAGCACGCGCAGCGCGCCGATGGCCTGGATCGTCTTGCCCAGCCCCATCTCGTCCGCCAGCAGCACGCCGGGCGCAGCCAGCAGCCGGGCGATGCCGGCCTGCTGGTAAGCTGGAAGCGGCGCCCGCCAGGCAAGGCCAAAGGGCTGATCCGCCACCGGCTGCTACGACGCGTCCAACTCGGGGGCGTCCAACTCGGGAGCGTCATCCTGGCTCGGCGGCTCCGCCAGGCTCGCATCCTCGGCATAGTTGCTGGCGATCTCCGCGGACACCAGCCGCACCGCATGGCCGTCCAGCCGGCACAGATCCCACTGCGTGATCCAGCCCTTGATATACTGACGCACCGTGCGCGAGCTCGTGCGCTCCGGCGTCGGCAGCGGCGGGGCAGGCCAGCCATAGGCGTCCCGGTACATCAGCCGCACCTTGTCGTGGCAGGCATGCAGGTCGCCTGCGGTCAGCGGCAGCAGCCGATGGTGCAGCACCGTCCGCTCGATATGGGCAATACCGGCCTGGGCCAGCGCGGCCTCGGCATCGCGTCCCTTCAGGAGCAGGCGTTCCGGCAGCCTCTCGCTGTCAAGCCGGGCGTTGATGACTGCGGTGGCGAAGTCGTCGGTGATAGCATAGACGACGGCCAGGCCGGACACGCGCCGCGCCGCGTCCAGACCCAGCCAGTTGGCCAGCCAGGCGTAGGCCATGGCGCGCTGGAGCGGAGTGTAGCGCCCGATCAGCTCCACCTCGTCCAGCAGAATGCACCATCCGGCATAGCCTGCAGCGCGAACGAGTAGCGGCACGAAGCGCACCAGGTAACCGGCCATCTCCGATGCCGGCACCGGCTTGAGCAGGAAGGTCCGGCCTGCCCCTGCGGCGCCCAGCGCTTTGCGGATTACCGCCATGTTCACCTTGGCCCCGGACCACAGCCGGCCGATCACGCGCAGGACCTCCGACGGCGTGGAAAGGCGGCGGAGCAGGAAGACGCAGGCCGCGAACACCGGCGGAAACCCGGACTCGGGCGCGCTGATGGCAGCCTCCAGCCCGTCCAGCGCGCCAGGCTGGCTGCGCAGGCCGTCGATGCACCCAGCGATGGCGTCGTCCGGACGGTCCGGCAGCGATGCGTCGCGGAGCGCTGCGGCGAACACGTGCCCCGGGTGCGACAGCGGCGTCTCCTTGCTGACCACCACGCGGCTGACAACAAAGTTCTGCCCGTGGGCGACCTCGGCGAGGTAGCCCAGCATGTGGGACTTGCCGCTGCCGAACCCGCCGGCCACCCCGATGCCGGCACGCGCCGGGCCAGGAGGCGCCCAGACGGATGCCAGCGCGGCATCGAAGGCGTGCTCGACGGCGGTCTGCTCCGTGCCCATCTGCCGGACCGCGACGCTGTTGGGGACGCCGGCCCGCAGCGCCTCGACGGCCCTGCGTGCGTCCAGGACGCGGGCCGGCCCTGGCACTTCTAAATTCAAGGGTATCATGCGGCCAGCCACACCAACGGCGCGACCGGGTTTTGCCGGTCGCCCGGGCGCACGTCCGGCCAGACCCGCATTTGCAGGGCGGCATACTGGCTGATGGCGCGGCGCGGGTCGCCGGTCGCAAGTTCGGGACCGGCCAGCACGGCCGTAAACAGGCCCGGCATGTCCTCCGTCCCGTCAATCATCTCCCGCAGCACCTCGTAGGCGTCCATGACGGCAGCGGGCGAATAGCGTAGCATCCCCTCGCGCGGGACAGCCTGCGCAAGGTGCCGGACGTCTAGCACAACCAGCAGCCCGGCCACTCCGGCCTTGTGCGCGAAGCGGCAGATGGAGGCGAGGGCGGCCCGCGCGTTGGTGCGTCCGATGCGGGCCGAGATGCTGGCCGCACGCAGCAGGGTCGCAGCGACTTTCTCGCCCCGCAGCCATTGCAGCACGGGCGGCGCCATGTCGCCGCCGTCCGGCTCCAGCCGGGCCAGGCATAGGCGCAGCAGTGCGGCGCGGACATCCTGCGCCAGGCGCCGGTCGTCCCAGAGGCTGGCGGTCAGCCACTGGTCGCGCTGCCGGGCAAGCAGGGTTGGCGCAACGCCGAAGCGGGCGGCCAGCTCGGGCATGGCGAGCTGCGCGCCGGGCTGCGGCCAGGGATAGTCATGGGCGGTGAACAGGCCCTCGACATAGGATTGTAGCAGGGCGTCCCAGGGCAGCGCGCGGGCTACGGCGAAGAACAGTTCCTGCATCAGGCTGATGCGGGTAGTCGCGGCGTCCACGTGGACCGTCATCATGCCCCGCATCCCGCCAAGCCGCAGCAAGTGGTCCGTGGCAGCCTCGACCGCGGCATCGTCGCCAACCGCCATCTTCACCGATGCGCCGCCTTCCGGCATGAAGCCGGCGAGGTACTCCCGCTCAATGACTGCGAGCCACTCAGCGAGCGGCAGCGGCGGTGTCGTCAGGACGTCCATGGGACGGCTCTCCGGTGAGGCGGCCGATGAAGCGGATGGCAAAGAAGTCGTGTTGCCCGCCAGTCTCATCGAAGACAGTCAGCCGCTTTCCGCCCTTGCGCCCGGTCGAGCCGCCCAGTTCGAAGCCATAGCCGCCTCCGGTTGTCGCGTCCGGCTGGCAGTCCAACCGCAGCAGGTCGGCGACGAACTCCTCTTGCGGGTAATCGGCTGCCGCGGCGGGCAGCAAGGTGAGCTGGCCGTGCAGCTCCGCGAGCGCCACGAGCGGCCCGGGGCCGGGCCGTCCCGGGCGCCAGGCCGGGTCCTCGGCCCGGGCCTGGCCCATGTACAGCGCGAACAGCCGGTCGAGGAACTGGCGGGCGTTGAACCGCTCCGGCCGCTGCTGCAGCGCCTTGAGCTGGGCGGCGACGAAGCTGGGGCGGATGCGCTTCTCCAACCGGCGCCCGATGCGCACGCCCCCAGCGCGGGCATCGAGCCGGAGCGCGACCGGGTACGCCGTCACCCGCCCGTCCCGCTGTACCAGCAC
>CAXTOB010000556.1:0-4515 GCA_964245505.1 uncultured Acetobacteraceae bacterium | reverse complement strand
AACGTGCGCGATGCCTGCTTGCCATCCTGATCCGCCATCCCGACCTACTGCACGACACCGAGGAAGCGTTCCTCGGACTGTCTCTGCCGCCCGCCTTGGACCGTGTCCGTGATGCAATCCTGCATCACGCTGACCACGGGATGCTTGATTCTGCTGGCTTGCTGTCCCACCTGCACGCCTCACAGGTCGCGGAGGAAACCGCGCAGATCCTGGGCGTGACGGCAATGCCGCTGCCAGATTGTGCGCGGCCCGACGCCATGCCGGCGGAGGCGGAGGCGGGATGGTGGCATATCTTCGGCCTTATGAACCGCGGCCGCCTAGAGGAGGAATGGCTGGCTGCCGGACGAGCCTGCGCTGCGCAGTTGGACGACGCATCACAACGCCGCCTGATTGCCTTGACCAAGGCGCGTGCTGATTTGTCCGTGTTGGAAGACGCGGACGCTGAACCCTGATCGCGGGCCGGGACGCCGGCCCGCAGTTCTTTTGGAGTGCTCCAAAGATGGCGACCAAGCAAGCTGCAACGACCGATGCAGCACCCGCGGACCAAGACGGCGACACCACCCTGCTGGACATCAGCGCCGTCGCCGTCAAGCGCCTGATCGCCAAGGGCAAGGAGCGCGGCTACATCACGTTCGACGAGCTGAACGCCGTGTTACCGGCCGATCAGAACAGCTCGGAGCAGATCGAAGACGTGATGGCGATGCTCAGCGAGATGGGCATCCAGGTCGTCGAGTCCGAGGAAGGCGAGGAAGTTGATCCCGTCGCCGCGAAGGTCGAGAAGGCCGACGACGACGAGAAGGAATCCGACGAGCCGCACGGCAATGTGGACGAGGCCAGCCTAGGCCGCACCGACGACCCCGTCCGGATGTATCTGCGTGAGATGGGCAGCGTCGAGCTGCTGTCCCGCGAGGGCGAGATCGCGATCGCCAAGCGCATCGAGGCCGGCCGCGACATGATGATCGGCGGCCTGTGCGAGTCGCCACTGACGTTCCGCGCCATCATCACCTGGCATGAGGCGCTCAAGGCCGGGAAGATGCTGTTGCGCGACATCGTGGACCTTGAGGCCACTCAGGGCGGCCCCAAGGAGGTCGCGGGCGAGCCGGCGGACACCGCCGCCGAAAGCTTCGAGCCTGCCGAGGACCTGGACGGCGATGAGGAGGGCGAAGGCCCAGGCATGTCCCTGTCCGCGCTGGAGGAGAAGCTGAAGCCGGAGGTGCTGGCCAGCTTTGAGGAAATCGAGAACCTGTATAAGCGGCTGCACAAGGTGCAGGCCCGGCGGCTGGAGCAGATCACCGGCGGCGAGGAGATCAATAACAAGTCCGAGCGCGGCTATGAGAAGCAGCGCGAGGAGCTGGTTGGCAAGGTCGAGCAGGTGCGGCTGCACAACAACCGCATCGAGGAGCTGGTCGTGCAGCTCAAGCAGATCAGCCAGCGGCTGAATGGGCTGGAGGGTCAACTCCTGCGCATGGCGGAAAGCGCCAAGGTCGGGCGCGACGAGTTCCTGGCGGAGTATCGCGGGCACGAGTTGGCGCCGGGCTGGATCGAGCGTGTCGGCAGCCTGCCGGGCCGCCATTGGAAGACCTTCGCTGCCAAGCATGCGGACGGGGTGGTGGAGGTGCGCGGCAAGATCAACGCCGTGGCGCAGGACGCCGGCCTGCCGATCAGCGAATTCCGCCGGGTTTATGCGACCGTCAGCCGCGGCGAGCGCGACAGCGCACGGGCCAAGAAGGAGATGATCGAGGCCAACCTGCGCCTCGTGATTTCCATCGCCAAGAAATATACCAATCGCGGCCTGCAATTCCTGGACTTGATTCAGGAGGGCAACATCGGGCTGATGAAGGCTGTGGACAAGTTCGAGTATCGCCGCGGCTACAAGTTCAGCACCTATGCGACGTGGTGGATACGTCAGGCGATCACCCGCAGCATCGCTGACCAGGCGCGCACCATACGCATCCCGGTCCACATGATCGAGACGATCAACAAGCTGGTCCGCACCAGCCGGCAGATGCTGCACGAGATCGGCCGCGAGCCGGCGCCGGAAGAGCTGGCCGAGAAGCTTGGGATGCCGCTGGAGAAGGTCCGCAAGGTCCTGAAGATCGCGAAGGAGCCGATCAGCCTGGAAACGCCGATTGGCGACGAGGAGGACAGCCATCTCGGCGACTTCATCGAGGATAAGGCGGCTATCATCCCGCTGGACGCCGCGATCCAGGCCAATCTGCGTGAAGCGACGACGCGGGTGCTGAGCAGCCTGACGCCGCGTGAGGAGCGTGTGCTGCGGATGCGGTTCGGCATCGGCATGAACACCGACCATACGCTGGAGGAGGTGGGCCAGCAGTTCAACGTGACGCGTGAGCGCATCCGGCAGATCGAGGCCAAGGCGCTGCGCAAGCTCAAGCACCCCAGCCGCAGCCGCAAGCTGCGCTCGTTCCTGGACGATTAACTGGAGGGCTGCGGCTTGCAACCGACGACCCGGGTCGGCGTCACCGTCACCTTTTTGCGGCTGGATCTTGCAACGCTTGAGTCCAGTCCGGCGCCAGCGCTGCCCCTCGATACCAGCCTGATCCGGTTGCGCTCCTGCACAGTGCCGTTCTACCGTTATTTATATTCGACGGTGGGCGGCGCTTATTGCTGGTGGCTGCGGCGGGCACTACCTGACCCGGCCCTGGATGCCATCCTACGCGAGCCCAGCGTCTCGGTCTGGGTGCTGTATCGCGGTGGAGAGCCGGCTGGATTCTTCGAGCTCGACAGCCGGAACCGTCCGGCGGTGAACCTCAGCTACTTCGGGCTGATGCCGCATGCGACGGGTCAGGGGATGGGTGGCGCATTCCTGGATGCTGCCATCAAGGCAGCCCGGGGTGAGGGCGCACGGGTGGTGACGGTCAATACCTGTACCGCCGACCACCGCCGGGCACTGCCGGGTTACCTGCGAGCGGGATTCAAACCGCTCCGGTCGGTACGCGAGGTTTGGGACGTGCCGAACCGCCTGGGCCTGACGATCCCGGAACACCTGCGCGTATAGGAAGCTGCCTTCTGCTCCCTCTCCCTCCGGGAGAGGGTCGGGGTGAGAGGGTGTTGCGGCGCGATCCGTTCCCGCGGCAAGAGCCTCATTCCAGCAGCGCCCATCGTTTCCCGCTCCGCAGCCAAGACCCCCTCATCCCAACCCTCTCCCGGAGGGAGAGGGAGTAGGAGATTGTAGGTGGGCGTTGCATGATGCCGGCAACCGTCTGGAGAGTCCGTCCCATGCTGCCGCGCCTGACCGCACTCGCCCTGTCGCTCGTCTGCGCCGCGCCGGCTTGGGCCGAGCTGCCCGGCACCATCAAGATCGGCGTCCTCAACGACCAGTCCGGTCCCTTCGCCGACCAGTCCGGCAAAGGCTCAGTCGTTGCGGCCCAGATGGCGGCTGACGACTTCGCCAAAGAAGCTCCGGGTATCCATGTCGAGATCGTTTACGGCGACCACCAAAATAAGCCGGACATCGGCAGCCAGATCGCGCGCGGCTGGGTGGACCGGGACGGCGTGGTAGCGGTGGCCGACGCCGTCAACTCCGGTGTCGGCCTGGCGGTCAACGACGTGATGCGGGAGCGCAACCGCACCTTCATCGCCAGCAACGTCGGCACCTCCGACCTCACGGGCAAGTTCTGCGCCCCCACCACGGTGCAGTGGACCTTCGACACCTGGGCCTTCGGCAACAGCGCCGCCCGCGCGCTCAAGGACGTGGGGCCGTTCTACTTCATGTCATTCGACTACGCCCTTGGCACCGCGCTGGAGCGGGATACGACGGAGGTGCTGCAGAGCCTGGGCGGCAGCGTCGCCGGGTCGGTGAAGCATCCGCTGGGGACCACCGATTTCTCCTCCTACCTGCTGCAGGCGCAATCGTCCGGCGCCAAGGTGCTGGCCTTCGCGTCCACCGGCGCCGACTTCATCAACGCCGCCAAGCAGGCGGCGGAATTCGGCGTCACCCGCACCATGACGCTCACCGGCCTGTTCACCCAGATCACCGACGTGGATGCGCTCGGGCTGGAGGCGGCACAGGGCCTGCTGCTGACCGAGGCGTTCTATTGGGACCTGAACGACGGCACCCGCGCCTTCGCCCGGCGCTTCACCGAGCGCATGCCCGGCCGCGTGCCGACCGAAAATCAGGCCGGGGTGTATTCCTCCGTCCTCGCCTACCTCCGCGCCGCCAAGGCAGCGGACAGCATCGAGGGCGCCCGCGTGATCGAGGCGATGCGCGGCACGCCGATCGAGGACCCGCTGTTCGGCACCGTCACCGTCCGCCAGGACGGGCGCGCCATCCACGCCATGCAGGTGTTCCGGGTGAAAACGCCGGCTGCGTCCAAGTCGCGCTGGGACGTTTATGAACTGGTGTCCACCATCCCTGCCGGCCAAGCGTTCCGCCCGCTCGATCAGGGCGGCTGTCCGCTGGTGGCGCGCTGACGTCTGCTGCGCTGCAACCGTTGCGCCGCGCCCGCTTTTTCTCTGAAACTATCCAGGGCGCGGGCGCCCCCCCCCCCCCCC
>CAXTOB010000555.1:0-4518 GCA_964245505.1 uncultured Acetobacteraceae bacterium | reverse complement strand
GACCGACCTGTGGGGCGTCACCGGCCGGATGGCCGAGCGCCTGGCGGCGATCGGCATCGCCACGCCGCTGCAGCTGCGCGACGCCGATCCGACGATCGTGCGTCGGCACACGAGCGTGGTGATGGAGCGGATGATCCACGAGCTGCGCGGCACGCCGTGCCTCGACCTCGAACGGCACAGCCCGGACCGCAAGAGCATCATGGCGACGCGGTCCTTCGGCCGGCCGGTCGCGCTCCGCCGCGAGATGGAAGAGGCGGTGGCCAGCCACACGGCCCGGGCAGCGGAGAAGATGCGACGGCAGGGCCTCGCCACAGCCAGCCTCATCGTCTTCGCCCACACGAACCAGCATCGGCCCGACCAGCCCCAGTACGGCGGCACCCGGCCCGTGCAGCTCACCGTGGCGACGGCCGACACGGGTCGGCTCACCAGGGCGGCGATGTTCGGCCTCGACTGCATCTGGCGCGAGGGCTTCAGCTACAAGAAGGCCGGGGTGGTGTTCCCGACGCTGACAAAGGCCGGCGCCGTCCAGGGCTCGCTGTTCCTGCATCCCGACGACCCGCGCAGCAAGACGCTGATGGCATCGATCGACGCGCTGAACCGGCGCTATGTATAGCGGCGCGCAATCGAAATGTGGCCGACGCGCAATCATGGGTCACCTTCGACGCACATTCGGTGAGACTGGAGGTGACCGTCGACGCACGCTCCGTGAGACTGGGCGCATAATCGGTGAGACGGACGCGAGATCATCCGGGCCGACGCAGAATGCGTGAGACGGATCAGGTCGGCAGCCCGGCGGTGTCCGCCGTGCCGCTAGGGCCTTCGTCGTCCGCGGTACGGGTACAAGGAAAACGGCCGGTTTCCTGACGCCGGTCGTGAGGATCTGAACGGAGCTCGCCGAACACGAGAAAACCCGTTGCGGAAATGAGGATGAGGTTGCAGGCTGCGCTGCGTCTTTCCTGACAGCATCAGAGCGCCCATGCTGATCGGCTACGTCCGAGTCTCGAAAAGCGACGGCAGCCAGACGCTCGCCCCTCAGCGCGACGCGATGCTCGCCGCCGGCGTTGCCGGAGAGCGCATCTATCAGGATCTCGCTTCCGGCCGACACGATGCCCGGCCCGGCCTGCTGGCATGCCTGAAGGCCCTCCAGCCCGGCAACACCCTGGTGCTCTGGAAGCTCGATCGCCTCGGCCGCGACCTTCGGCACCTGGTCACCACGGCCGAGGACCTGCGCCTGCGCGGCGTCGGCCTCAAGGTGCTGGCCGGCGCCGGCGCCCAGATCGACACCACCACGGCCAACGGCAGGCTCGCCTTCGGGATCTTCGCCGCCTTCGCCGAGTTCGAGCGCGAGTTGATCGCCGAACGTACCACGGCCGGCCTGGCTGCAGCACGGGCGCGGGGGCGCATGGGCGGGCGTCCCCGCAAGATGGATCGCGCGACCCTGACCATGGCCATGGCCGCCATGGCCGATCCCAAGGCGGTCGCCGTCGATGTCGCCAAGCGTCTCGGCGTCACCACGACCACGCTCTACGCTTATGTGAACGGGGACGGCACGCCCAAAGCTCCGGGCCAGGCGGTGCTGGACGGCAAGGCTGCCGTTGGCCGGAACACGAGGGGAGCTTCGCCTTCTCCGCCCCACCAGTCCGGCGCCGAGTGATGCCGGCCGGGGGTGTCGTTCCAACCGAAGCGTTGGCGACCCTTCGCCGGCGTCTCGCGGCGCTCCCGGCCCGTCACCCCGAGCGGACGGCCCTGATCCGGTCCACCGCCGAGATCTACGCCGTCAGCCGGGCGACCCTGTACCGCCTGTTGCGCGGCGAGCGACGCCCGCGGGATGCGCGTCGCGCCGACCGAGGCCGGCCGCGGCTGATGTCCGCCTCCGAAATCGAGCGCTGGTGCGAGATCGTCGCCGCCATGAAGCTGCGCACCTTGAACCGCAAGGGCCGCCACCTGTCGACGGTGCGCATCCTGGATCTGCTCACCCGGCACGGCGTGGAAACACCCGACGGCTTCGAGAAGCTGCAGCCGGACCGGCTGACCGCCTCCACGCTCAACCGGCATCTTCGGCGCCTCGGCTACGATCACGCCCGCATGGTGCGCGAGCCGCCCGCCGTCCGCTTCCAGGCCGAACACGCGAACGCGCTCTGGCATTTCGACATGAGCCCGTCGGACCTCAAGCAGCTCAAGACACCGCCCTGGGTCGACCCCGACCGGTCGGGCGCCCCCACGCTCATGCTGTTCAGCGTCGTCGACGACCGGTCCGGCATCGCCTACCAGGAGTACCGATGCGTCTACGGCGAGGACGTGGAAAGCGCACTCCGCTTCCTGTTCAACACCATGTCGCGCAAGGGCTCTCCCGACGGGCCCGACGTCAGCCCGTTCCACGGCATCCCGTCCGCCCTCTACCTCGACAACGGCCCGGTCGCGAAGTCGGCGGTGTTCAAGCGCGTGATGGAGAGCCTCGGCATCGAGGTGATGGCGCACATGCCGGCCGGGTCGGACGGCCGGCGCACCACGGCCCGCTCCAAGGGCAAGGTGGAGCGGCCCTTCCGCACCGTGAAGGATGCCCACGAGACCCTGTACCACTTCCACCAGCCCGAGACCGAGGCGGAAGCCAACCGCTGGCTGGCTCGCTTCATCGACAGCTACAACCGTGGTGACCACCGCGCCGAGCCGCACAGCCGCATGGACGACTGGCTGGCGCACCTGCCCGCCGACGGCCTGCGCGAGATGTGCGCCTGGGAAAGGTTCTGCGCCTTCGCCCGCGAGCCCGAGCGACGGGCCGTCGCCCTGGACTGCCGCATGACGATCGCCGGCGTCACCTACGAGGTCGACCCGGAGTTCGCCGGCGAAACGGTCGTGGTGTGGTGGGGGCTCTTCGACCAGGAGCTCTGGGTCGAGTTCGGCGAGCAGCGTTCCGGGCCCTTCCTGCCGGTCGGCGGTCCGATCCCGCTGCACCGCTACCGCAAGCACCGCAAGAGCCGGCGCGAAGCCAACGCCGACCGGGTGGACGACTTGGCGAAGCGGCTCGTGCTGCCGCGGGCGGCGCTGACCGGCGACGCCGATGTCGTCATGACGGCCATCGGACCGCAGCCCGTCGTCCCGGTGCGCCCGTTCCGCGGCCCCGACCCCTTCGGAGAGCTGGCCTTCGCCACCCCGCTCGCCGCCCGACGGGCCATCGCCGACGAGATCCGACTGCCGCTCGCCAAGCTGTCGGACGAGGACCGGGCCTTCATCGACGCCCTTCTCACGCGGACGCTGGCGCGCCCCGAGATCCTGGCGGCCGTGCGCGAGCGCTTTCCGCCCGGGCGCCGGGGAGGGGTCGGCTGATGCTCACCGAGGTAATGCGCTTTTACGGCTTGGCACGGCCGCCCACCGACGCCGGCTTCTTCGAGACCGAGCACCATGCCCAGGTCGCGCGCGACATCCGCGCAGCCATCATGGGTGGCCGCCTGATCGCCGTGACGGCGATCATCGGCTCGGGCAAGACCGTGCTGTCACGCCGCCTGCGCACCGACCTCGAACGGGAAGGGCGGGTGATCGTGTCGCGCTCGCTGTCGGTCGACAAGACCAAGATCACCGTGCCGCTCCTGCTGGCGGCCCTGTTCTATGACCTGACGCCGGAGAAGACGGTCCGCATCTCCAGCCAGTCCGAGCGCCGCGAGCGCGACCTGCAGGAGCTGTTCCGACGCGCCAAGAAGCCCGTGGCGCTGTTCATCGACGATGCCCATGACCTCCATCCCAAGACGCTGACGGCGCTCAAGCGGCTGATCGAGCTCGTGGCGGAGGGCGGCGGACAGCTGTCGATCGTGCTGGTCGGCCATCCCAAGCTGAGGAACGACCTCCGGCGACCCAAGATGGAGGAAGTCGGCGACCGCACCACGGTCTTCGAGTTCGGCGGGCTGCGCGACCGGCAGCGCGACTACATCGATTGGGTGATGAAGGCCTCGCTGCAGGACGGCGTGGAGCAGGTCGACGTACTGACCGACGCCGCCGCGACCCTGCTCGCCGCCAAGCTGAAGACCCCGCTCCAGATCGGGCGCCACCTCGTTCGCGCCTTCGAAGCCGCCTACGAGCTGGGTGCCAAGCCGGTCGACGTCGACATGATCGAGGCGGTGCTGTCGCGCCAGCTCGACGATCTCGAGCCCCGGCTCACCCGGAACGGCTACGACCTGCGCAGCCTGGTCGACCAGTTCGACGCCAGGCCCGGCGAGGTTCGGCGCCTGCTCCGAGGGGAGCTCGATGCCGCTCGGGCCATTGAGCTTCTGGACCAGATGCGCGCCGCCGGGCTGCCGACCTGATCCGTCTCACGCATTCTGCGTCGGCCCGGATAATCTCGCATCCGTCTCACCGATTATGCGCCCAGTCTCACGGAGCGTGCGTCGACGGTCACCTCCAGTCTCACCGAATGTGCGTCGAAGGTGACCCATGATTGCGCGTCGGCCACATTTCGATTGCGCGCCGCTATAGATATAGGCGTGCAGGTAGGCCTCAAGATTATGATGGCACGGCATCTCATGCCGC
>CAXTOB010000554.1:3117-4522 GCA_964245505.1 uncultured Acetobacteraceae bacterium | reverse complement strand
CCCTTGCCCCAGACCCCGATCCCACGACGGCCGAACTGATTGCCGCCCGCCCGCACCTGTCCATGCACGCCATGGACGGCCTTCTTATGGAGGGCGTGCCGCTCAGCGCCATCGCCGACGCCGTGGGCTCCCCAACCTGGGTCCTGTCCGCCAACTGCATCCGCGGACGCCTGCGGCAGTTGCAGGATGCGACGGCCGGCCTGCCGATGCAGGTCCACTACGCCGTCAAGGCCAACGACCACCTCGCGGTGCTTCGCCTGATGGCCCAGGGCGGCGCTGGGGCCGACGTGGTCAGCGGCGGCGAGATGCAGCGCGCGCTACGGGCCGGCATATCTCCTGGCCATGTCGTGTTCTCCGGCGTCGGCAAGTCCGCGCCTGAGCTGCGCGACGCCCTGCAGGCCGGCGTCGGCCAGATCAACGCCGAGAGCGCCGAGGAGTTGACGATGCTCTCCGCCATCGCTGCCGGCATGGGCGTCGTGGCCCGGGTGGCGCTGCGGATCAACCCGGACGTAGATGCCGGTACCCACGCCAAGATCACCACCGGCCGGGCCGATAACAAGTTCGGCATTGCCTACGACGACGCCGCGGCGCTGTATGCCCATGCCGCCGCCCTGCCCGGCCTGCACCCGGTCGGCCTGGCGCTGCACATCGGCAGCCAGATCATGTCCATGACGCCCTACCGGGCCGCCTACGCCCGCACCGCGGCGCTGGTGCGGGCCCTGCGCGCCGCTGGTCACGCTGTGGACGTGGTCGATTGCGGCGGCGGCCTCGGCATCCCCTACCGCAACGAACCCGCCAGCACTCCTGCCGCCTTCGCTGGCGCCATACGCACCGCCTTCGCCGGCCTGGATGTCCGCCTCGCCATCGAGCCCGGCCGCTGGCTGGTCGCTCCGGCTGGTATCCTACTGACATCGGTCATCCTGTCGAAGACCACCGGCGGCCGCCGCTTCGTGGTGCTGGATGCCGCGATGAACGACCTGGCCCGGCCCGCCATGTATGACGCCTGGCACGGCATCGTCCCAGTCTCGGCTGTGGACGCCGTGCGCCCGGCCCTGCCCGCCGACATCGTCGGCCCCGTCTGCGAAAGCGGCGACACCTTTGCGCGAGGCCGCGCCCTGCCGCTGCTGGACAGCAATGCACGCTTGGCGATCCTGGACGCGGGAGCATATGGTTCTGTCATGAGCAGCACCTACAACTCACGGCCGCTGGCCGCCCAAGTGATGGTGGATGGCAGCCGCTGGTCAGTGATCCGCGCCCGGCAGCCGGTCGAGGCGCTGTGGGCTGCGGAAACCGCTCCGGACTGGTTCGGGTGAGCACGACCCCGCCGGACGCCGGCATGCAGGCCCTGGCACGCAAGCGCCAGCTTGCCCGGCTGGCGCTTTGGTGGGAACAAGCCTGGCCCGCA
>CAXTOB010000554.1:0-3107 GCA_964245505.1 uncultured Acetobacteraceae bacterium | reverse complement strand
GTTGCTGGACGTGCCGGCGATGCTCCCAACCTGGCCGCGCCTGATTTTGGCGGTTGGGGCGCTGGCAGCCTTCGCGGCGCTGGTTTGGCGGGCAGTCCGCCGCGTTGTGCTTCCGACCGACGCTCTCGCCGACCGCCGGCTGGAGCAGGACACCGGCCTGCGCCACCGGCCGCTGTCCGTCCTGGCCGATACCCCGGCGCAGCACTCGGAGGAGGGTGCTGCTCTTTGGCGGGCGCACCTGGCGCGAGTGGCGGCGCAGGCGGCGCATATGCGGGTCGCCGCCCCGAAACCTGGTTTGCCCACACTCGACGGCCGGGCACTCCGCGGTGCATTGCTGCTGGCCCTCGTTGCCGCCGTCGTGATTGCCGGGCCGGAAACAGGCAACCGGCTGTTGCGCGGCATTGTGCCGGGGCTGCCGGAAAGCCCACCAGCCCCCGCCTCCGTCATCCAGGCCTGGATTACGCCCCCGGCCTATACTGGCGTGGCGCCCGTGTTCCTGCACCCCGATCAGCAGGCCGTATCGGTCCCGGCTGGCTCCCACCTCGTCGTCAACGTCACGGGCGGCAGCGGCGAACCGTCGCTGACCCTTAATGGTGACGTCACGCCCTTCCATGCCCTGGACGCCGCGAGTTGGCAGGCGGAGCGGGATCTCGGCACCAGCGGCACCCTGTCGGTGCAGCGCCGGGGCGGTTCACAGTCCTGGACGTTGACGGCAATCCCTGACCTACCGCCAGCCGCGGAGTTTTCGGAGCCGCCGGGACTGGGACGGACGACGCACGGCAGCACGCCGCAGGTCCGCCTGCCCTGGCGCGCGACGGACGACTACGGCTTGGCCAGCGTCGGCATTGAGCTGCGCCTGCGGGATCGTGCGGATGCGTCCCCGATCAAGATTCCAGTGCCGCTGGCCGGCACTCCCAAGACTGCGGGCGGAGCAGCCATGCAGGACCTGTCCGCCCATCCCTGGGCCGGGCTTCCCGTACAGGGCCGCGTGGTGGCGCGCGATGCGCCAGGCCAGTCGGGCAGCAGCGCCGACGCGGAATTCTTGCTTCCGGAGCGCCAGTTCGACAACCCGCTTGCCCGTGCCGTGCTGGATATACGGCGGCAGCTCAGCCTGACCCCGGACGAGCGCAACCCGGCAGCCGAGTTGCTGGACGTCCTTGCCGAGCAGCCCAAAGCCTATGATTACTCGGCGGGCGTGGCGCTCAACATGCGTTCGGTCTCCTCCCTGCTGCGCCGTGGGCGCGGGCAGGATGCGGTGGATGAGGCTCAGGCCCGCATGTGGGAGCTAGCGCTGTCGCTGGAGGATGGCGCGCCGGACCGCACCGCGCGTGCGCTGGAGGAGGCACGCCAGGCGATGCGCGACGCCGTCGAGGCCAAGCCCGACACTCCGGAAAAGCAGGCCGAACTGGAGAAGCGCATCGAGGAGTTGCGCGAAGCGATCCAGCGTCACATGGAGGCGCTGACGAAGCAGGCGCAGAACGACGGCACGGAGATTCCGCTCGACCCTAACTCGCCGGCGATGAACCAGCGCGAACTGGATCGCATGGCGCAGGAGATGGAGAAGGCGGCGAAGGAAGGCCGCATGGATGATGCCAAGCGGCAGATGGCGGAACTGGAGCAGTTGCTGGAGCAGTTGCAGAACGCCCGCCCCGAGCACGGCGAGCAGCGGGAGCAGCGCGCCGCCGAACGCCGGCAGCAGGGCGGCCAGCAGCAGGATGCCGTGCAGGACATGGTGCGGCGCGAAGGCGCCCTGGTTGACCGTTCGCAGTCCCGGCCAAACGGCGACCGCCGCCTGCCTAGCCCCCGTGACAGCGCACAGCGCCAGTCTGGCGACCAGACACAGCCTCAGTCTGGCGACCCCTCAGAACATCAGCCGGGCGATCCGTCGCAGCAGTCACCCGGCAATCCTGCCCAGCGCCCGACACCGGGGGCTTCGCAGCGGCAGACCGATGCCAAGCAGCAGCGGGCTATGCGCCGGGCTCTTGGAGAACTGATGCAGCGCTTCGGCGATCTGACCGGCCAGGTGCCGCCCAGCCTTGGCGAGGCTGACACCGCCATGCGTGATGCCGCGGAGGCTCTGCAGGACGGCCACGACGACTTCGCTGGAGCCGCCCAGCAACGCGCCATCGAGGCGCTGCAGAAGGGTGGCCGGGATATGGGTCAGGCGATGGCCCGGCAGTTCGGCACCGGCGAGCAGCCCGGCGAGGGTGATCCCGGCGAAGGCGAGGGTGAGCAGGATGCCAACGGCAATGGCAATGGCAACCAGCCAGGCACCCGCCAAGGCAGCAACGACCGGTCTGGAACGGATGGCCGCACAGGTCCCTCACGCCGGCAAACGCGCAGGGACCCGCTCGGCCGCGACTTGCAAGGGGGCGAGGCTAGCAGCGGCGACCAAGTGAGGGTGCCCGACCAGATGGAAGAGGCGCGTACCCGCGCGCTGCAAGAAGAGTTGCGCCGCCGTGGGGCCGACCGCACTCGGCCGCAGCCGGAGTTGGATTACATCGACCGGCTGCTGAAGACGTATTAGTTTCACACCGAAATGACGACCCGTGGTGGATGGAAGCTTCTCTTTGGCATGAGACGGATTCTGGTTTTCGAAACGCTTTCTACTTAGGACCGGTCGCAGGCGAATCCGGGTCTTTTCAGGCCGTGAGTCTTACGATTTGTTCGGGCCATTGTCTTATCTGGCCGTCGTCTTAGTGGCCCAGCAGGCGGAGTGCCGAGTACAGGCGCTCACTCGGCGGCCAAGCCCGCATCACGTCCGACCGCCAGGCGATTACTGCCCACGCCAGCATTCCAAGCAGCACCAGGCTGCCAATCCAGCCGAGCAGAACGGGCATGCCGAGTGCGGAAAGCCGAACAGCCAGCCGGCGTTGTTTCAGGCCACCCGCCGCTGGGACAGGCGCAGGCGGGGACGCCGGTTCAGGCTCTGGCAGGCTCGGCGCTGCCGTCTTGGGCAGCTCCGGCGCGGCAACCTCGGGAGCCGCAGCCGGAGCAGGCGGCGGCTCCGGCACCGAGTCCTCCATGGGCGGCACCCAGCCCGACCCGCACCGGGCGCAGCGGACCGTGCGGCCCCCAGCCAAACGCTCCGCAGGCACGTCATAGAC
>CAXTOB010000553.1:3465-4533 GCA_964245505.1 uncultured Acetobacteraceae bacterium | reverse complement strand
TGCCAGCGCCCTGCGCCCCGGCGCGCCTGTGGCGCCGCTCGACCGTACCCGCGGCCTGGCCGACGCGCTACTGTCCGAACGCGGCGAAGCGTCCGGCGCCGCCGTTGCGCGGGAGCTGATAACCTGCCTGCGGACCCTGGCGCCGGAGGACCGGCTGGCCTTCTACAGCTATGTGTCCGAGGGCTTCCTGCCCGCCGAGGCCCCGTTGCGCGCCGCTGCCCAGGCCTACCTCGACGACCCCACCCCAAGCCGCGCCGCCGCCCTCGCCGAAGCCGCCGAGCCGTCCCGCCAGGAGCTGCTGCGCCGCATGAACATGGCGCCCGGAGGCACCGCAGCGCTGGTCGAGCTGCGCAAGGACCTGCTGACCCAGAGCCGCGGCGACACTGGCCTGCATCCGCTGGATGCCGACATGCGCCACCTGTTCGCCTCCTGGTTCAACCGGGGCTTCCTCGACCTGCGCCGCATCGATTGGCAAACGCCGGCCGCGGTGCTGGAAAAGCTGATCGCCTACGAGGCGGTGCACGAGATCGAGGGCTGGGAGGACCTGCGCCGCCGCCTCGCGCCGGACCGCCGCTGCTTCGCCTTCTTCCACCCGGCGCTGCCCGGGGAGCCGCTGATCTTCGTCGAGGTGGCGCTCACCACCGGGCTGGCCACCGCCATCCAGCCCCTGCTGGCCCGCGACGGGGAAGAGCAGGGCCAGCGCGACCGTGCCGCGGCGGCGGACACCGCCATCTTCTACTCGATCTCCAACTGCCAGGACGGGCTGCGCGGCGTGTCGTTCGGCAACTTCCTCATCAAGCAGGTAGTGGAGGAGCTGCAAGCGGAACTGCCGGGGATCACCCGGTTCTCGACGCTGTCGCCGGTGCCGGGCTTCCGCCGCTGGCTACGCGGGCGGTTGGGCGCGGAGGACCGGGCCGGGCTGCTGCGCGATGCCGACGCGCAGGCGTTGCAGGCGGCGGATGGCGGGACGGAGGACGCCGCCGAAGCGTTGCAGCACCTGCTGGAACGGGAAGACTGGCCGGGCGACTCCAAAACCGCCGGGGTGCTGGAGCAGGTGCTGCCGCGCCT
>CAXTOB010000553.1:1774-3452 GCA_964245505.1 uncultured Acetobacteraceae bacterium | reverse complement strand
ATCAGCGACGAGCTGACGGTGGAGTACATGCTGCTGCCGCGCCTGTGTGCGCTCTATCTCACGACGCCTGTGGCGGGCGGGCGGCCCGGCGATCCCGTCGCCCGCTTCCACCTCGGCAACGGCGCGCGGCTGGAGCGGGTGAACTGGCTCGGCAACACTGCGCCGCGCGGCATGGCGGAGTCGTATGGGATGATGGTCAACTACCTGTATGACCCCACGCAGATCGAGGCCAACCACGAGGCGTTCGTGCGCGGCACGATCGTGCGGTCGCCGGCGGTGGATGCGCTGCTCGGCGCAGCGTCCGCGCCGGAAGGCAGCTCGGCCCGGCGGAACCGCAAGGACACCCCGGCAGCCGCGTCCGCACCGGCCAAGAGCTAGGCTGGCCCTAACTGGCTGGCGGCGCGGGCCGGCACGCCGGGCGGGTGGAACTGGCGCTGCCGTGACCACGACGGAAGCCGAACGCACATGCGCTCGCTAAGCCTGCGTCTGCTCGCCCTGTGGCTGCTTTCCCTGGCCGCCAGCGTCGCGGTCGCCTTGCTGCTGCTGCAGCTTTCTCGCCAAACCAGTGCGGCGCAGGCGGCACGCGCCGAGGCGGTGGCCGCACGCGCCTGCGGCCTGATCGGCGAACGCTACGCCTTTTACACGTCGGGCTGGGCAGGCCCGGCCGCCGTGCCATCCGACGCGGCATTCCGCGCCGGCCTGACCGATGCTGTTTCGTTGGCGCTGGCGCGGCAGGACGGGGTGGAGGGCGGCATCTGGCAGGCCGACGCCGGGCCGCTCGCCTATGCCTACCCGACCTACAGCGGAAGCGGACCCAAGACGGACCTGCCGGCGGCGGAGCGCGACCTCATCGCGGCGGTCAATGCCCAGGCCGTGCGCGATGACCAGCCGGCCGGCCGCTCCGTCGCCTCCCGCACCGGCGTCCTGCTGGTGCACGCCTGCCCGCTGGGCGGTCCTATCCCGGAGATGACGGCTTGGACGATGGCGCGGGTGCAGGCGACCGGGGACTTGCGGCCCTTGCAGGCGGGGCTGGCCGTGCTGCTGGCGTTGGCGCTGCTGATGTCGGCTTGGCTCGGGCGCCTGGTGCGGGTGTGGGGCCGCCACGTCCGCGGGATCGAGGCGGCCCTGGCCGGTGCCGGTGTTGGCGGCATGCCCGCCGTGCGCCGCACCGGCGAGCGGGAGCTGGACCGCATCGTGGACGCCCTCAACGACGCCGGACACCGTCTGGCCGACGCCCGGCGCGACGCCCAAGCCTTGGCTGCCCGCATGGCGCAGGCCGAGCGCCTGGCCGGGTTGGGCCGCATCGCCGCAGGCGTCGCGCACGAGATACGCAACCCCCTCGCCGCCGCCCGGCTGCAGGGCGAGAACGCGCTCGCTGGCGACGACGCCCGGCGCCGGGTTGCGATCGGCGACATGCTGGGACAGCTCGGCCGGCTGGACGGCCTGGTGGGCGAACTGCTGGCGATGACCCAGCGGGTGCAGCCGCACCCGGTGCCGGTGGACCTCGCGGCCTTCCTGTCCAGTCAGGCCGCGTCCCATGCAGACGTAGCTGCGGCCAAGCGGCTGACCCTATCGGTCCGGGATGCTGCGGGCGCCGCGGTGCTGGACCCACAGGTGGTCGGACGCATCCTGGACAACCTTCTAGCCAACGCCATCCGCCATGCCCCGACAGGCGGCG
>CAXTOB010000553.1:0-1764 GCA_964245505.1 uncultured Acetobacteraceae bacterium | reverse complement strand
TGGTGGTCCGGGACACCGGCCCCGGCGTGCCGCCCGACTTGGCGGACCGGGTGTTCGAGCCGTTCGTGACCGGGCGCCCCGACGGCACCGGCCTGGGCCTCGCCATCGCGCGGGAGCTGGCGGACGCACATGGCGGGCGGCTGTGCCTACGCGGCGCTGGGCCTGGCGCGGTGTTCGTGCTGGAACTGCCGCAGCTACCTGCAGCGGCATGATGAAAACGGTCGCTCACCCTAATCACCCACGCCATTGCGAGCCGCGCCCCTCGCAATGAGGTCGTGCTGGTAGCAGTGTCTCGGCTCGACTGTCGGCTCTTGCTGGGGAAGCAGACAGTCCGCTTCCAGCCAAGGCCGGTCATTTCTCCCCGAAGTCGTCGGTCGCGTGGGCGGGAAGGTCCATGCTGTCGTGGAGAACGCGGGCGATGCCGATCAGGTCCGGATTGAGCACCCGGTAAAGCACAAAGTGCCGAGGCGCGCCGACCGCGCCAGACCCGGTGCGGGCGCGGCGCTTGCTGCCGCGCAGGTGGTAGATGCGTGCGCCATCCGCCAACTCCGGCGCCGTGCGGCTGCCGGGCCGCGCGGGATCGGCCGCGAGTTCGACGAGGGCGGTCGCGATCAGCCGTTCGTAACGCTCACTCGCCGCATCGCCAAATCGCGACGCGCTCTCGGCCAGGATCATGGCGATGTCCTGCAACGCGGGCCCGGACAGCGCATAGCGGCTCAACCCGCCGCGCTTGCGATCCCCGCCCGGGCCGCCCGGCCAATCTCTTGCAGCTTCCGCCGCAGCGCCTGCTCGCTGTCGAGGAGGACATGGTCGCCGCGGTCAAGCGCGCCGAAACCCTCTGCCGCGGCCGCCTTCAACGCCGCGCGCCGCTCTTCTTCCTCCCGCTCGCGGTGCTCGAGAAGATGGAGGCCGGCCCGTACCACCTCGCTCGCGTTCGCGAAGCGGCCGGCGCGGATACTCCGCTCGACGAAACCGTCGAAGTGATCGGTCAGGCTGATATTGCGGCTCGGCATGGGGCGCTCTCCTCACCGCCCAACGTGGTCCACTTGGCATTAGATGGCAAGAAGTACGGTGGTTGGGCGATCTTGGCCTCGGCCGCTTCCCGCGGCCGAGGAGACCTGTGATGTCGAGCGAAAAACTGCCTGTCCCGCTCCCACATACCCGTCCCGTGACGCTCTGGAACAAGGGCCGGTATGTCGGCCAGCTTGGGACATAGCGTCACGTCCTGTGAACGGCCGCTCTGAGTTGTAAGCCGACCTTCATATTAAGACACAACCGTACTGGTGGAGGGGTGGAAGCAGTTGGGCCGTGGTGCAAAGGAGAACTTATGGCCACCATCCTGATCGTGGACGACGACGACGCCCTGCGCCGGGCCATCGCCACCACCCTGTCCGACCTGGGCCACCAGCCGGAACAGGCCGGGGACGGCGAGGATGCCCTGGCCTGGCTATCCCGCCACCGCGCCGACGCCGTGCTGCTGGACCTGCGCATGCCCGGCCTGGACGGGATGGAGGTCCTGCGCCGCATACGCGCCCGCCCGGACGCGCCCCCGGTTGCCGTCCTGACCGCCGTTCCCACCGGCGAGAACACCATTGAGGCCATGCGTCTGGGCGCCGCCGACCACCTGGCGAAGCCGGTCGGCCGCGACGGCCTGCGCGCCCTGCTGGCCCGCATGCTGCCCGTTCCCGGCCCGGACCCGGCGCCCGCTCACACCGGCGCCGCCGAGGGCAGCCTGGTTGGCTCCAGCGCCGCCATGCGGGACGT
>CAXTOB010000552.1:0-4536 GCA_964245505.1 uncultured Acetobacteraceae bacterium | reverse complement strand
CCTTCACGACATCCGCCCCAAAGTCGGCAAATTGCCGAACGCAGGTCGGCCCCGCGCGGACCCGGGTCAGATCCAGCACCTTGAAGCGCGACAGCGCACCTTGTCCCATCCCAGCGTCCTTACCAGTCAACTCAGGCTAAGCCGCCTGCTCAGCAAGCCGGCCCAGCACCTCGTCACCGGAAATCGGACGCCCCGTCAAGAAGCCCTGCACCACCCGGCATCCCAACCCGCGCAGAACATCAAGCTGCTCCGGCGTTTCCACCCCCTCCGACACCACCGACAAATTCAGCTGGACGCTGAGGCCAAGGATCGTCTGCACGATCGCCAGCGTCTCCTTGTCGGTGGTGATGTTGGCGACGAACGACTTGTCCACCTTGATGCGGTTGAACGGAAAGCGCCGGAGATAGCTCAAGCTGGCATACGCAGTGCCAAAGTCGTCCAGCGTCATGCCGATCCCCTGAGCACGCAATGCGCGCATCGTGTCCAGCACCAGCCCGCTCTCGTCCAGCAGCATGCCTTCCGTGACCTCCAGGTCCAGCCGGTGCGGCGCCATGCCGCTATGGGCCAGGATGTCGGCCACCCGCCGGGGCAGGTCCGGCTGGCGTATCTGCATGGGCGACAGATTGACGCCCAGCCGCACCGACGGGTCCCATCCCGCAGCCTCGGCGCAAGCAGCTTCCAGCGCCCACTGACCCAACGGCACGATCAGCCCGGACGACTCCGCAAGCTGGATGAAGAACTCCGGCTCGATCGGCCCGCGTGTCGGGTGGGTCCAGCGCAGCAGCGCCTCGAACCCAACGATGCGCAGCGTCACCGCATCGCAAAGCGGCTGATATGCCAGGGTGAACTGCCGCCGGGCCAGCGCGTCGGCCATCTCGCCCTCGATCAGCACGCGCTCGCGCCGGCCAGTCTCCATGCCGGGCTCGAACATGACATAGTGGTTCCGGCCGGTTTCCTTGGCCCGGTAAAGCGCAGTGTCCGCATTCCGCAACAGCAGATCCGGTGTGTCGCCATCCGCGGGATGCAGGGCGACCCCGACGCAGCAGCCGATCTTGACCCGCTGCCCGTCAATCTCGAACGGCGCGGCCAGCGTCTCGACCACGCGTGCGGCAAGGCTGGTGGCGGCTGCCGGATGATTCGTGCACGGCTGGATGATGGCGAACTCGTCGGACCCCATCCGGGCGATGGTATCCCCTTCCCGGAGGCTCGCCGACAGCCGCCGCGCCACCGCGGCCAGCAGCCGGTCGCCAACGGCATGGCCGCTTGTGTCGTTCACATGCTTGAAGTTGTCGATGTCGAGGTAAAGCAACGCCAGCCCAGGCCCGCCACCGGCCGATACCGCGAATGCCTCCTCCATCCGGTCCTGCAGCAGCAGCCTGTTGGCCACTCCGGTCAGGTCGTCATGGTGGGCCAGGAAGCGTATCCGGTCCTCCGTCACCTTGCGGAACAGTGCCGGGCGTATGGCGTTCGCCAATGCGCCGACGTCGGCGATGATGTCCGGCAGGTCCCGCCGGTCGGTCTTAAACGCCAACGACACCCCGAACCGCTCCTCCTGCACCCAGATCGGGTAACTGATCTGGCACCGCAGACCCGCCTGCATCGCGGCCTGCATGAGGACATAGCGTTCGGGCTTCTCAACCTCGGCATAGCTGAAGCCGCACGGCTGGTTGCGGCGTATGGCGTCCGCGGTCACCGAATTGCCCCACATCACCGGCGCTGTCGGCGGACGCCGGAAGTAGGAATCCGCCTCAAGGTCGTCCGCATTGAACCGGCTGATCTCCTGCATCTCCTCGCCCGGCGACGTCAGGCGCCAGATCCGCCCAACGACCGCGCCGTGGTGGCTGCACAGCTCGCTCAACATGTTGGCCAGGGCATCGGTGACCGATCCGGCCTCGGCGACCAAATGCAGCATCCGTTCCGCCCGCGTCGCGCGCTGCGACGCCGCCTGCTGCTCCACATCCCTGCGCTGCTGGACGAGATGGTCGGCAATCAGCCCAGCAAGCAGCCTGAGCGAACGCCGGCCATCCTGCGGCAGGTCGCCGTGCGCAGACCGGTAAAGGATGCACAGCCGCCCCAGCACCTCGCCCGTCGCCGACACCAAGCCTGCCGCTGCAAAGGACCGCGCCTGCAACCCCGTCCCGTGCAGAGCCGCCGCTTCGCAGGCCACCGTCGTTTCTGGCCCTGTACGCAGGCGGCGGCACAACTCGATCAACGGCAGGACTTCCTCCGCCTCCAGCCCGGCAGAGCCAGCCGGCGCCAGGCCGCCTTCCTGCTCCATCACGATCATCGCAGCCTCAGCGCCATGCGCCGTCACCGCGAGCCAGGCGAACGCGTCCAACTGTCGCCGCTCCAAGCCAGGCAAACTGTAGGTGCCGCCGGGATAGTCGATGGTGATGTCCTGCTGCAACAACCCGCTGTTCCCTCCAGGTGAACGTCAAGCCGGCCCGGGTAACCCGCGGGCAATCAGCAGCCCAACGTGGCGGAACCACCACGTTCATGTCCGATGCGCCGCAATCCAACCAAATATGCAACAGATGTTGGGAGTATTGGAAGTATCACCAACCCGCAACGACCTTGCCGGCAAGCCGCCACACCCGACCGCCATGCCTCGCTTCGGCGTACTTGCCCATAACTTGAATGGCCTCCAATCGCGCGAGTTACCCTCCAAGGAAGGAGTCCAAGAAAATGAATTTAGGAAATAATACTTGTAACAAAAATACGCACATTGCTCTAAAGACATCATACAATCGGCAGAGCATAATGCAACCGTGCCCTAACGGCCCGCTTCCGCCGCACAGAACACCAGATCGAAGTCGAAGCGGCGCAGGACAGCTAAGCCTCGTGATCGCCGTCAGGTGCAGGGCAACCGGCATCACGCTGCCACCCAGGCCCACCGGAAACGAAGCCGGATCCAGCACCGTCCCGGCGACATTGCGGCGTGGCAGCCTTGCGTTCGATAGCCCTCACGCAACAGAAGCGGGGAATCCGTCACCTGATCCGCTCCGGCTTCGACGCGTTGAGCCAGCCCCCGGACGTTTTGACCTATCGATCCCAACTTGCCCCAGTCATTGCGAGCCAGCTTCGGTGCAGCAATCCCCAACGGCAAAACCTCGGCGTGCAGCCCCGGATTGCCACGCCGCAAGGGCGGCTCGCCATGACGATGACCTTCAGCGGTCAGTACTTTCGGCAGTTGGCATGACACGGACTGCTGACCAACCAGCACGTGTGCGACGCCGCCATAGATCGGCTCCACCACTACGTCCGGAGCGGCATGTCCGAAAACCCCCGGCCAGCCCACTGATCCGATCCCGGCCACTGCCGCGCCTCACACCGGGAGATGGACGAGTCCGGGCGCGCCCCGACATTTCAGCAACGGCGCCGCCATCCCCACGCCAGCCCACCGGCTGTACCGCGTCCGCCGCGACCTGGTGGCTCACTTCAACGACCCGTTCGACACCGCCAAGCCCAATCCCTATGGCAACCCGCTGCTGACAGGTCATCCGGCGATGCTGGGTTAGCCCGCCGCGGTCACGTCACCGGACGCGCCAGCAGCCGCGAAAAGCTGACCACGCACGCCGTTCCCGCGAACCCCGCGCCAAGCCCCAGCGCCAGCGCCGGGCCATGCTGACCCGACAGGCCGAAGCACAGCGCGACCAGCGCCGCCCCAAGAGACTGCCCCAGCAGCCGCGACGTGGCCACCGTCCCGCTGGCGCCGCCGCTGCGCTCCGGCGGGGCGCTGGACATGATGGCCCGCAGGTTCGGCGACTGAAAGAAACCAAAGCCCGTGCCGCAAACCGCCAGCCGCCAGGCAATGCCCGCCGAAGTCGCATCCGCCGGCAGCGCCGCCATCATCACAAGCCCGGCGCACAGCACCGCAAGCCCAGCACCTCCCAGCAAAGCCGGCGGAAACCGATCCGACAATGGCCCGGCGATCGGCGCCATCAGCGCCGTCATCACCGGCCAGGGCGTCAGCAGCAGACCCGTCTCCACCGCCGAATGCCCCAGCACCGTCTGGAACAGGAAAGGCAGCGACACATACGCCAACCCCTGCGCCGAAAACGAGCACATCGAGGTCAGCGACGACAACGCGAACATCGGCCGCCGATACAAATCCAGCGGCAGCATCGGCGCCGACAACCTGCGCTGCCGCCGCACCAGCGCCGCCCCGGCCGCCACTGCGCCCGCCAGCACCAGCAGCACCACGAACCGCGACGCGCTATGCGCAATCTCCCCGATCCCGAACACCAGCAGCCCAAACGCGGCGGCATTCAGTACCCCACTCGCCCAATCGAACCGCCGCGCGGCCCGCGGCGTCTCCGGCAGCACGCGCACCGCAAGCACCACCGCCAGCACGCCGAACGGCACGTTGACCGCAAACAGCAGCGGCCACGCCGCAACCGATAGGATGCCGGCCGCCACTGTCGGCCCCAGCGCCGTCAGCACCGCAACGGTCATCGCATTGATGCCCAGCCCGCGGCCCAGCATCCGCTTCGGGAAGATGAACCGGACCAGCGCCGTGTTCACGCTCATCATCCC
>CAXTOB010000551.1:0-4549 GCA_964245505.1 uncultured Acetobacteraceae bacterium | reverse complement strand
GACCTCATCCGCAAGTTCCACCAGCGGCCAGGGGTCGTAAACGTATTGCAGCAGCACGCGGCAGCCGGCGGCAGCGGCTGAGGCGGCGACGGCAGCGGACGCTTGGGCCACGACCACCCGGGCAGCATCATGCCGGGCCAGCACCGCGGCCAGCATTGCCTGGTCCCGCCCGGGGTCGCCCGAACACTCCATGACGATCAGTCCGAGGCCCGGACGGGCCAGAACCGAAGCTGGCGGCGGATCCGCCCAGGCCGCGCCGCCGACGCGGTGCCGCACCATCGCCGCCGTCCCATCCGCGGCCCGGCGCAGGGTCGCCGTGTCCTCCGGCCCGGACAGCAGCGCCATCTCGGCCGATCCCGGCAGCACTGGGCAGGGCGCCCCAGCAGCCGCGCTGCCTCCACCTAGGGCGGCGCTAAGCCAGGGCGGGTCAGCTAGGAATCGCGGTGTTTGCAGGGGGCCTGGCTGCAGGTGCAGCAATGGGCGAGGCGAATGTGGCCGGCGCGGCTGTGGGTTGATGGTCAGCAGAATGCGCGCGTCCCCCAGGGACGAAGCCGGCGTGAAGCCGAGTCCCGGCAGCAGCGCCGCCCAGCCAGGCACTGGCCGCCCTACGATCCAGGCCGGGCTAGCAGCCTGCCCGTCCGGCCCGGCGCTGGGCCTTACCACGGTAGGACGCCACTCGGGATGGGGTGGCATTCGCCGCAAGCTCTGGGTGTCCCGTTGTGGTTCCGGCTCAAGGTTCTAGTTGTATGGCCCGGGGGTGTGCTGCAATGCAACACTGGTGACATATGCGTGACGCCTGGTTCATCCTGTGTTGCTCGCATATCGCACAGACGGCTATAGCGGCAGGCTTGGCCTGCCTTCCATCCCAGGCTGGCCCGTTTGCCCAAGCGGGCTAATCGCCGTAGAGCGTCTGGATACTAAGACCGATCCCGGCCCTGTGCCGGACAGAGGTGCGACATTGGACGGCAGCGTTAAAGCGAATATGGATTTCCTGGCGGGACACCAGCCTATTGCCATCGTCGGCGCCGCGTGCCGGTTACCGGGCGCTGCGGACCTGTACGCATTCGCGGACCTGCTCACCGCCGGACGCGACGCGGTCACGGAGATACCGGACAACCGCTGGACCAAGGCGGCCTACTTCCATCCCGGCCGGGACCAGCGCGGCAAGGCATATACCTTTGCGGCCGGCGTGCTGGGCGACGTCAGCGGCTTCGATGCCGGGTTCTTCGGCATCTCGCCGCGGGAAGCCGCGCAGATGGACCCGCAGCAACGGCTGCTGCTGGAACTGGCGCATGAGGCGCTGGAGGACGCTGGGCTGGACGCTGGCAAGCTCGCCGGGTCGGCGGTCGGCGTTTACGTCGGCGGGTCCGCCTGGGACTACACGACGCTGCACGCGGGCGACGCGTCGGTGATGGACGCTTACTCGATGACCGGGGCGACGCTGTGCTCGCTGTCCAACCGGGTCAGCTACGCCTTCGACCTGCGGGGTCCGTCGTTCACGGTGGACACTGCCTGCTCGTCCTCGCTGGTCGCCTTGCATCAGGCTTGCGAGGCGATCCGCGCCGGCCAGGTGCCGATGGCGCTGGTGGGCGGGGTCAACCTGCTGTTGGCGCCGCAGAACTTCGTGGGATTCTGCGCCGCCTCCATGCTGTCGCCGCGCGGGCGCTGTCATGCCTTCGATGCGCGGGCCGACGGCTATGTGCGGGCCGAGGGCGGGGCGATGCTGGTGCTGAAGCCGCTGCGGGCGGCGCTCGCGGATGGCGATGCCATACATGCCGTGGTGCGTGGCACCGGAGTGAACTCGGACGGGCGGACCAACGGCTTCTCGCTGCCCAACCCGGCGGCGCAGGCGGCGCTGCTGCGCGCGGTCTATGGCCGGTTCGGCATCGACCCCGACGAGCTGGACTACGTTGAGGCGCACGGCACCGGGACCCCGGCGGGCGACCCGATCGAGGCAGCGGCGCTCGGTGAGGTGCTGGGACGGCGCCGGTCGCAGCCGCTCACCATCGGCTCGGTCAAGACCAACATCGGCCACCTGGAAGCGGCGTCCGGCATGGCCGGGCTGTTGAAGGCGGTGCTGGCGTTCCGGGCTGGCCGGGTGGCGCAGTCCCTGCATTGCGAAACGCCGAATCCGGCGATCCGCTTCGACGACCTGAACCTGCAACTGAACCCGGACGGCCTGGATTTGGTCCCGCAGGGCCGCCCTGCGATGATCGGGGTCAACAGCTTCGGCTTTGGCGGCACCAACGCCCATGCCGTGCTGGAAGCGCCGCCGGCTACCACCGATGCTGGCGATGAATCTTTCGCCGCCGCCCCAGGACTGCCGCAGCTGCTGCTGTCCGCGCGGAGCGAGGGTGCGCTGCGCGCCTTGGCGGCTGCCTGGTGCGACGTGCTGACGGACGGAGAGGGCGACGCCGCCCTGATTCGCGGTGCGGCGCTCGGGCGCGACCAGTATAAGCTACGCCTGGTTGCGACGGGTGCCACGGCGGCGGACCTGGGCGCCGGGCTGCGGTCCTATCTTGCGGGGCAGGCGACGCATGCTGTTGCCGTGGATACCGCGGTGATCGGCCAGGTCGCCTTCGTGTTCTCGGGCAACGGCAGCCAGTGGGCCGGGATGGCGTCGGACGCCGCCGAGCGGAGCCCGGCCTTCCGCGCCGCCCTGGAAACCGCCGACGCGGCGTTGCTGGGGCCGCTTGGGTGGTCCGTCGCCGAGCGCCTGCAGACGGCGGATGCGGCTGCCATGCGCGACACCTCGGTTGCGCAGCCGCTGCTGTTCGCCATCCAGGTGGCGATGGTAATGGCGCTGCGGACCGCCGGCGTACAGCCAGACGCCTGCATGGGCCATAGCGTCGGCGAGGTCGCAGCGGCCTGGGCTGCTGGCGCGCTGACGCTGGACCAGGCCAGCCGGGTAATCGCGGTGCGCAGCCGGTTGCAGGCGCGCACGGCAGGTATCGGGCGCATGGCGGTGCTGGGCCTTGGCGCCGTGGCGGCCGCCGAAGCCGTAGCCGACACGGGCATTGAAGTCGCAGCGCACAACAGCAGTGGCGCCACGACGCTTGCCGGGCCGGAATCGGCGTTGCTGGCGCTGGGCGCGCGTGCGAAGGAGGCTGGTTGGGCCTTCACCATGCTGGACCTGGACTATGCCTTCCACAGCGGCGCGATGGAGCCGATCCGGGATGCACTGGCCAAGGAGTTGGCCGGCCTGGCGCCAGGGCCGGCGACGCTGCCCTTCGTGTCCACCGTCGCCGGCGGCCCGGCGGACGGCACCACGCTGGACGCCGAATACTGGTGGCGGAACGTGCGTGCTCCGGTGCGCTTCGCCGAGGCTGCGGCGCACCTGGTTGCCTCCGGCGTGCGCATATTCATCGAGATCGGGCCACAGCCGGTGCTGCAGGCCTATCTGCACGATGCGTTGACAGCGGCGGATGCGACCGGGCGCGTGCTGCCGACCCTGTCGCGCCGGGCATCGTCAGCCGATCCGGTCGTGCTGACCGCTGGGCGGGCACACGCCGCCGGTTGCGACATCCGCCGCGCGCCCGCCTTCTCCGGACCGCGGCGCACCGACGGCCTGCCGACCTACCCGTGGCAACGCGAACCCCATTGGCTGTTTCATACGACTGAAGCCGAAGCGGTCGTGGACTTGCCGGAGGAGCATCCGCTGCTGGGCATCCGCCGCGGGGCGGAGCCAAGGGAGTGGTCGGCCCATCTCGGCACCGCATCGCACCCTTGGCTGGCCGATCATGTCGTCGGCGGGGCAACCGTGGCGCCAGCCGCCGCTCTGGTGGAGATGGCATTGGCTGCCGCCCGTGCCCGTCACTCCGGCGCTGCGGCGCTGGAGGTGTCGGATCTGGAGATCAACCGTCCCCTGGTGTTCGAGCACGGAGTGCTGCGCGAGGTGCGCCTGCGTGTCGGCTCGGCCGGCGGCGGGTTTGAGATCATGTCCCGGCCGCGGCTGTCGGACGAGCCGTGGACCGTCCATGCTGCCGGCCGGATCGGCGCCGGGGAATCCGCCGCGCCGGCTCGCGATGCGCCGCTGGCAGAGTCCATGCCGCGCACCCTGGATGGTCCGGCGCTGTATGCGCTGGCAGGCGGCCTCGGGCTGGCCTACGGCCCGGCATTCCAAGTCGTGCAGCAAATCGAGATCGGCCGGGACACGGCGATGGTGCGCTTTGCCCCCGGCGCCCAGGACGGAGGCTTCCTGCTGCCGCCGCCGCTGACGGACGGCGCGCTGCAGGGCCTGCTGGCGCTGGCCGCAGGCAAGCTGGGCGAAGGCGACGGAGTGCTGCCTTGGCGGTTCGGCCGGGTGCGGCTGCTGGCTCCAGGCGGTGCGGCGCCGGTGTCGGCGCGACTGCACGTGACGCGCGTCGGCCCGCGTTCGGTCCGGGCGGACATCGCGCTGCTGGACGCGGCAGGGAGGGTGGTGGCGGAACTGCTGGACTGCTGGTTCGTGCGCGTCGCCCTTGGCCGCGCCGCTGCGCCGGAGGAGCGGCTGTTCCACACCGCGCTGGTGCCGAGCGCCACCGGTCAGATGGCGGCCGTGCCGTCGGAG
>CAXTOB010000550.1:3684-4550 GCA_964245505.1 uncultured Acetobacteraceae bacterium | reverse complement strand
GACACCCCCGTGAGGAAGTAAAGCCCCGCCACAACAATCAGCCCGGCCCCGAACACCAAGGCCCCGCCGCCATATCCCAGCCCGCCCGTGTCGGCCAGGAAGTCGCCAAGCGCCGTACCCAACGTTTGCGAGAACATGATCGTCGCCCAGTAGAACATCTCCGCCCGTGGCGTCGTCACGCTGTCCACCGACACCGACCCGAGCGTCCGGTACCACAGCCACAGCGTCGCCAGCAGCAGCGCGAACAGCACCGACGACCCGCCGACGTAACCGATGCCGAGCGAACGGTCGAAAAAATCCGCTAGCGTGGTGCCCGCCGTGGTGGTCGCGACGACCACCGCCCAGTATAGGAACGGACGGTATCGCCGGGCCTTGATTTGGGCGCTCACGGCGACCACGAACAGCATGGCGAAAATTGCCGTGCCGACCAGGTAACCGAGGCCCAGGGTCATCGTAACGGCATCGCCCCCGGTCTCGCCCAAGGTGGTGGCAATCACCTTGATGATCCAGAAGCCCAGCGTGACCTCCGGCACCTTGCTGATGGCCTGCTTCAAGGTTTGATCCATGACGTGCTCCTATTGTGGCTGAAGTTGGCCACGGCGCGTTGCGGTGCAATCGCAACCGTGTGGGGGTGCGGTCCGGCAACATTGCAGCCGGCCATGGATCGGGGACCCGTCCTGAGATGGCCGGCTCCTGTTGCGCATAAACTCCGGCCCTTCGTGGCCGCTGCCAACCGGCCCGGTCAACACCCGGCGAGCTACTCCGTCACGCTATGGCCTGGCTGGGAATACCTGTTGGTTGCTCGCCAACTCGGCGCTGTTTCGACGGAATACCGGACCATAGCGGACCCCGTGCAACTCCTCGGC
>CAXTOB010000550.1:0-3674 GCA_964245505.1 uncultured Acetobacteraceae bacterium | reverse complement strand
GCCGGTGTGCCGGGCCAATGCGGCCGCGCGGCTAGAGGGCGCAAGGCGGGTGCAGTGCGATAGGACCAAGGCGGTCCCGCGCATGGCGTCTGCCAGGCTCGCTGGGAGGCGCCGATCAGATCATCCGGTGCACGACGGTATAGAGCAGGAACACGAAAAGCACGCTTCCCAAGCTCAGCAGCAGCAAGACGAGCGTTGTGTCCATCGTCGTGCCGCTGACCACGCGCACCTCGGCGGCGTCGATGTCCCTGGACGTCCGCCGGTAGCGGAGGGTGGAGATGACGATCATGGCGCCGCCGAGCAGGATCAGCAGCAGCCCGGCGATATCCCCCGCAGTTTGGGTCAAAGACGATGGCGGCTTGCCGCCCAGCGACCGTGCCGTGAGCTCCAGGAACAGGTCGAACTTCTCGACCAGGAAGCCGAACGCCATGACGGCGATTGCGGTCCGCACCCAGGCTAGGAACGTCCTCTCGTTCGCTGCATGGTCGCTGTAGCGGGTGATCAATCCTGGCCTCCGGTGTTTCCTGGCCAACGGCTGCCAGGGTTAGCTGCATAGGTGAGGACCTGGATCACGCACATGCCTTTCATCTCCGGTCTGCAAGCGTGCTTGTCAGCTACATGGCGGCCGGCGCCGGGCAAGGCGGCGCTTGCGCACCCCGGTGAACGAACAGTCGGATGTGCTGGCGAGGGTGGATCCGGCGGGGCAGGGACCTCAGCCAAACACGATCCGCGTCCGCCCGCCATCCCCTCCCGACGTCGGTTGTGTCACAGCTTGGAGGTGGGCTTACGCCTCAGGACAGTCGTTCATTTAACCTTTGCGGTGCGGCACGGTGTTCCCCAGCCAGCATCCAGTCAGTGAACGACACGTTGGCTAATCGACAACATATTGTCAATTTGACAGCTATATTCCAATAAGCTAATGACCACAGCATGAACGCTCCGGTTGCAGCTGAACCGCATGATCGAGGCCGGCTCCATAGAGTTCTGACGGACTTGATCATCGACATTTTCCGAGTGAATGGTGACCTGCTCGCCGCAGGTGACGCGCTCGTCGGCGACCTGGGGTTGAGCAGCGCCCGATGGCAGGTGTTGGGAGCCATCGCCCTGTCGCCCGTGCCGTTGCCGGTGGCGCATCTCGCCCGCAACATGGGCCTAACTAGGCAAGCAGTGCAGCGGTCCGTGGACGAGATGCGCGGCGACTACCTCGTCAGCCTCACCGTCAACCCGCATCACCGGCGCGCCATGCTCGTCGTGATGACCGACCAGGGCAAAGCCGCCTACCAGGCCGCGCTTGCGCGCCAGGAACGCTGGGCGGACGCCCTCGCTGCCGGCCTCTCGCCCGGCGCGATTGAGGCGGCGGGCGATCTCCTGCGTGAACTGCAACGGCGGCTGAGCGACGCCGCTGCGGGGCCCGCCAAAGCCTCAACTACACAAATCTTTAAAGGAGCCTGACATGCCTAAATTCGCCGAGATGGACACGACTGTCACACTTGCCGACCAGCTGAGCGACGAAGGCGGGCCAGTGATCTTGGTCAACACGTTCACCCTCCCTACCGAGGACGCAGACCGTTTTATAGCCGCTTGGACCAACGACGCGGCCATGATGAAGCGCCAGCCTGGCTTCATTTCAACCCAGCTCCACCGCGGCATCGCGGGCAGCGGCACTTTCCTGAACTACGCTGTATGGGAGTCCGTCGCGCATTTCCGGTCAGCCTTCACCAACCCCGAGTTCCGGGCACGGCTCGGCACCTATCCGAACGGCGTGACGGTCAAGCCGCACCTGTTCCGCAAGATGGGCGTTGCCGGGATTTGCGTGTCCTGAAAGGGCGCATGCCCCTGGTCCCCACGGTCGATGCGCCTGCGTTCGGCGCTGAGGAAGACGAGGTCACGCCAGTGTAGGTCCGCTTCCCAACGGAGTCGCTTATTCAGCAGCGCCGCCGATGTGAGACTCAATTAGAAGCCGGATACCCCCGCGCCAGCCGTTGCTGCCGCAGCCACGCCGCCGAAAGGCGCCACGGCCCAACCGGGCGGTGCCCCCGGGCGCGCATCGCACCTCCCAGCGCAAACAGTTCCCGGTGATTGGCGAACACCGCCGCGAACGCGGCGCGCAGGCCCAGCCGCGGGTCCCAGGCATGGATCGCCTCCGCCCCGGCGCCGTTCACCTCGATGATGGTGAACTGCCCGGCCTGCAGCGCCGTCAGCGACACGGCACGCACGTCCAGCCGTCCAGCCCGCAGGCCCATTCCGGTGGCAATTGCGGCCACGCGGTCCTGCAGCACGGGCGTCGCCAGATGCATCGCGTCCTCGTATCGCGCCCCAACACGAAGGCTGGCGACGGTTGTCAGGGGCACGGTCTCGCCAGCCCAGGGAATGCGGGCGGGATCGCGGCCTGCCAAAACGGACAGCTGCAGGCGCGGGTCGGCGGCGACCAGTTCCGCCACCGTCCGCCGTCCGTCGCCGTGCACCGCAGGCCCGTGACGCAAGGTAATCCCGCTCAGCGTGCGCCGTCCGTCCGCCGCGCCGGGCCACCGGCGGATGGTCAGCCCAGCCTCCACCGGGCCGGGGTGCCACGGCTGCAGCAGGAAGGTGCCGTCTCCCGGGAACGCCGCCTGGTACGCGCGCAGCGACGCGGCGTCCTCGATCCGCCGCACGCCATAGCCGCACCAGCCGCGGTCAGGCTTGGCCACCAGTGGGTAGCGTAGCCGGGACGCCTGACGCACCGCCTCCGCATCCCGGCCCGGCGGCACCGCCACGGTCGGAGCGACGAAGGAGTGCAGCTCCGCCGGGATCAGCGCCAGGCATTCCAGCTTGCCCTCGCCGGCCAGGCCGCCGGTTGGGATGCCAGGGTTGGCGGCGCTGGGCAGCGTCAGGCTGCGGTGACGCAGGGCCAGCAGCATCCAGTGCAGGACCAGCGGCACGCACAGCAACCACTTCGGCAGGCGCTCGATGGGGGACAGCGGCGGTGCGTCGGGAAGCGGGTCCAGCTGGGACGGATGGGACAGGCGAAACTGCAACATGGGCCGGGCAACGTGCCGCGGCCGGCTGCGGTTGCGCGATGCCGCGGGCCGCTGGCGCCGTCCTACCCCGCCACGTGTCCGAATACCGCCCGCAACAACCCAAATAGGGCGCCGCCGACCAGGAAGCCGACCAGAGTGCCATTAACCCGGACGTATTGCAGGTCCCGCCCAACACGCAGCTCCAGCTTGTCAGTGATGTAGTCCGCATCCCACCCGGCAACGACATCGCCGATAAAGGTCGCCACCTGCACCTGAGCCGTGGGCAGCAGCGTCGCCGCCACGCTTTCCGCCGCACCCTGCAGGCGTGCCCGAGCCGCCTCGTCCCCGGCCAGGAAAGCGCCGAGGTTGGCAAGCGATCCCTCGATCACCGACAGCGTGTGGCCGCCGGGGCGCCGTGCGTCGGCCTCCAAAGCGAGGCGCATCCGGGACCATACATCCCACAGCCAGGCCTGAACCGTCTCATGCGACATGACGCGCCGGACGGCCCGGCCGATTTCGGCGGCGCGTTCCGGATCCGTCTCCATGCGCTCGATCTCCCGCCGCACCCACACGTCGAAGGCGTCGCGGATCGTGCTGCCGTCGGGGCCCATGCGGTCCAGCTCCTCGCGCAGCACGGTCATCACCCGGTTGGCCACCTGCGCCCCCAGTGCCCAGCCA
>CAXTOB010000549.1:0-4550 GCA_964245505.1 uncultured Acetobacteraceae bacterium | reverse complement strand
GGTGAAGAACCGTTATGGCGCCACTGACGAGATCGGTGTGTTCGAGATGACCGACCGCGGCCTGGCGGAGGTGCCCAACCCCAGCGCCCTGTTCCTGGCGGAGCGCCGCGGCAACATCGCCGGGTCGGCAGTCTTCGCCGGGTTGGAGGGCACGCGGCCGGTGCTGGTGGAGGTGCAGGCGCTGCTGGCGCCCACCCAGGGCGGCTCGCCCCGGCGCGCGGTGGTCGGCTGGGATAGCGGACGGCTGTCCATGCTGCTCGCGGTGCTGGAAACCCGCGCCGGGCTGCGAATGGGCAGCACGGATGTTTACCTCAACATCGCCGGCGGCCTGCGGGTGCAGGAACCGGCGGCGGACCTGGCCGTGGCCGCGGCGCTGGCCTCCGCCGCCACCGACACGCCGACCAACGCGGGGATGGTCTATTTCGGCGAGGTCGGCCTGTCCGGCGAGGTCCGCCAGGTTGCCCAGGCCGAATCCCGCCTGAAGGAAGCGCACAAGCTGGGCTTCGAGGGCGCCTGCCTGCCCCGCCGCATCGCCCGCAGCGGGCGCAAGCTGGCCGTCCCCGATGGGCTGAAGCTGGACGAGATCGGCCACTTGACGGACCTTGTAGGCGTCTTCACCGGCAAGACGCCCAGCCAGGACTAGCCGCATGAACCTCGACGCCCTGTTCATCTATCCCGTGAAGGGCCTACGCGGCATCCAAGTGCAAGAGGCCATCGTGGAGCCTTGGGGCTTGCGGGGTGACCGCCGCTGGATGCTGGTGGACAGCGGCGGTCGCTACCTCACGCAGCGCGACCTGCCCGGCATGGCCCGCATCGCCGCGGTCCCCGATGGCACGGGGATCACGCTGTCGGCCGGCGGCATGGCCCCGCTGCACGTCCCGGTGCCGCACATCCCGGTCGAGGTCCTGGTCTGGCGGGACCAGGTCCAGGCAGAGGAAGCCGGGCCGGACGCCACTGCCTGGCTGTCCCGCGCCCTGGGCCATCCTTGCCGCCTCGCTCACATGGGCAACCCGGCGGCGGCCCGCGGCGTGGACCCCAAGTATGCCGGGCCAGACGACCGCGTCAGCTTCGCCGACGGCTTCCCGGTGCTGGCGGTCAACGCCGCATCGCTCGACAACCTGAACGCCCGCTTGGCGCAGCCCGTGCCGATGGACCGCTTCCGCACCAACCTGGTCGTGTCCGGCGCCCCGGCCTGGGCCGAGGACGAGTGGACCACCCTGCACGTCGGCCCCGTCCCGTTCCGCGGCCCCAAGACCTGCGGCCGCTGCGTCGTCATCACGACCGACCAGGCGACCGGCACCCGCCCGCGCGACCGCGAGCCGCTGCGGACGCTGACGGCATTCCGACGCGGCGAGGACGGTCGAGTGATCTTCGGCATGAACCTCATCCCGGACGGCGCCGGGCGGATCGCGGTTGGGATGGAGGTCCGGGTCAACCCGACGGCCTGACCGTGGCGGCTTGCACGGATCCGGACCTGGGTTCGCACTCACCGGCCAGACATCAGACATCCTTTGCTCTGACCGTTTCCGTCATCGCGAGAAGGATAGCGACGTGGCAATCCAGGCTCGCCAGCATGATCCTCGCCGCCCTGGGTTGCCGCGCCGCAAGCGGCTCGCAATGATGGCCCGGCAACCTAAAGGTCGGTGCGGAGGGCCAGTGGTATGGTCATGCTCATGTTCGGTAAGACTATCGCAGGCGTCTGGCTCACGCCGTGCGGTGATCCCAGGCGCAGGTTCGATGCAACAATCTCGCAATTATCAGCCCCGGCCCACGCTGGGTGGGACTGAGGCGGGTAAGGGGGATGCGCGCCGGCCTGGACTGGGCGGCTGCTGGGTAGGGAAGCGGTCGCTGCCATGCCCGCCTTCACCCCACCATGTGATCAGTGTGGGCAACGCCCCGTTGATTGCGATCCCAGTTGCGGCCTTTATGCGCTCATATGCAGTGAATGTGGGCCGAAGCCCACATATCTGTTGCAATGATCCCGGCCAAAGCCCACCGACGATTGCGATTTCCGGCGCCAGTGATCGCAGCTTGCTGTCGGTAGGCAAAGGCGCTGATCTATGCTAGCTAGGCCAACCGTTTACCGGTATCCTTTGGGCGCAAGCGGCTGAGAGCTCCATATGCTCCCGCCTTCATGCGAGGAGCGACTAACCATGGATGCCGCAATACGGCCGCCCCAAGCCATTCAGATAGCAACCCCAGCTGCGGCACAATTGAGGAATTCGGCTGAGCGGTTGGATATGGCGTTGGACAGTCAGCGGTATCGCCTTCTCGTCAATGCGGTAACCGACTATGCGATCTTTATGATCGATCCGGAAGGCCAGATAACGACTTGGAATCTCGGGGCGCAGCGATTTAAGGGATACGAGGAGGCGGAAATCCTTGGCCAAAACTTTTCTGTTTTCTACACCGACGAGGATCGGCAAAACGGGGTTCCGGCTCTCGCACTGAGAACAGCCTCTCGTGACGGGAAGTTTGAGGCCGAAGGCTGGCGCGTCCGCAAGGACGGCAGCCGCTTCTGGGCTCACGTCATCATCGATCCCATTCGCACGCCCTCGGGAGACTTGGTTGGCTTTGCCAAGATCACCCGCGACCTGACTGAGCGCAAGCTGGCCGAGACTGCCATTCGGCAGAGCGAGGAGCAGTTCAGCCTTCTGGTGCAGGGCGTTTCGGACTATGCGATCTACATGCTTGATCCAGAAGGCCGGGTCAGCAACTGGAATCTGGGCGCGCAAAAGATCAAGGGCTACCAGCGCGACGAGATTATTGGGAAGTCCTTCTCCCTGTTCTATACCGAAGAAGACCGCGACCAGAACAAGCCTCAGCGAACTCTCGAAATCGCAGCGCGCGAGGGACGATTCGAAGAGGAGGGCTGGCGCATTCGCAAGGATGGCAGCGGCTTCTGGGCAAATACGATCGTCACCCCGATCCGGGATGATCTCGGAGAGATCATCGGATTTGGCAAAATCACACGTGACGTAACCGAAATGAGGCAAACGCAACTGGCGCTTGAACAGGCCCGCGAAGCTCTCTTTCAGTCACAGAAGATGGAGGCCGTCGGCCAGATGACCGGCGGTCTTGCTCATGACTTCAACAATTTGCTGACCGGCATTTCCGGAAGTCTGGAGCTGATCCAAGCCCGTTTAGCACAAGGCCGGACCCATGAACTGAGCCGCTACGTCATTGCCGCACAGGAGTCATCTAAACGGGCGGCTTCGCTAACCCATCGGCTATTGGCTTTCTCACGCCGGCAGACGCTTGATCCCGAATCGACCGATATCAATAGTCTTACAGCGGGCATGGAAGACCTGGTTCGTCGCACGGTCGGACCATCCATTACCGTTGAAATGGTCAAGGTGAGCGAGCCGTGGAAGACGATGATTGATCAAAACCAGCTGGAGAGCGCGCTGCTGAACCTTTGCATCAATGCGCGCGATGCCATGCCGGACGGTGGGCATTTGATTATCGAAACGAGCAAAAAGTGCCTTGACGCGGTTGCAGGCCGCAATTTCGACCTGCCGCCCGGACAATATGTAACTCTCAATGTCACCGACAATGGCGTTGGTATGCCGCAGGACGTAATCAACCATGCGTTCGACCCATTTTACACCACCAAGCCAATCGGCATGGGCACCGGTCTGGGGCTGAGCATGGTTTACGGTTTTGTGCGCCAGTCCAACGGACAAGCCCGCATCCATTCTGAGGTTGGTAAAGGCACAAGCATCTCCCTCTACCTGCCGCGCCATATTGACCCAGAGGATGGCAAGGAAGCAACCGAAGCCGCCCAGCCACCGAGCGAAATGGTTCAAGAAGACGAAAGTCGCCTGCACGCGACCGTGCTCGTGGTGGATGATGACCCTACCGTCCTGATGCTCATATCTGACGTACTGGCGGACATGGGTTATAAAACAATCGAAGCCATCGACGGGACGGCCGGCCTGGAAATTTTGCAATCGGATGCGCGGATCGACCTCCTGATTACCGACGTTGGCTTACCTGGCCTCAACGGGCGTCAAGTCGCTGATGCCGCGCGCGTACATCGCGCCGGACTGAAGGTGCTATTTATCACCGGCTATGCCGATAGCGCCGTGCTCAGCCACCGCCATCTCGAGCCAGGCATGCAGATTTTGGCGAAGCCATTCGCGATGACGGATTTAGCCAGCCGAGTGAGGGGTCTTCTCACCCCGGCCTAAGCAGGCTTGCGCGGCCTGTCACACAGATGGCCTGCTGCCGTGCCAAGCCGCGCAAGCCTGCTCAGTTTTTCATCTGTGCGCAAACCTTCAAAGCTTTGCTTACGTCATTGCGGTAGGGACCAGGGTAACCCGGTTTCCTACTGCAATCACCTAATTCAGGACCTCCAAAAGCTCCGAAACCACCGCATAACCAGGGACGCGTAGGGCGGAGAAGCGTCAGCGCCCTACGCCAAACTGCAGCGCCCCCGCCGGCGGAAGGCGCCGACGCTCTGCCACTCGACGTGAACCGACCCGCCCATTGTCACCAAACCTTCCACAAATCCGGCCCACCCATAGCCGCTAATGCCATATAGCCTA
>CAXTOB010000548.1:3067-4564 GCA_964245505.1 uncultured Acetobacteraceae bacterium | reverse complement strand
GTCCAAGTCCCGCCGGTTGCGCCCAGCCGAAACCGCCCCGACCTCCAGGTTCTCCCGCACCGTCAGCCGGGCAAACACCGCCTGCTCCTGCGGGACATAGCCCACACCAGCGCGCACCCGGCGTTCGGTCGGCGTCGCCGTCACCTCCGCACCATCCAGGAACACCCGCCCCTGCATCGCCGGCAGCTCCCCCATGATGGTCCGCAGCAGCGTCGTCTTCCCCGCGCCGTTGCGCCCCAGCACCGCCAGCGCCCCCTGCCGGGGCACCAGCAGCGAGACGCCAAACAGGACCTGGCTGCGCCCATAGCCCGATTGCAGGTCCTGCACGTCGAGGATGTTGGGATCAGGCACGGCGGGTATAAACCTCCTGAACCCGCGCCGACCGCTCGATCTCCGCGACGGTGCCATGGTCCAGCACCCGCCCGCCATCCAGCACCGTCAACTCGTCGCAAAGGTCCTTGATGAAGTCCAGGTCGTGCTCGACGATCACCAGCGCGCAGTGGCCGCGTATCGGCTGCAGCAGCTCGCCCGTGGCCCGGCGCTCCTCCGGGCTCATCCCACCAGTCGGCTCGTCCAGCAGCAGCAGCTTGGGCCGGGCCGCCAGCGCCATCGCGATCTCCAGCCACTGCTGCTGCCCATGGCTCAACACGCCCGCAACGTCCTCCGACCGGTCCGCCAGGCGAAAGGCCGCAAGCTGCTCCATCACCGGCCCATGCAGGCCGCGCCGCGTGCGGGAGAACAGCAGCGAGCCAACACCGGACGCCGCCTGCAACGCCAGCAGCAGGTTGTCATACACCGTGAGGGACCGCAGCACCGCGGTAATCTGGAACTTGAGCGACAGCCCGGCCCGCGCCCGCTCCGACGGGCCGGCCATGGTGATGTCCCGCCCGCGAAAGCTGATGCGCCCGGCATCCGGCAGATGCTCCCCGGCAATGGCCTTCAGCAAGGTGCTCTTGCCGGAGCCGTTAGGCCCGATCAGCCCGTGGAAGCTGCCCTCGGTCACGGACACGTCCACGCCCTCCAGCGCCTGCAGCACGCCGAACCGCTTGCCGACGCCCTGGATATCGAGCAGTGCCATTTAGCCCCGCCGCGGCGGACGGCCGAAGCGGCCGATGCGCTCCCGCTCCGGCACCACCAGCCCCAGCAGCCCCGTGCGCTGGAACACGATGACGCCCAACAGCAGCAGCCCCAGCATCCCGATTACTCCCCCACCCCTGCCGCGCTGGCAGCCCTCACCAAGCCCTCGCGCCTGTCGCAAGGCGCTGCCTGGCTCTCCTGCGTGCCCTGCTTGCGTGCATGCAATGAAGCCCACGTGCGCATCTCTTGCTGGCTGGCTGACGCACAGCGCCAGATGGTATTGAATGCTGCAGGCATTGCTGGTGAGGCTGCATTTGCGCATTCTTCTGTACAGTCTAGCAGCAAGCATAGCACAGGTCACTGAGAAGAAGTGCACATGCTGCAGGCTTGGCCAGAGGAGGCGGAGTGCATGCTGTGGGC
>CAXTOB010000548.1:0-3057 GCA_964245505.1 uncultured Acetobacteraceae bacterium | reverse complement strand
CAGCACGAGGCTAAGCGTCTCAATCACGAAGGTCCCCAGCACCGCCCCCGCCAGCGTCCCGGTGCCGCCGAACAGCACATACAGCACCGCCTGCGTCGAAAGCTGCATCCCCAAGCTAACCGGCCCGGCATAGCCCTCATGGTAGGCATACAGCCCGCCCGCCAGCCCGGCGATCACCCCGGCAAACGTAAAAATCAACGCCTTGAACAACGGCACCCGGTAGCCGAGGAACAGCAGCCGCCGCTCCTCGTCCCGCACGCCCGCCAGCACCAGCCCAAGCTGCGACCGCACGACCAGCCGGCTCGCAAGGTAAACCGCAACCAGGATCACCAGCGCCAGGGCATAGAACGGCCCGCCCTCCAGCACCTCGAACCCGCCGATCTGCAGCACCGGCACGCCGGAGATGCCGTTGCGCCCGCCCAGGTAGGCCGACGCATTCACCAGCCGCTCCGCCGCATACGACCCGGTCAGCGTGCCCAGCGAGACGAAGATCACGCTGGGCGGCCGCCGCCCCAACAGCAGGAACCAGCCCAGTAGCAGCGCCACCACCCCGCCCGCAAGCGCTGCGAGCGGCAGCGTAACCACCGCCTGCATCCAGCCGAGATCCCGCCCCAGCAGCGCCACCGCGTATGCTCCGACCCCGAAGAACAGCGCCTGGCCGAAGCTGAGTATCCCCGCATAGCCCCACACCAGGTCGAAGCTGATCGCCAGCAGCGACAGGATCATCGCCCGGGTAACGAAGGCGAGGCCGAACGACTCCAGCCAAAGCGGCAGCAACAGCAGGACCGCCAGCCCGGCCAGCTCCAACGCCGGCAGCACGGCCAGGCGCGGACGCCGGGCTGCGATGGCGGGAACCGCCGGGCTGGCCTCTAGCACTCCTTTGGGTCCACCTGGTCGAACTTCTCCTGCACCTGATAGGCGCCGTTCTTGGCGACGGCGATATACATGTTCATCTTGCAATGATACTTGCCGGGCACCATCGCGGCGCCGCCGCCGGGTCCCTCGGTGATCTTCGCGCTATCATAGGCCTTGGCGACCGTCTCCCGCGCGGTGTCGCCGTTGGTGGCCTTCACCGCCTGCTCATACAGCTTCAGGCCGCGCCACATCCCGGTCGCCGCGCTGCCGGCAACGAAGCGATACTGGGTGCCGGGAAACCGCGTGTTGTACTTGGCGACCAACGCCTTATCGAAGGGATCGTCCAACGCTTGGAAGAAGTCGAGGCAGGTCGCCAGCCCCTCCATTTCCTGCGACTGATTCACGTTCAACAGGTTCTCGTCGTAATACACGCAAGCCAGCCGCCCGCCTCGGGCCAAGAAGCCCGCGGTGTAAAGCTGCTTGAAGAACGGCCCGACGCCGGGCGGGATAATAGTGTTGAACACGCAATCCACCTTCTCGCTGGTGATGCGCGACACGGTCGAGGAATACTCGATCTGATCAATCGGGTAGTATTCCTCGAACACCACCTCGCCGCCGTTCGCCTCGATCACCTTGCGCGCATACTTGTTCAGCAGCCGCGGCCAAACATAGTTGGCCGATGGCAGGCAGAACCGCTTGGCGCCCTGCTTAATGAGCCAGGGAATGAAGGTGTCGCACTGCTGCGCCGGCGTCGGTCCGGTGTTGAACAGGAACTGCGTGCATTCCTGGCCCTCATAAAGCTGCGGATACACATACAGCGTCCGCCCGCGGGTCACGATCGGGTCCTTGATCGCCTGCCGCATGGAGCTGGTGACGCCGCCGAACACCACGTCCACCTTCTCCCGCTGGATCAGCCGGCGGACGTTGGCGACGGCGATGGTCTCGTTGCTGGCGGTATCCTCCAAATGCAGTTCGACCGGGCGGCCGGCGATGCCGCCGGCGGCGTTGATCTCCTCGGCAACAAGCTGCGCCGTTTGCCAGCAGGAGTTGCCGGCATAGCCGATGGCGCCAGTGATGTCGGTAGCGATGCCGATCTTGATCGGCCCGGCGGCGGCATTCGCCCATCGCGGCCGCAGCACCCAGGAGCCGGCGCCCACCGCCACCCAGGTGCCCATCCCCGCGCGCAGCCCGCGCAGGAAGCCGCGGCGGTCGAACCCAGCATCTTCGTCCCGTCCATCGTCGGCCATGCCTAGTGTCCCCCTCTGTTGATGATCCCTTGCGGGCGCAGCTTGATCGCCACCAGCGCGATCACGAACACCAGCACGTCCGCCAGCACCGGCGGCACCGCCCAGGGCAGCCCGGCGCTCAGCAGCCCCACGGCAGCCCCACCTGCCACCGGCCCCTCGAACGAGCCGAGGCCGCCCAGCATGACCGACAGGAAGCCCTGCACTAGGAAGCGCAGGCCCAAGTCGGCAAACAGGGAGAACAGCGGCACCACCAGCGCCCCCGCCAGCCCGGCCAGCCCGGCGCCGAAGGCGAAGGTCATGGCATACAGCCGCCGGGTGGACATGCCGGAGGCCCGCGCCAGCGCCGGGTTCTCCAGCGCCGCCCGCACCTGCAGGCCGAGCGTCGTGCGCGCCAGCAGGAACCAGCACGACCCCACCACCGCCAGCATGACCCCGATGATGATCAGCCGCCACGCCGGGATGTCCAGCGACCCAATGGCAAACGAGCCGGAAACCGGTTCCTGCACCGAGTGGAACTGCCCGCCGGTCAGGCCGCGTATCAGCTCGCGCAGCACCAGGCCGATGGCGTAGGTGCCCAGCATGCCGACAATGGGCGCGGCATAGAACCGCCGGACGATGGTCTGCTCAAGCACCAGGCCCACCAGCGCCACCACGAACGGCGCCGCCACCATGCCCAGCCACACCGGCAGCCCCGCCTCCTGCGCCTGCCAAACGGTGTAGGCGCCCAGCAGCAGGAACTCGCCATGGGCGAAGTTGAACACGCCCATCATGCTGGCGATGACGCCCAGGCCCATGACGACCAGCACCATGATGCTGGTGAAGGCGAGCAGGTCGAAGGCCAGGTTGAGCGCGGGACCCATGGGTTAGCAGCCGGTTCGAGCGTGGGGTGTACTGGTTCCCGCTCCCTCTCCCTCCGGGAGAGGGTTGGGGTGAGGGGGTCTTGGCTGCGGAGCGG
>CAXTOB010000547.1:0-4576 GCA_964245505.1 uncultured Acetobacteraceae bacterium | reverse complement strand
TACTGGGCATCCGTCGTGGCCAGCCTGCCGGGGCACAAGTCCACGCTTGGTGCTCTTGGCACAGGTGCATGGATGGTCGCTCCCAGCAGACCGGCTCGCAGGGACAGCTTATACCAACCGCCGAAAGTTTAGACCCGTCTAGAATTCCCAAGTTCATCGGGATGTGAGTCCATGTGCCCTGTGTTGGATTCGGGATGGGGGTCATGGTTTCTGTTGCGATCACGCGAGACGACTTGGACAGCGCAGGGCTGCGTGAGGCGGCGTCGGGCACGCGGGACGCGAGGCAGGCGCGCCGGCTGCTGGCATTGGCGATGGTGTTGGACGGGCACCCACGGCAGCTTGCAGCCCAGGCCGGTGGCATGGACCGACAGACCTTGCGGGACTGGGTTTGCCGCTACAACGCGCAGGGCGTCGAGGGCTTGCGGGACGTGGCCCGCAGTGGCCGGCCACCGGCGCTGTCGGCCGAGCAGATGCAGGAGTTGGAGCAGTTGGTTTTGACTGGGCCGGACCTGAAGGCGGACGGGGTCGTGCGCTGGCGTTGCGTGGACCTGCGGGCGCAGATCAAGGCGAGGTTTAAGGTCGAGCTGCATGAGCGCACGGTGGGCAAGCTGCTGCGCCGGCTGCGGATGACCCGCCTGCAGCCACGGCCCTACCACCCGAAGCAGGACGTGGCGGCGCAGGAGGCATAAAAAAAACTTTGCAAGCCTTGTAGTGGACGCTCTGACATCCGAGGCGGCTGGCAAGACGATCGAGGTGTGGTTCCAAGACGAGGCCCGCGTCGGCCAGCAAGGCACGCTGTCCTATGTGTGGGCGCCGATCGGCTCGCGCCCAGCCCGGGTGCGCGACTGCCGGCACGAAAGCGCCTACCTGTTCGGCGCTATCTGCCCTGCTCGTGCCGTGGGCGCTGCCATCGTCATGCCCTGGGTCAGCAGCGAGGCCATGACGATCCACCTAGCCGAGATCAGCAAGCAAGTGAGCGCGTCAGCCCACGCTCTGCTGGTTTGCGACGGGGCCGGCTGGCACCAGCCCGGCGTGCGCCTGACGGTGCCGGACAACATCACCCTGCTGCGGCTGCCACCCTATGCCCCTGAACTCAACCCAATCGAGAACGTCTGGGAGTATCTCCGCGGCAACGCGCTCAGCATGACTGTGTGGGAAAGCTACACTGCCATCGTCGATGCCTGCTGCGACGCCTGGAACGGCCTGATGAGGGACCCCGAACGCATCGCTTCCCTCACCACCCGCGACTGGGCACAGGTCGGAACTTAAGGCGACTGGTATTACAACCAACCCTGCCCATCCCGGATACAGGTGCATGGATCAGGGGTGCGGGCACGTTAACCCTACCCGCGTCTGGGGTCGGACGACACGGACGTAGTTTGGGCGTCCGAAGTCCAACGGGAGTGTCAAAAACCTGGGGCAGCTTGCTGCCCCTGTCAGGCATCAGCCAGGCTGATCAACCCAAGGTGGGCAAGTAGGTCGCCCCAGGTTTTTGACACTCCCTTGATCGAGTCCGCCTAGGCGTCGATCGGCACCGAGGCTCAGGCCTTTGTGACGTTGTGGAATATGCTCATTGCCCCTTTTGCCATGCCCCTCAGTGAGTCGCGGTATGCGGTGGGCTGGAGAAACTGGCCAATCGGCACGTAGGGCACGTCTTGCAGGAACTGAAGCTGGATGTCCCGGCAGATTGCCTGCTGGGCTGCCAGGTCCGGAGCCTCGAACCAACTCAGCCGGCCATTGACCAGGGCCGGGCTATCCACCCAGCCAAGAAGCCCGGCGCGCCCGACCGCGTTCAATGAAGAATTCACTGCCGGCGACAGATTGTCGTATCCTGTCGACAACGTGGCATGCGTGCTCCAGCCACCACGGGCTGGCGGCTCCTGGCTGATGCGGCGCTGCACGACGGTGCCCCAGTCGAGCGCCTGGTAATCCAGGTTGAAGCCCATGCGGCGATACATGTCGGCAGCCACTTCCGACAATGCGTTCACGCTGGGGAGGTCCGTGGCGGCAAGCATCGTCACCGTCTCGCCTCGGTATCCGGCTGCTGCAAGGTTCTGCTTCACCCGGTCGTAGTCGACCGGGCCCTGCATGACTGACATACCGGCGTCGCTCGCCATTGGCGTGCCCGGCGTGAAGATGCCGGTCTGTTGCCACAGCGACGTGTCGTCACCGACCACCGAAGCCATGAAGTCGGCCTGCCGTGCCGTCGACAGCACGAGACGGCGAATGGCCGGGTTGTCGAACGGAGGATGCAAGTGGTTCAGGCGCAAGTAGGCAAGATAGCCGTTGGTATCTGCAACTTCGGTGACCACGCCGCGGCTGGCGCGTAGCTGCGGCACGAGGTCAAGGCTCGGCTGCTCCCACCAGTCCACCTCGTTGTTCCGCAGCGCGGTAGCGACGGTTGCAGGGTCGGGCAACGTGCGCCACTCGACGCGCTCCAGCAGTGGGCGCTTGGCCCCGGCTAGGAAGCTGGGTGGCTCGGAACGCGACTGGTAGCCCTCGAAACGCTGGTAGACGACGCGGGCGCCGGGGATGCGCTCGTCGGCAATGAAGCGATACGGGCCGCTGCCGACCATCTCGGTCAACTAGCTCGACGGGGGAGAGCTAGCAAAACAATATAGCATGATGGGCATGAGGTAGGTGCTACAATGCGCGAAACCGTCCAGCATGGCCGGGAACGGCTTGCTCAGGCGGATGCGGAACGTACTGTCCGATGTGGCCGACAGCTCATGCGTGAGCGAGGCCAGCACAATCCCAAAGGAGTCGCGAACTGCCCAGCGCCGAATGCTGGCGACCACATCCCGCGCCAGCACGGGCATGCCATCGTGAAAACGCAGCCCATCGCGCAGCGTGAAGCTCCAGGTCAGGCCACCGTCCTCGACCGTATGCCCCGCCACCATCTGCGGCTGCGGCCGCAACTGCGCGTCCAGACCATATAACGTGTCGAAGACCATGAAGCCGTGGTTGCGGGTCACGTAGGCGGAGGTGAGGATTGGGTCGAGTACCGCGAGGTCGGCCGCAGGCACGAAGCGGAGCGTGCTCGCTCCCTCTGCCCGCACCACGCGCGGCGAGGCGAGGGCCATGGCCCCGAGGGGAACACCCTGGATCAGACGGCGTCGCAGCATGCTCATCTCTCCGTACTAAGACTACTTCGGCTTGGCGGCATCGCCGATCCGGTTCTGCCATCGGTACAGCTTGGGCGCGGCGCTCCGCGCATGTGGCGGGGCTCGCCGGCGCAGGCTCCATCGATCGTGAGGTAAGGCCTCGGCCAGATATCCGCGTCGGAATGCACGAGGTCACACGACTCAGTGCACATCTTCCGCTTCTCCCCACACCTTGCGCAACGCTTCCATGTTGAAGCCGGGGCTTCGGGCCGCATCCAGGATGCGCTTCTCGCGCCGGGCCAGACTGTTGATGGCGGCGGGTATGCGGTCGAGCACGGCGGCCGGGATCACAGCGGCACCGTGACGATCGGCATGCACGAGGTCGCCGGGCTGGATCGGCAGGCCCAGCACCGTGACTGGGCAGTCGATCGCGGTCACGTGCACGAAGGCGTGGCTGGGGCCGACAACGCCGGCGATCACCTGGTAGCCGGGGTCGAGCGCACCGAGGTCGCGCAGAGAGCCGTTGGTGAGGGTTCCGGCCAGACCAAGCCCCTTGTGGATGCCGACGTTCACCTCGCCCCAGAAGGAACCGATGGGCTCGGCGTCCTCATCCTCGATCACGACCACGGAAGGGGACAGGCCCGACGCCATGTACTCGTAGTAGGCCAGGCGGAAGGTGTGCATCTCGTCCGCCGGCAGCGTCGAGGGGGCGGAGGCGCGGATGCGGGCGGTGCGGGCGAATCCGACAACCGGCGGCAAGACCGGGTCGGCGCAGACGACGGGCTTGAGGGTGAATCCGCGCGTCGAGCGGCCGCCGGTCGCGAGTTCGAGCGCGTTGCAGATGGTCGGCGTGTCCACCAAGCGGAGGAGGGATAGTACAGCCGAGTCGATCTCTGTCATAGGCGGTTCTTTCGGATGATGGGGGTGGGAGCGGCGACCTCAGGCATGAAGGGTGACCGGGTGTGGGCGTGCGTCGAGCCAGGCGGCGACCGCGTCGGAACGTGTCGGCAGCCCAGGCCTGAGGGGACGCTTCACCCCCATGCGGCAGTGGTGACAGCGGCGATGGCAGCGGCGTGACGCGAAGTGCGCATTGACGATCTTCCCAGGGTGCAGCGGTGGTTCAGCCGTATTACCAGGGATGGTAGTTGGTCGGATCGGGATTACAGCAGACCCAGCCTAACAAAGGAGTGGCGGACCTAATGATCTCCTCCATCGTAGGCTTCAGGTCAGGGCGGCGGTGCTGGACGGGCGGTTCGACCACCCAGCAATCCAGCTCGCGGCGTAGCGCCCCAGGTTCTTGACACTCCCCCCAGGCGACTTGCCAGCTCAGCTTCCTGCTTGTCCTTCCAAGTAGGCCTCGATCTGTTTCCAGATGGAGACTTCGTCGGTCACCAGCCATTCCCTCTGGACCCGCCCGTCCACGATCTCGGCGTGGCTGAAGCCCATGATGTAAACGGGCGCGCCGGTTGGCT
>CAXTOB010000546.1:0-4580 GCA_964245505.1 uncultured Acetobacteraceae bacterium | reverse complement strand
GGTGCCGACTGATCGTCCTGCAGCCCGGCCCGGCCTGGCCCGAAATCGCCGCGCGAGCGGAGTCGTGTGGTGCACGGCTGTTGGCCGCCGCTCCGCCTTCGCTGGACATGGGACGGCGTGGCGAGGAGCGGCGACTCGCGGCGTGGCTTGGCGCGTAGGCCGGAAGCCTCTGCATGGATGCCGCTCACCGGTGGCTGCGGCTGGCCGTGACAGCGGCCGGCCCATCGGCTAAGCCGCCTCGGATGCCGGCGGCGACCGGCCCAGGAGTGCTGCATGCGGATCACGCCAGCCATCAATGCCGTCCCTCATCCGCCCGCCCGGCATTTGCGCGTCCGGCATCTGGGCGTCCGGGGCTCCAGCGCTGGGGCCAAGCGCCCCGCTTCGCATGCGCCTGGCTCCACATGCGCCCTGATGCATATGTGGGCTGAGGACTGATCGTGCCCGAACCCTCAACAGCCGGAGATCCCTGCCGGCTTTACCTCATCACCCCCACCAGCGCCGGGCCGGAGTTCGCGGACCCGCTCGCCCAGGCGCTGGATGCGGGCGACGTGGCAGCGGTGCAATTGCGGCTCAAGGATGCAACGGACGACCAGTGGCGGCGGGCGATCGATGCCTTGCGTCCGGTGGCACAGTCGCGCGGCGTCGCCTTTCTGCTGAATGACCGGGCCGACCTGGTGACGGCAACAGGCTGCGACGGCGTCCATGTCGGCCAGGAGGATACGCCGGCGCCGGAGGCCCGGCGCCTGATCGGGCCGGACTTGACGCTTGGGGTGACCTGCCACGACAGCCGGGACCTGGCGATGCTCGCCGGAGAGGCCGGAGCGGATTACGTCGCCTTCGGCGCGTTCTTTCCGACGGCCACCAAGGACGCACCGACCAGGGCAGACCCGGACATCCTGGCGTGGTGGAGCGAGCTGATGGAGTTGCCCTGCGTCGCCATCGGCGGCATCACCGCGGACAACTGCGCACCGCTCGTGACTGCTGGCGCCAGTTTCCTGGCCGTCGTGGGCGCGGTGTGGAGCTACCCCGGCGGTCCGGCCGCCGGAGTGCGCGCGATGAACGCCGCAATCGCTACTGCCCCGCCGCCCCCGCTCCCTGGGACGGCGCTCCTTAAAGCTTGATGGGCCGAGACAGCCGCACAGCCCGGGTCTTGGCGTTTCATTAGCGGGTCTGGCGATGACCATGTAGCCTTGCCGCCAGAATGCGGTGCTAAGCTGCGGGTGCGACCGATCTGGTTAAAGCTTATATTGCAACGCGCCGCACCGTGAGAAACGGTATTGGTCAACCAAGACGGTGCGGCGGACAGACGATGCTGCCGGGACACGCGACCCGATAAGCCCATCGGTGAACCGCGTCGAAGCCGTTGCCCGGGTCCGTCTCACGCCGGGGTTCGTCTCACGATTGACCCTGGTTCGGCAGGCCTGGCCCACCTAGCCTGTCACCTGTTCCCCCCGTCGCCATTGACGAAGCCCGGCTCCGCGGGGTTCACGCGTCCAGCAGGACTCGGCTGGATACCCCCGGAGTATGTGCCGTCTCCCGATTGGGAGCAGGTGACGGGAAAGGCCAAGGACACGGCTGTCACCAGAACGGCCCGGCGGATTGCAGAGAGATTCATCTTACGGCAACGCGAGAGTGGCGTGTGCCGTTCCGTGCCGTGCTTCGCGCCGGGCTGCATTACACCAAAGCCCTTCGCTCTGACCCTTTCCGTCACTGCGAAGAGCGCAGTGACGCAACCGTCCAGAGCAGCAAGGACCGCGCCCACAGCCCCGGATTGCCGCGCCGCAAGCGACTCGCAATGACGGTTCGGCACCTTAAAGGTCAGTTTAAAGAGTTGTTGGTATCATCCTATCCGGCGGCGGCGGCGGCCTTTGCCGGGACACGGTGCAGCAGAGGTGGCGGCGGTTCTGCGTCAGGACCGAACCTGGACCGCGCACGAGTTCATGGTCCGCACTGCGCTGATTCGCTCGCAGTGGCCGGCCAGCCTGACGGTCACATCAACCTGCCGCCGAGGTCACGCGCACCCACCGTCATCGCGGCGTCTGCCCTTGCTGCCGCAAGCACCGCGTCGGCCAGCCAAGGCGCTGTTAGCTGCTTAGCTCGCAAGCGTCTCAAACACATCCCCCGCTGGTGCCCGGCCCAAGATGTGCGTCCGGTGCCACAGCGCATAGAACAGCAGCGTCCACGCCGCAAAGCCCTCGTGCCGCCCCGACCCGGCGGCACGGAACAGCGCTGCCACCCGGTCCGGGTCAGCGATCTCCGCCACGCCCGGCTGCGCCGCCACCAGCGGACCCAGCCGGGCGCCCTGCGCAGCGATCCAGGCGCCGACCGGCACCGTAAAGCCCTGCTTCGGCGCGAACGGCCGGGCCGCGGGCATGGCTTGGGACAGCCATTGGCGCAGCAGCCACTTGCCGCGGCCGTCACGGACCTTCATGGCATCCGGCAGGCAGTAGGCGGCGGCGGTGACGGCGGGATCCAGCAAGGGGGTGCGGCCCTCCACGCCGTGCGCCATCAGGCACCGGTCCAACTTCAGCAGCAGGTCGTGCGGCAGCCAGTCGGCCACGTCGGTGGCTTGGGCCACCTGCAGGCGGGTCCGGCCGGGACGGGCGGCCCCAGCCTCGGCTGCCGCCAGGCCGTCGCGCCAGCCTTGGGGACGGGCGCGCAGCACATCCAGCTTGTCGAAGGCGCCCCGGCTGCGCATCACCCGGCCGCCCTGCCACCACGGACGCATGGCGCTGCGATAGCGGCCGTAGCCGCCGAACACCTCGTCGCCGCCTTCGCCGCACAGCACGACCTTGACGTCCTGCCGGGCGCGCCGCGCCAGGAACCACGAGGGAATGATGGCGTAATCGGCTGCAGGATCGTCCATGGCGGCGACGATCTCCGGCAGGTGGCGCCAGACCATCGCCTCGGTGATCTGCAGCGTTTCGTGGTGCGCTCCGGCGGCACGGGCGACGGCGGCGGCATGCTCCCGCTCGTCGGCAGCGCCTGGGGCGTCGAAGCCGGCGGTGTAGGCCAGGACTGGGGCGCTGTTCAGCCGGGCCATGCAGGCAAGGACGGCGGCGCTGTCCACGCCGCCGGACAGGAACATGCCATACGGGACATCGCTGCGCTGGTGCAGGTCCACGCTTTCCATGAGGGCACAGTCCAGCCGGGCCAGGGCGGCGTCCTCGGTGATGGTTTCGGGGCCGCCATCCGGCAGGGCCGGGGCGCGGTGGCGGTCGAGGATGTGGCCGTCGGCAATCTGGAGGGTTTCGCCAGGCAGGACGCGCTGGATGCCGGAAAAGATGGTTTCGGCGCCGGAGGTGAATTGCAGCTGCAGCAGTTCCTCACGCGCGGCGGGGCGCAGGATGCGGCGGACCAGGCCGGCGGCCAGCAGGGCCTGCGGTTCGGATGCAAAGGCGAGGCCGCCCTGGATCGGCGCGATATAGAGCGGCTTGATGCCGAACGGGTCGCGGGTCAGCGTCACGCTGCGCTGGGCGCGTTCGTGGATGGCGATGGCGAACATGCCCCTGAGGTGCCCGGCGTAGGCGGGGCCGTCGCGGAGCCAAAGGTGCAGGGGCGGCTCGCAGTCGCTGCCGGTGGCGAAGCGGGTGCCGGGCAGGCCGGCGCGGAGGGCGGGGTCATTGTAGATCTCGCCGTTGGCGACCAGCGCGGCCGGGCCGGCATACAGGGGCTGGTCGCCGCCCGCGACATCCACGATGGCCAGCCGGGTTTGCACTAAGGCGATGCGGCCGACCGCTGCCTGTCCCGTACCGTCAGGGCCGCGATGCGCCAGCGCTGCCGTGAGCGCGGCCAGGGTGGCTGGGCTGGGCGGAGGGCTGCCCGCCGACATGGCCAGCCCGGCGATGCCGCACATCAGGCGTGCTCCATCTGCGCCAGCGCGGCCTGCCACCGGCAGAGGACCGGGGCGGCCTGGTGCCCGGCCTCGAAGCAGGCGCGGCCGGCCGCGGCGAGGCGGTCGGCCAAGGCGGGATCATACAGGATGGCGCCCAGCGCTTGGGCTAGGCGGCTTGGGTCGTCGCGCGGGACCAGGAGGCCGGTGGCGCCGTCAGCGATCAGTTCCACCGGACCGGCGGCGTCGGCCGCCACCACGGGGCGGGCCGCGGAAAAGGCTTCAAGCACGACATTGCCCAGGGGCTCGTGCCGGCTGGGGCAGGCCAGCACATTGCAGGCGGCGAGCAGGGCGGCCTGGTCGGTGCGCCAGCCCAGCAGATGCAGGCGGTCCGCGACGCCCTCCCGGGAAGCGAGGGCCAGGAGCGCCGCGCGTTCCGGCCCATCGCCGGCAATGACAGCATGGACGCCGGGCAGCAGCGGCAGGGCGCGGATCAGGATATCGAATGCCTTGTTGGGGTGGAGACGGCCCAGTGCGAGCAGGACGGTGGCGCCGCGGGGGGTCGGCAGGGTGGCGGGAGCAGCACCGCGCAGGTCGGGGGAGAAGTTGGGCAAATGATGGACTCTTGCAGCGGGCCAGCCCTGGGCGATGATCCAGTCGGTGATGCCCCGGGTGTTGCCGATCAGGTGGTCGCAGCGACGGTAGTAACGCAGGTCGTAGTAGCCGCCCAGCCGGCCCGCCAGCACCC
>CAXTOB010000545.1:0-4584 GCA_964245505.1 uncultured Acetobacteraceae bacterium | reverse complement strand
CGGGACGCCTTCATCGAACAACTCCGCCCCTTGCTGGACGGCGCCCAGCATGACCGGCACCATCTGGTCTACTTGGATGAGGCGCACATCCACCAAGATGTTGACCTCGGCCATGGCTGGGGTGAGCGCGGCAAGCGGTTCCATGTGGCGTCCTCCTCGCCCGGGCTGTCGGCCAAGGTGTCGTTTTACGGCCTTTACCTGTTCAACGAAGGCCAGGTGCGGATCTGGCCCTACCCGCGCGCCAACGGCGAGCACACCATCGACGTGCTGCACCGGCTCCGCGCCGAGTTCCCCGAGGGCAGGCTCGTCCTGGTCTGGGATGGGGCACCCTACCACCGAGCCAAGGCGGTGTGGGCCGCGGCGGCCAGCCTGGGCATCACGCTTGCGCCGCTGCCCGGCTACAGTCCCGACCTGATGCCGGTGGAGGCACTCTGGCGCTGGCTGCGCGAGGACGTCACCTACCACCATTGTCATGCCACCGCAGATGACCTGACCCGGCGCGTCGCCGCGTTCGAGACGCAGGTCAACCAGGACCCTTGCGCCGTTGCCGACCGGCTCTGGGTCAAGGATCACCTTAACCATGACGAGGAGAAACTACGGTTCTCGGGTTAGACGCGGTTTAGGTTTGCGGCCTGGAAGCCAGCGCCCGGATGGGCGCCATCAGCCCCTCGTCATCGCGGCAGGTCAGCATGATGCGGCAGCCTGGCGTTCCGTCGCCGATGGCAAGATCCATCGCGTGCAGCCGTGCCACGGCAGCGACGAGGGCCAGGCCGAGCCCGGTGCCCGGCGAATGCCGGCTCTCCTCAAGGCGATGGAAGCGGCGTAGCACCGCCTCCCGCTCGGAGGCCGCAATACCCGGCCCGGTATCCGTGACCTCAAACCCGGTCCGGCGGGGGCCGCCCATGCTGCGCACCGTCACGCGCCCGCCGCACGGGGTATATTTGATCGCGTTGTCGACGAGGTTGCCGAGCGCCTCGAACAGCAGGCTGGGATCTCCTTGCATCGACCGCGCGGGTTCGCCGCCAGGGAGGAGCCGCAGGGCGATGCCCTTCTCCTCTGCCATCGGCTCGTAGAACTCGGCGACGTCCGCCGCCACGGCCGCAAGATCCACCGCCCTGAACTTTGCCCTGCGGACATTGCTCTCGACCTCGGCAATGCGCAGCAGGGCAGAGAAGGTCTCGAGGACGCCTTTGATCTCCAGCACCGCCTCGTCCACCGCCTGGCCATACTCCTCCACGGAGTTGGCTCGGCGGCGGGCGCGCTCCAGTCCGGCGAGCAGCCGGGTTAAGGGCGTGCGCAGATCGTGCGCGACGTTGTCGCCGGCGCTCTTCACCTCCTTCATCAGGTGCTCGATCTCGGCAAGCATGTCGTTGATGACATGGGAGAGCCGGTCGAGGTCGCCGATCTGTCCACGAGCCGGGAGCCGCTGAGAAAGGTCGCCGGCGACGATCCGCCGGGTCGCACGCGTGACCGCTTCAATTCGCCGAACCGCGTCCATACCCGCGACCACCTTCCCACCAAGTCCGAGCACAAGCGTGACCAAACCGGCCCAGAGAAAGGAATGGACCATCAGCTCGTCGAACTCCGCCGTGCCAGTCAGGTCCTGGGCGATGAGCAGGAGGTTGCCGGACGGCATTCGGCTGGCGAGCCCTCTGAACCGCACGGTGGCGCCACGGACCCTTGCCTCGAAGTCGAACGGGCGGCCCACGGGCATATTGGCCAGCAACATCGGGTCGGCATCGAGGGAAGTGCCCGCGACACGCTGCCCGACGGGATCGAACAAAGTGAACGGCCGCTCCAGGGTCGGATCGACCGTGCTCCTTGCCACGAGCCGTTCGAGCACCTCCTCACGGTCGAGCTGCGCGAAGCTGGCCTGCTCGCGCCGCAGCCAATCGTTCACCTGGCCTCGCAGATACCCGCTCGTCTGCACATAGAGAAAGCCGAACAGGCCGAGCGAGGCAGCGCCGAACAGCACAAGGAAGAGCAGCGCCAGCCGGAAGCTGGTAGTGCGGTGCAGCTCAATCAAACGCACGGAGCATGTACCCGGATCCGCGCGCGGTCTGGGTCAGCGCCGCCGTTCCTTGCGGTTCGATCTTGCGGCGGAGCTTGCCGATATGCACGTCGATCACGTTCGTCGGTTCGACGCTACGGTAGTTCCAGACCTCCTCAAACAGCATCGTGCGGGTGACGACCTGCCCTGCGTGACGCATCAAGTATTCTAACAGCCGGTACTCCCGGGGCAGCAGCTTGATCCCACGCCCGCCCCGCCGGACGGTCCGGGTCAGCAGGTCCATCTCGAGGTCACCGACGCGCAGAGCCGTTTCTTGCCTCGGCAGGGTCCGGCGCCGCAGCAACGCGTTGAGCCGAGCCGTGAGTTCGAGAAAGTCGAACGGCTTGGTCAGGTAGTCGTCGCCGCCCGCGCGCAGACCGGAGATACGCTCATCGACCGCCGACAGCGCACTGAGAATGAGCACCGGCACGTCCACGCCGGCGGCACGCAAGGTGGACAGCACCGCGAGCCCGTCGAGGCCCCCAGGCAGCATGCGGTCAAGTACGATGGCGTCGTAGGGCTCCGCAGCTGCCTTCAGCAGTCCTTCACGGCCCGAGCCGGCGCAGTCCACCTCAAAGCCGTGGTCACAGATGGCGGCGCTGATCTCGGCGGCGGTCTTTGCATCGTCCTCGATGACGAGCACCCTGGTCATGTCCAGCCTCCTGCGCCGTTGCAGACCGTGGCAGGAACGTGGATAGGCCAAATATGGGCTGGTCCGGAAGGAGAACGTGCATGGACCCGAGGTCCGCATGCGCCTGCTTGTCGTAGAGGATGACGAGCGTGCCGCGCGCTACCTGACGCGCGGCCTGACGGAAAGCGGGCACGTGGTCGACCACGTCTGCGACGGAGAGACGGGGCTCGCCCTGGCGCGCGAAGGAATTTACGACGTTCTAATCGTCGATCGTCGCTTGCCGGAGCTGGACGGGGTCAGCCTGGTCCGCCGTCTGCGCGAGACGGATCCTGCCACGCCAGTCCTGATGCTGAGCGCGGTAGCAAATACGCCCGACCGGATCGAGGGCATTGAGGCCGGGTGCGATGACTATTTGGCCAAGCCTTACGCGTTTATGGAAGTGCTGGCGCGCGCAGAGGCGCTTGGACGCCGGGCCAATCGAGCACGGGCGCTGTCCGTGCTGCGGGTCGCGGACCTGGAGGTGAATGTGAGCGCTCGCTCCACGACACGCGATGGCCGGCCGATCCGGCTGCAGCGTCGCGAGTTCTCCCTGCTGGTGCACCTCATGCGCCATGCGGGCGAGGTTGTGACCAGGTCGATGCTGCTGGAAGCCGTGTGGGACTATAATTTCGAACCGCGAGGCAACATCGTCGATATGCACATGCATCGCTTACGCCAGAAGATTGATGGGGGCGTCGACCGCAAGCTGATCCAAACGGTTCGGGGCGGCGGCTACATGATCCGTGCGGCGGCGCCCTGACCTGTCCTTCATCGCAGACGTGCGGCCAAGAGGACGTTGCAGACCAGATCAGGGCGCAGCCGAGGAGGAGCACTGGACCCGCAACCGGCAGCATCGCCAGAACGAACGCGGCCAGAAAGCCGAGAGTTACGGTCCAGCTGTCTGTTTGCGGCGTCGCTGGTCCTGTGGACCCCGCTTCACCGGCATTGAGGACCGGTCTCCTCAGCCTGCCGATGCGCGTCCTGACGGGCCGGGCGAGTTTGCCAACGGCATCCAATCCTCAGACGAAGTGGCACAGTTCAACCCCGGCGCAGTGTCCGCCGGGGTTGGTTAGACGGACACCAGGAACCAAAATGTTTTTCATGATCGCTGTGCCACGCAACATTATGGAGCGTGACCTACGCGGCGTGCTTACGGCTCAGAAGCGCCCGCTCTACCGCAGCCTCCGCATGGATGGCGGTGGTGTCGAACAGTGGCACCGGGCTGTCTTCGGGACGGACCAGAAGCATGATCTCCGTGCAGCCTAGGATAACTGCCTCGGCGCCGCGCTTGACCAGGCGGGCGATCACGCCCCGGTAGGCGTCGCGAGACGCCGGCTCGACCCGGCCCTGCACCAGCTCGTCGTAGATCACGCGGTGGACCACGGCGCGGTCCTCGTCGCCCGGCACCAGCACGTCCAGGCCGAAGCGGTCCGCCAGGCGGCCCTTGTAGAACGCCTGCTCCATCGTGAATGCCGTCCCCAGCAGGCCGACGCGGGACAGCCCGGCCGCCTTGATGCGCTCGGCCGTGGGATCGGCGATGTGCAGCAACGGAATGCCGATGGCGGCCTGCACCTGGTCGGCCATGCGGTGCATGGTGTTGGTGCAGATCAGCGCGAAGTCGGCGCCGCCCCGCTCCAGTCGCCGCGCCGCGTCCACCAGCAGGGCCGCCGCCTCGTCCCAGCGCCCGGCGTGCTGCAACGCCTCGATCTCGCCGAAGTCGAACGACCACATCAGCACGCGCGCCGAATGCACGCCGCCCAGGCGGACACGCACCGCTTGGTTGATGATCCGGTAGTACTCGGCCGAGCTTTCCCAACTCATGCCGCCGATCAAGCCGATCACCTGCTGCTGCACGCTTGTGCCC
>CAXTOB010000544.1:0-4596 GCA_964245505.1 uncultured Acetobacteraceae bacterium | reverse complement strand
CCGCGACGGTGGCGAACGGCCGGGCCAGGGCGGCCTGGCGGGCGACCCAGGGCGCATCCTCAAACACGCCGTCCAGCGCTGCGGCGAAGTCCGGCGCGGCCATGGCGTTCAGCTCGTCGAGTGTCACTGTCACGGATGGGGTCTCCTTCGCCGGATTGCCCGGCTTGCCAGGCAACGCCCAGGCCGCCCGTGTTGCCAGGGCCAAGGCCGCCAAACCGGCGCCATGCCGTCCAGCGCCAGCACCGGCGCGCCCGCCTCGCATACCGTTTGCGTCAACGTGCAGTCTCGCTTGCGCCGGGATAGGCCCGCAGCAGCGCGCACAGCGCCAGGACCGTCAGCCCGGCGTCGGTGGCCAGGATGGACTCGGCCGGGTTGTGGCTGATCCCTCGCCAGCACCGGGTAAACAGCATCCCGACCGGGCAAAGCCGGGCCATCGTCATCGCATCGTGGCCGGCTCCGCTTGCCAGGTGCAGCGGCGGGACGCCCAGGCCCTCGATGGCAGCCTGGATCAAGGATTGCAGCGCGGGCGCGCAGGCGACGGCCGGAGCGTCGTGGATGCCGTGGCACTGCACCCTCACGCCGCGCTCGGACCCAACCTGGCGGATTGCGTGCTGGATGGCCGCCACGCCCTCCAGCCGGATCGCATCAGACCCAGACCGGATGTCCACGGTGAACTCGACCTCGCCGGGGATGCTGTTGGGCGCCCCGGGCCGGACGAGCATCTGGCCCACCGTCGCCACCAGCCCGCGCTGGCTGGCAGCGATGTGCTCGACCGCCATTACCATGCCCGACGCCGCCACCAGCGCATCATGGCGCATCGACATCGGCACCGTGCCGGCATGGCCCGCCGTGCCGTTCACGACCGCGCGCAGCCGCGTTGCCCCGGCGATGCCGGTGACGATGCCCAGCGGCAGGTTCTGTGCCTCCAGCACCGGGCCTTGCTCGATGTGCGCCTCGATGTAGCCCAGCACCGGGCGGCCCACGCGCGACACGCCGGGGATGCCGCCGGGGTCGCAGCCGAACGCGGCCAAGGCGTCGCGCAGGCTGACCCCCTCCGCATCGGCCGCGTCCAGGGCGGCCGGGTCGAAGCAGCCGGCGACGGCGCGGGACCCCGTCATGGTGACCGGGAACCGCACGCCTTCCTCGTCGCCGAACGCGATCACCTCCACCGCGAACGGCAACGCCTCCCCCTGGTCGCGCAGCTCGGCCAGGGCCGCCACCGCCGCCAGCACGCCGAACGCCCCGTCATAGCGCCCGGCCTGCCGGACCGTATCAATATGCGAGCCGAGCAGCAGCACCGGCCGCCCGTCCCCATCCGGGTGCGTGCGGCCGACCACGTTGCCGATGGCGTCTATCTCTGTCCGCAGCCCGGCGTCCCGCATCCACGCCGCCACCTGTTCCGCCGCCGCCTTGTGCGCGGGCGTCAGGAACAGCCGCGTCAGCGACCCCGGCGTGGAGGTGAATGCCGCCAGGTGCGCGAGCCGGGCCATCAAGGGTTCGCCGAGCCGGAACGCCTCGTGATCGAACCGCTCAGGCTGCGGCGCGAGGGAAGCCCGCGTCACCCTTCCAACGCGGAGCGAATGTCCTGCGCCCCCTGCCAAAGCAACATCCGGCCCAGCGTCACCAGGTCCTTCAACCCGCCGTTGACGGTCATGAAGCAGTCGCTGGCGAACTGGCCGAGCTTGCTGGTGAAGGTGACCCTGCTGTAGGCCAGCAGGACCTCCGTCTCGCTCAGGTCGCCAGGGTAGAGCAGGCTTTGCCCCGGCGCTGGGGAGGCCGTCGCGTTCTCGTGCCGCAGCCCAGGACTCAGCTCGCCGAGGGGTATCCAGCATGCCTCCCTGCTCCAGCGCACATGAACGATCTCCTGGGTGTAGGGCATCAACCCGCGGAAGCGCGCGACGATCTTGGGTGCGGCGTTCTCGAACTGCTCCGTGGAGCGGTAGGGGCCGGCGGTTGCGATCATCGGTAGGCGATCTCCTGGCATGGCCAAACGGCTGCCTCATCATCGCAAGCCTACGCTTGCGGTGCCGGAGTGCCACGTCCCCATGCCACGCGCCAGGACGATCGCAAACGTTGCGAAGACAGCCTCTGCTCCCTTTCCCGTTTTGGAGACGGGAGTCTTTCCTGCCTGCGATGGCGGGAAGCCGCGGGTACTGCCGGGACAGGGCTGCGTGGGCGTGCCGACTGAGCCGCGAAACCCCTTGCCCCAACCCTTACCCGGCGGCGGAGGGAAAAGGCGGGATCGTCGCAATGGCCGTGCGGCATGCGCTGTAGGCTACCGGCCCACTACGCACTCGATCTGGCCGTGCGGTTCGTCGGTGGCGATGAACACCATGTTGTCCGACGATAGCCCGAACGGTTCCAGCCGGGTCGGTAGGTAGTGCTTGTTTGGGCACGCCATCCGGATCGTCGCCAGCTCCGGCACTGCCGCCAGCGCGGCCTCGCCCATGCGGAACAGGCTGTCCTGCACTCCCTTGCTGTAGGTGGTGGCGAACACCTCCAGCATCGTCGCCAGCACGCGGGCGTTCGTCGCGTCGTAGTCTGCGGGCGCCGTCAGCCAGGTCCAATGCGCGTCCATCGCCGTCGCCGCAATCCGGTCGGTGGTCTCCGGCAGGGTCGTGTAATCGTCCATCACGTAGTCCACCCAGCCGGACGCAGTGGACTTCATGAAGGTGTAGCCGGCGATGCCCGACGTGACCACCGGCGTGCCGTTCCGCGGCGCCACCACCGTCGCCGTGGGCTTGCCGTTGGCGTCCAGCACGAAGCTGTGCGGGTGCGGCGTGCCGCCGAAGCTGGCGCGGGTCCAACGCGTCTCGTGCAGCGACACCCGCGCCTGCTCCACCTGCTGGTAGCGTTGCAGGAACCGGGCGGCCAGCGCCTGGCCGTACACTTCGGCGGATGCCGTCATGTTCTCGCGGGCGACGATGTAGGCGATGTTCTTGATCGTGTCGGTGGCGATCACCGTCCGGTTGTCCCCGGCGGTGAACGACGCGCCGAAGTCGCCCTCCAGCATCGTCTGCACGCTCAGCTCGCGCACCTCGTTGTAGTCGCCGTCGCGGTGGACGCGCATGACCCGCACGCGGCCTTTACCGTAGGTGTTGTGGATCAGCGGCATCGGACCGGTCCCCTATGCATGGTCGGCGATGATCACCGGGGCGGCATGCCCATCGGCGGCCAGTTCGCCCGGATTGAAGAACACATTCAGCGTCACCGCCACCACGGAAGCCAGCAGGATGCCGCTGTCCAGCACCGTCTTCAGCACATCCGGAGCAGCCTTGAACAGCGTTGGCGCCACCAGGGGAATCATGCCGAAGCCGATGGAAACGGCCACGATGAACACGTTGCCCCGGTGCTTCTCGTAGTCCACGCTGGCCAGGATGCGGATGCCGGTTGCCGCCACCATGCCGAACATCACCACGCCCGCCCCGCCCAGCACGCACTGCGGCACCGACGCCGCGACGAACGCCAGCTTCGGCAGCAGCCCCAGCAGCAGCATGACGACGCCACCCACCACGCACACCATCGGGCTGGTAACGCCGGTGACGCCGACCAGGCCCACGTTCTGCGAGAACGAAGTGTAGGGGAACGTGTTGAAGATGCCGCCAATCAGCGTGCCCACCCCGTCCCCCCGCCGGCCGCGTGCCAAGTCGGCCTGCGTGACGGGCTTGCCGACCATGGTGCCGAGCGCCAGGAACATCCCCGTGCTCTCGATCATGATGACCACCATCACCAGGCACATCGACAGGCAGGCCACCAGGTCGAACGTCGGGATGCCGAACTGCAGCGGCCTGACGATGGCGAGCCACGGCTGCTCCTCCAGCCCGGACAGGCTGCCCCAGCCCAGCGCCAGCGTGAGCAAATAACCGACGATGATGCCGATCAGCACGGCGGTGTTGCGCAGGAACCCGGTGCCGAAGCGCAGCAGCAGCAGGATGACCGCCAGCACCACCGCCGCCACCGCGAGGTAACCCGGCGCCCCGAAGTCCGGCGCCGCCGGCCGCCCGCCGCCGATCCAGTTGATCCCCACCCGCATCAGCGTGATGCCGATCACCGTGATGATCGACCCTGTCACCACCGATGGGAAGAACCGCAGCAGCCGGCTGATGAACGGCGCCACCACGATGCCAAACACCCCGGCCGCGATCACCGACCCGAAGATCGCCTGCAGGCCCAGCGCCGGGTTGTTGGCCATCGCCAGCATCGGCGACAGCGACGCGAAGGTGACGCCCATCATCACCGGCAGCCGGATGCCGACGGGACCGATGCCATAGGCCTGGATGAAGGTGGCGATGCCGCAGGCGAACAGGTCGGCGTTGATCAGCAGCGCCACCTGGTCCCGCGGCAGCTTCAGCGCCGCCCCTAGGATCAGCGGCACTGCTACCGCGCCGGCATACATCACCAGCACATGCTGGATGGCCAGGATGACCAGGCGGAGCGGCGGCGGCGTAGCGGAGGAGAGCGTGGGTTGTTGCACGGGGGTGCTCCTGTTTGCGCTTACGCGGGTCAGGCAAACGTTGTGCCATAAGTGTGCAGTAACCAGCGGCTCGCCTCCGGCCTCTGCCGGGTGTGCGAGATTGAGGCGGCCGGGGTCCCGGT
>CAXTOB010000543.1:0-4602 GCA_964245505.1 uncultured Acetobacteraceae bacterium | reverse complement strand
GCACATGGTCACTACGGCCCGGCGGCCGCCGCCGTCCTGCAGGGCATGCACGGCCGTGCCCGCCAGTCGTGCACCGCTGGCGCCGAGGGGATGGCCGAGCGCTATGGCGCCGCCGTGTGGGTTCACCCTTGGGTCGTCGTCGCCCACGCCCAGTTGCCGCAGCACCGCCAGGCCCTGGGCGGCAAAGGCTTCGTTCAGCTCGATGATATCCATGTCGCGCAGGTCCAGGCCGGTGCGGGCCATCAGCTTTTGCACGGCCGGCACGGGGCCGATGCCCATAACCCGCGGCTCGACCCCTGCGGTTGCCATGGCGACGACGCGGGCGCGGGGGGTTAGGCCGTGGCGCCGGGCTGCGTCCTCACTGGCGATCAGCAGGGCGGCGGCGCCGTCGTTCACGCCGGACGCGTTGCCGGCGGTGACGGTGCCGGGTTGGCGGAATGGGGTTTTTAGCTTCGCCAACGCCTCCATGGTGGTTTCGCGGGGATGCTCGTCCCGGTCCACCACGGTATCGCCCTTGCGGCCCTTGATAGTGACGGGGGCTATTTCCTGGGCGAAGAACGCATGGGATGCCGACGCCTTCTGCTGGCTACGCAGCGCGAAGGCGTCCTGGTCGGTTCGGGACACCTGATACTGCTCCGCCACGTTTTCCGCCGTTTCCGGCATGGAGTCGGTGCCGTGCATCGTCCGCATCAGCGAGTTTACGAAACGCCAGCCGATGGTGGTGTCGTAGATGTCCGCCTGGCGGGCGAAGGCCTCGGTGGCCTTGGCCATTACGAATGGGGCGCGGGTCATGCTCTCGACGCCGCCGGCCAGCATCAGATCGGCCTCGCCGGCGCGTATGGCTCGGGCGGCGGTGCCGACGGCGTCCAAGCCGCTGCCGCAGAGGCGGTTGATGGTGGCGCCGGGTGCGCTTGTCGGCAGGCCGGCCAGCAGCAGCGCCATGCGGGCGACGTTGCGGTTGTCCTCGCCGGCCTGGTTGGCGCAGCCCAGGATGCAATCGTCGAGCATGTCCCAGTCCACGCCAGTGTTGCGCTCACGCAGGGTCCGCAGGGGATGGGCGGCCAGATCGTCGGCCCGCACGTCCTTGAGGACGCCGGCATAGCGTCCAATGGGGGTGCGGACGTAGTCGCAGATGTAGGCTTCGGTCATGGCGGGCGCTCCCAATACTTTGCCGGGGAAGCTAGGGCGGCGTTGGGGTGAAAGGAAGGCGGCCCGGACTACGCTGCCGGGAACAGCCCCGTGTAGAATTCGGCGAGCGGCACCTCCGTGCCGATCTCCGGCATGTGCAGCACGGCGTCGGCCAGCAACAGGCGGCCTATCCACTCCATCCCGGTGCGCGCGAACACGGTGGCGCCGATAACGCCTTGCTCCAGCATGACGTAGCGCTGGATCGAGGGGGTGGCCGCATACTCGCGGTTTTTGGTGAAGCAGTCGGTTTGCTCCGTGGTGGGGTTGATGACCTCGAACACCACGATGGGGTCGTGGACCACGGTGCTGTCCGCTGGGCCGCCCGCATTCGTGACGAAAGCCTCGGGGTAGCGAATGCGCCCGTCCACCTGGATTTTCAATTCACTGCCGAAGACCTCGTACGGCGTATCAGCCAGCAGCCTGTCCAGCACGGCAATGATGCGCCGTTGGATCAGCGCGTGCGCCCGGGTGCCCCCGGTCATCTCCACAGGCCCCGTGCCGTCAAACTCCCATTTCCCTTCTTGCCCGGCTTCCCAAATCAGGAACTCGTCCAAGCTCATGCCCGGGCGCGTCATCACGTTCATGCTGGCCCCTCCCACAACACCCCGACCTGGGGCAGCATAGCCCCTCACGCCATAAGGCTGCACCCATGGACTTCTCCATCCCGCCCGAGCTGACCGACCTGCAGGACCGCACCCGCGCCTTCATCCGTGACAAGATCATCCCGCTGGAGGGCGACGCCCGACAGGAGCGGCATGGTCCGACGGACGAGCTGCGGCGGGAGCTGAATGCGCTGGCGAAGGACGCCGGGCTGCTCGCTCCGCATGTTGCCAAGGAGTATGGCGGGCTGGGGCTGGGGCATGTCGGCCGGGCCATCGTGTTCGAGGAGTCAGGCTACTCCGTCCTTGGGCCGCTGGCGATGAACCTGTCTGCGCCGGATGAGGGCAACATGCACCTAATGGAGGTGGTCGCCACGCCGGAGCAGAAGGAGCGCTGGCTGCGTCCGCTGGCGAGTGGCGAGATCCGGTCCTGCTTCTGCATGACCGAGCCGCCGCCCGGCGCCGGGTCGGACCCGGCGGCGCTGCTGACCACCGCCACCCGCGACGGCGACCATTTTGTGATCGAGGGCACCAAGTGGTTCACCACCGGCGCGGTCGGCGCGGGCTTTGCCATCATCATGGCGAAAGGCGAGGACGGGCGGGCGACCATGTTCCTCGCCGACATGGATCAGCCCGGCATACGCATTCCCCGGGTGATGGACACGATGGATCAGGGTTTTGCCGGCGGTCATGCCGTGGTGGAGTTCGAGGGACTGCGTGTGCCGGCGGGCGATGTGCTGGGCGCGGTTGGCGAGGGGTTCCGGTATGCGCAGGTCCGGCTGGCTCCGGCGCGGCTGACGCACTGCATGCGGTGGCTTGGGGCGGCCCGGCGGGCGCAGGATATCGCTGTAGGATATGCCGCGAAACGTGAGGCGTTCGGCAAGCCCATCGCGCAGCATGAGGGTATCGGCTTCATGCTGGCCGACAACGATATGGACATACGCACCAGCCGGCTGACGATCTGGCACACCGCCTGGCTGCTGGACCAGGGGGAGCGGGCGGGGACCGAGAGCAGCATCGCCAAGGTAGTGTGCAGCGAGGCGATCTGGCGGGTTGCCGACCGCTGCGTGCAGGTGCTGGGCGGGATCGGCGTGACTGCGGAGACGATGGTGGAGCGGATTTTCCGCGAGGTCCGCGGCTTCCGGATCTACGACGGAGCGAGCGAAGTGCATCGCTGGAGCTTGGCGCAGAAGATCGTGAAGCATGGGGCGAACCACTAGGCGGGCTTACGCGGCGTGACGCACGCGCTGCTGGAGTGCGCCCCTGACGGTGGACAGATTGGTCGATTTGGATTGGGTTCTCCCGCACTTGCCGTGCTGTCGTTTCGGGGTTGGATGAGCAAGTGAGAAGGACGCTGTAGCCCCTTGTTGAAGGTCTTCCTTGCTCACGCGCGTATTGCCCCTGATCCCTGCCGGCCTCGCCGTCGTGGGGGTCGTGTCCACCGCCGATCACGTCGTCATCACATCCAGCCCGCATCAGCCGTCGGCCGCTTGCCCCACCTGCGCCCAGGTGTCCCAGCGGCTGCACAGCCGCTACCAGCGCACTTTTGCCGACCTGCCTTGGCAAGGCCGTCCAGTGGCGCTGCAAATCCAAGCCAGGCGTTTCCGCTGTCTCAATCCCTCCTGTGCCCGCCAGACCTTCGCCGAGCGCCTGGCCGGGGTTGCGCCTGCAGCCGCACGCCGGACGGAGCGGCTGGGCAATCTACAGGGTCATCTCGCCCATGCGCTCGGCGGCGAGGCTGGACAGCGCCTGGCCGAGAGGCTGGGCATGCCGGTCAGCGCCGACACGCTGCTGCGGATGGCCTGTGTGGCCAGCAATGACCGCGAGCCGCCGCCCACGCCGCGCGTCCTCACCGTTGATGATTGGGCCTGGCGCCGCGGCCACTGTTACGGGACGGCCCTGGTCGATCTGGAGCGCAACACGGTCGTGGACCTGCTGCCTGACCGGCAAGCCGATACCCTGGCCCAGTAGCTTCGTCAGCACCCCGGCGTCGAGATCGTCGCGCGCGACAGGGCCGGCGCCTACGCGGACGGCGTGCGCCAGGGCGCGCCGGATGCCGTCCAGGTCGCCGACCGCTGGCATTTGCTACGCAACCTCGGCGATGCCGTCCGCGCCGTGACCGGCCGCCATCATGCCGCGATCCTCCGTGCGGCACAGCAGGTCGGCGAACAGGACAGCGGGTCGCCCTCGCCAGCACCGGCAGCCGAGCCGGACAGCGCGCGGCCGAACGCGCCAGCGCGGCGCAGCCAGGCTTCCCTGGCCCGGCGGCAGGCCCGCTACGAGGACGCCGCACGGCTGCGCGTGGCAGGCGCTTCCATCGCGCGCATCGCCGCCCAGCTTGGCGCCGAGCGCAAGACGATCCGGCGCTGGCTTCGGGCCGGTGGCCCATCGCTCTGGCGCAAGCCGCCGCGGGTGGGCGGACTTGCTCCCTATCTCGACCGCCTGGAACGACGCTGGGCGGAGGGCTGCCGCAACGCCGCCCTGCTGTGGCGCGAGCTCATCCCGCTCGGCTTCATCGGCAGGCCGGGCACCGTGCGGAAATGGGCGGGTCAGCGGCGAAAGGCCGAGCCGCACCCCGCTGCTGGCTTGGCCAACGTGCCCCTGGCCCACGGACAACCCCCAACCGACCGCGAGGTCGCACGCATGCTCATGGCCGATGCCGAAACGCTGTCCGAAGCCGGGCGGGCGTTCACCTCCAACCTGCTGGCGCAGGTGGCCGGGCTCGCGGACAGCATCGCGGTGGCGAAGCGGCTGGACTTGCTGCTGCGCCACGAAAGCCGGGAACGCCTGGCCGGCGTGCTCGACGACGCGGCCG
>CAXTOB010000542.1:0-4606 GCA_964245505.1 uncultured Acetobacteraceae bacterium | reverse complement strand
TACCGCGGGCGGCCCTACCCCGTCGCGGGCACAACACATTTCCTCATGGTCCCCGGCGACACGTTCCAGTTCGACTGGAGCGAGGACTGGGCGGTGATCGCGGGCAAGCGGATCAAGCTGCAGGCCGCGCACACCAAGCTGGCGCACAGCCGGGCGTTTGTGGTCCGGGCCTACCGGCTGCAAACCCACGAGATGCTGTTCGACGCACTTGCCGAGGCGTTCCGGGTGCTGGGCGGCATCCCGCGCCGCGGCGTGTTCGACAACATGCGCACCGCCGTGGACCACGTCGGCTCCGGCAAGGCGCGGCAGGTCAACGCGCGCTTTGCCGCCATGGCCAGCCACTATCTGTTCGAGCCCACGTTCTGCAATCCGGCCTCGGGCTGGGAGAAAGGCCAGGTCGAGAAAAACGTCCAGGACGCGCGCAGGCAGCTTTGGCAGGCCATGCCGCCCTTTGCCGACCTGGTGTCGCTCAACGCGTGGCTGGAGACTCGCTGCATCGAGCGCTGGGGCGAGATCCAGCATGGTGATCTGCCGGGCAGCGTCGCCGACGCGCACGCCCGGGAGCGGGACAGCCTGATGGCGTTGGGGCGGCCGTTCGACGGCTTTGTGGAGCACGCCAAACGGGTGTCGCCGACCTGCCTGATGCACTTCGAGGCCAACCGCTACAGCGTGCCGGCCTCGTTCGCCAACCGGCCGGTCAGCCTGCGGGTCTACCCCGAGCGGCTGGTCGTGGTGGCCGAGGGGCAGACTGTGTGCGAGCACGCCCGCATCGTGGAACGCGCGCACGACCTGCCCCGCCGCACCGTCTACGACTGGCGGCACTACCTGGCGGTGATCCAGCGCAAGCCTGGCGCGCTGCGCAACGGCGCGCCGTTTGCCGAAATGCCGGAAGCGTTCCGCAGGCTGCAGGCCCAGCTGCTGCGACGGCCTGGGGGCGACCGGGAGATGGTGGACGTCCTCGCCCTGGTGTTGCAGCACGACGAGGCCGTGGTGCTGTGCGCGGTGGAGCTGGCGCTGGAGGAGGGCGTCGCCACCAAGACCCACGTGCTCAACGTCCTGCACCGCCTGCTGGACAGCAAGACCACGGCCGAGGTCATCGGCGCGCCGCAGGCCCTGGTGCTGCGGCAGGAGCCCCGGGCCGACATGGGTCGCTACGACGCGCTGCGGGTCCGGGAGGTGCGCCATGCGTCATGATCCCGCCAGCGCCGCCCTCGTGGTCATGCTGCGCGGGCTCAAGATGTTCGGCATGGCCCAGGCGGTGGGTGAGCTGGCCGAACAGGGCGCGCCGGCGTTCGAGGCCGCCGTGCCCATCCTGTCCCAGCTGCTCAAGGCCGAGATGGCCGAGCGCGAGGTGCGCTCCATCGCCTACCACACCAAGGCGGCGCGGTTCCCCGCCTACAAGGACCTGGCCAGCTTCGACTTCGCGGCCAGCGAGGTGAACGAGGCCACGGTGCGGCAGCTGCACCGGGGCGAGTTCACGGAGCGGGCCGACAACGTCGTGCTGATTGGCGGGCCCGGCACCGGCAAGACCCACATCGCCACGGCGCTGGGCGTGCAGGCCATCGAGCACGGCCGCAAGAAGGTCCGGTTCTTTTCCACGGTGGACCTGGTCAACCTGCTGGAAGGGGAAAAGGCCGCCAACAAGGCCGGGCACCTGGCCGAGCAGCTGCTGCGGCTCGACCTCGTGATCCTGGACGAGTTGGGCTACCTGCCGTTCAGCGCGTCGGGCGGCGCCTTGCTGTTCCACCTGCTGAGCAAGCTCTACGAGCGCACCAGCGTGGCCATCACCACCAACCTGAGCTTCTCCGAATGGGGCCAGGTGTTCGGCGACACCAAGATGACCACGGCCTTGTTGGACCGCCTCACCCACCACTGCCACATCCTGGAAACCGGCAACGACAGCTTCAGGTTCAGAAACAGCTCGGCCGAAGGGAGGACCAAGAAGACCAAAACACCCGCTTGACCCACACCCGCAGCCCGCGGGAGAGTTCACCTGGCCGGGTCACTTCTCGATGAAAACGCCGGGTCAGGTCTCAGCAAAAATCAACACGCCTCTCATAACCCTCTTTAGCCGCTTCAAAATAACGGTTTAGGTGGGTTCTGTAAGGCACTCTTAGTCGACCGCACGCCGCGAGAGCAGCCCCGCACGTCGGCCCGATAAACCGGATTTTCATGTGCTGATCCGGTCATACCTGATCGCGTAGGCGGGTTCCGCTTGGAGCGGCGCGGCCGCATGTGGAAGGCTATTGCCAGCAACGAGGATGGCGCGATGGCGGACGGTGGAACCGGTGACGTTTTGAAGCTGACGGCAAAGATCGTCTCTGCCCACATCAGCAGGAACCAGGTCACAGCCGAAGGACTGCCTGAGCTGATCCAGTCCGTTTATCGATCACTGGCGACGGCGGGCGTGCCCGAAGCCCCGGCCGAGCCGCTGGTCCCAGCCGTGCCGATCAAGAAGTCGGTGTTCCCAGACTACATTGTTTGCCTGGAGAATGGGAAGAAGCTCAAGGCGCTTAAGCGGTATCTGCGCACCCGTTACGGTATGACCCCCAACGACTACCGGGCCAAGTGGGGCCTGCCGGTCGACTACCCGATGGTTTGCCCCAACTACGCCAGCCAACGCTCGACGATGGCCAAGACGATCGGCTTGGGCCGTAGGACTGGCGACGACAACGGGCCTGCTGTCACCCAGCTGTCAGCCCGGCAAGCCCGGGGATCGAAGGGGTAAAGAGTACAACCTCGCCGGCCTTACCCGGCCCCCCACTGAATGGTCCGATTTGAAGCGGCAGGTGTGCCAGACCCAACCCGGGGTCGACGGAGTAACCCAAAAGGGCTCTGGCCGGTTGGCCGGCTGTCCCTCGCGGATTTTGATAACCAGTGCGGCATTGTCGGCTAGTTGTATGGTTACGGATGAGGGCGTGTGAAAAGTCGGGTTTGATTCAGCCCGAAGTAGCCCGAGCCAGTACCCAAACGCCGTTTACCCTGGCACCATGACGGCACGAAACGGTTTGGAAGTGAGCGCATCATGGCGGGCTACGTTGAGGGTCAGGATCGGTGTCAAGCGTTGCTGCTACCCGAGTGCGTGGACGACTACGTGGATGAGAGTAACCCGGTGCGTGTAGTTGACGCGTTCGTGGATCACCTGGACCTTGCCAAGCTGGGCTTCGGCCGCGCCACGCCTGCCGACACCGGCCGCCCCGGCTACCATCCAGCCCCGCTCCTGAAACTCTACGTCTACGGCTACCTCAATCGCGTGCCCTCCAGCCGCCGCCTGGAGCGCGAGGCGCAGCGCAACCCCGAGGTGATCTGGCTGACCGGGCGGCTCGCGCCGGACTTCAAGACCATCGCGGATTTTCGCCGCGACAACGGTCCCGCCATCAAGGCCACCTGCCACCAGTTCGTCCTGCTGTGTCGTAAGCTCGACCTGTTCACCGACAGCCTGGTCGCGGTCGATGGGAGCAAGTTCAAGGCGGTGAACGCACGCGACAAGAGCTTCACGCCGGCCAAACTGCGGCTTCGGATCCAGCAGATCGAAGAAGGCATCGCCCGCTATATGGCCGCGCTGGAAACGGCTGACCGGCAGGAGACCAGGACCGCCTCGTCCAGGTCGGTTCGGCTGCACGAGAAGATCGCCGCATTGAAACGGCTCATGAGCAAGTTGCAAGCGCTGGAGAACACGATCAGCGCCGCGCCTGACCAGCAGATTTCCCTGACCGACCCGGATGCGCGATCCATGGCGACGAGCGGCAAGGGGACGGGCATCGTCGGCTACAACGTGCAGACTGCGGTGGATGCCAAGCACCATCTGATCGTCGCCCACGAGGTCACCAATGTCGGACACGATCGGACACAGCTGGCGAACATGGCACGGCAGGCCAAGGACATCATGGGCTTCCCGCGGCTGACGGTGGTGGCAGACCGCGGCTACTTCTCCGGTTGGGAGATCGTGGCCTGCGAGGAGGGGGGCATCACGCCCTATGTGCCGAAGCCGCTCACCTCGGGGGCGAAGTTCGAGGGGCGTTTCGGCAAACAGGATTTCGTCTACCTGCCCAAGGAGGATGCCTACCACTGTCCGGCGGGCGAGCGCCTCGATTGGCGGTTCAACAACGAGGAGAGCGGCAAGGTGCTCCGGAATTACTGGACTACTCAGTGCCAGGGCTGTGCCATGAAGGCCGCCTGCACCACGGGCAAGGAGCGCCGGATCAAGCGTTGGGAGCACGAGAATGTCCTCGACGCCATGCAGAGACGGTTGGACCAGGTGCCACAGGCCATGGCGTTGCGGCGCAAGACGGTTGAGCACCCGTTCGGCACCATCAAGGCCCGGATGAGAGCGACTCATTTCCTGACCCGGACGCTGAAACGGGTCAGCACGGAGATGAGCCTGCAGGTGCTGGCCTACAACATGAAGCGAGTGATCGCGATCCGCGGTGCCGGGCCGCTGACGGAAGCCATTCGAGCCTGAAAGACTGATCTGATCCTGGGCGAGCTGGGTGTGGCCGTCGCGCTCTACGGCTGCCCGCCGTCCACCGCGGGCGAGTTTTCGCACAGCCTCGGATCATTGTTGGACCCGGTAGGCTTGGCCATCGCCGACTACGCCTACCGCTTC
>CAXTOB010000541.1:0-4633 GCA_964245505.1 uncultured Acetobacteraceae bacterium | reverse complement strand
GCCTGATATCGGGTTTTTTGGCAACCTTGGCGGCATGCGGCGACGTAGTTCTTAACCGTGCAGGGCAGTCGTCAATCTATCCGTAACATGGATCGGCAGCGGTGACCAGATGGCCCGGTGCGGCAAATCTGGTTGCGGACCGTCTTGGAACACCCCACAGTTGCTGCACCGCGGGAAGGTGGGTTCTGCATGGCTCGGAGAACAGGTCTCGCCAAGGCGGGCGCGGCATTGGCACTGATGGCCGTCGCGTCGTGCGCGCAGTCGCCGGCCCCATCCGCGATCCTGGATGCCGGTAAGGTCTCGTCCATCGTGGTTGGCCGTTCCTCCAGGACCAACGTGTTCACGGCGCTGGGGAGCCCAACCCGCACGCAGCAGAGCATTGCCGGCGAAAGCTGGGTATATGAGGCCAAAACCGATGACTCGGGCAGGCAGCGGCTGATGAGCGGCGCGGGGGCGGCGGCCGGGGTGGCCGGCGCCTTCGTGCCATACCTTGGGCTTGTCGGATCGGGCCTTGGGCTGGCGAACGCCGCCGGAAATACGGGGCGGGCGGACGCGGACCTGGTCAGCATGACGGTGGACTTTGGGGCCAATGGCCTCGTGCGGGACTGCACCTACAGCAGCACGGCAATCCCGGCGGGTATGCCCGGCGCGGCAGCCGGGGCAAGGCCGCCGGGATGCCAGAAGCCTTACGCTGCGGTTCCATCCCGATCATAACTGCTGTTTGCTGAAAGATGCGGGAAGCAGTTCCTGCTGGCGCACCGGCTGGCGGCGCCTGCCGCCAAGACGCCCAGGATTGCGGCGCCGGGGTTAGGGGAGTGGCGGATGCGCTCCTGAACCTTGCCGCGTCACCGTCTCGCCGGGGATGGGACCCATCACGGGCGAGGGTATGGCGGCCCGAGCAGCCAAGCATACCCCTGCCTGTTTGCGCACGGACGTAATTCTGACCAGGCGTGCGCGGCCCAGTTAGGCCGTCTGTGGGACAGGCCACGCCCGCCCGCTTGGGGGCACTGCACACTATGGTGCCCGTCACCGCATCGCAAGCATGTGCGGCAAAAGCAAGATGGTCCGTATGGAGCATCATCAGGCCGGCTGGACGCGGGCTGCGGTAATGCCGGGAACCGCGACCCCACAGCGCCGCACCGCCGTTAACGACGGTCGCATTGGAGAGAAGACTATGCTGCGTTTGAGCCGTCTCATTCCGCTTCTCGCAGCGTTGATAGCCGCGCTCCCGGCCAGGGCAGCCGACGCGCCACCCGGGTGGGAAGCAGCCTGGGACTTCCTGGTGCAGGATGTATGCGTAGGCCCTGGGAACCGGGTGATCCCTGGCGTCACGCCGCTGGACGGTACGGCCGCCTGCCCACGCCGGCGCAAGTTGGCCATCGGCGAGCGCCTGCCCTACCACAAGCGGGACTGGCCCGGCGTTTCCGACCGGGACTCGCTGCCGGGCGGCTATCAGGCCAGCGACTCCATCCCCATACGCACCAGTCTCGGCCCGGCCGTGCTGCAAACCTACGACTTTGGCGACCCGCCGCGACGGTTCGGCCAACTGGACCAGGGCGATGGCGGCCAGGTCGCGTTCTTCACCGCGGCGACCGCTTCGTTCGGAGTGACCGAGGACGGCGGCGCCGGCCTGCAACTGTTCATCGGGCCGGGCTGCGCACCCGACGACGGCTGGGTTGTGGTGGACCGCAGCTTCGCCGCGCAGCCAACCGGCGAAACGCTGGCCCGCATTACCCGGCAGCCCCGCCGCTGCCCGGACCGGATGGGCTACGCCTACACGCGCTGGCGGGTGCAGCCGGTGTCATACCGCACGATGTCCCGGGGCCGCCCTGGCCGCATGGAAATGCCGACCCTGGTGTCTGAGCACTTCGGCGGCCGGACAGTGGCGGATGCCGACCATCTGGAACGGTTCCAGTTCACTCAGGCCCTGGGCTATACCCGCTGGGAACGCTGGCAGAACCTGGCGGTGCATGACCGCTCGGAGGCGCGGACGCAGGCCGCGACATTGGCCGCGTCCGGGCGCTGCGATGCGGGGCTGGGTGCTCCCGCTGCGGGACCATGGGTGATGGTGGATTGCCGGCAGTGGACGCAGATCGTCCCCGCTGACAATGCCGGGGGCGACCCGCCCGGCCCCTGGTTGGACAGGCTGCGCACCAGCCCTGTCACCCACGACCTGTTTGCTCCCTGACGACGCCGACCATCCTTGACAGCCGCTGCTGCCAGGCAGATGTGTCAGTGCAGCAGCGGAAGAGACTGCCCCATGCCTGGGGGCGGCGCCGACGGAGCAACCGCCCCGGAAACTCTCAGGCACCAGGGACCGCTGCGTTGGCTTGGACTCTGAAAAGTGGGGCCGTATGCCCCTGCCGACGGTGTAAGCCCCTTCCCGGCGCGCGGGGATTGGCGATACTCTCAGGCCAATGACAGAGGGGGCGCCGAACCGCATCGAGCGGAACAAGGAGCGCCCATGCCTGACACCCACGAAACATTCGCCACCGCCCCCGCCGTTATCACCGCCGATCCGTCCCACCCCAGCATCGCCGTGATCGGCGCAGGGATCACCGGCGTCACCACTGCCTACAACCTCGTTAAGCGCGGCTGCCGGGTGACGCTGTTCGACGCGCATCCCTATGCCGCCATGGAAACATCCTTCGCCAATGGCGGGCAGCTATCCGCCAGCAACGCCGAGGTCTGGAACTCCTGGGCCACGGTGTTCAAGGGCCTGAAGTGGATGTTCAAGCCCGGCGCTCCGTTGCTGGTGAGCCCGAGGCCATCCTGGCACAAGCTGTCCTGGATGGCCGAGTTTGTCGCCGCCATCCCGCACCACGAGGAGAACACGGTCACCACCGTGCGCCTGGCCATCGAGGCGCGTGCCCACCTACAGCGCATGGCGGACGAGGCTGGCATAGACTTCGACCTAGAGGAGCGGGGCATCCTGCACTTCTACAAGACCAAGGAGGACTTCGACGCCGCCGCCGAAGTGACGGCGCTGCTGGCCAAAGGCGGGCTTGAGCGGCGGGCCGTGACGCCTGAGGAAATGCGGAGCATCGAGCCGGCGCTGCAGGGCGAGCTGTACGGCGGCTGGTTCACCCCCTCGGACTTCACCGGCGACATCCACAAGTTCACCGTCGGCCTGGCGGCGGCCTGCGAACGGCTGGGCGTGGTGATGCAGATGTCCACCCACGTTTCCGCCGTCCAGCCCGGCGACGACAGCGTGACGATACGCCACCATTCCACCGAGCCGCAGGGCAACGGCGCCCCGGCGCCGGAGCAGGAAAGCCGCTTCGACAAGGTCGTGGTGTGCAGCGGCATCCTGTCCCGCGACCTCGCGCACAGCATGGGCGACCGCGTGAACGTGTATCCGGTGAAGGGTTACTCGATCACCGTGAGCCTGCCGGAGCCGGCGGACCAGGCGGCAGCGCCATGGGTAAGCCTGCTGGACGACAAGGCGAAGATCGTGACCAGCCGCTTGGGTCAGGACCGGTTACGCGTGGCAGGCACGGCGGAGTTCAGCGGCGCCAACAAGGACATACGCGCCGAGCGGATCGCCCCGCTGGTGCATTGGTGCCGTGAGCATTTTCCGGGCATGAGCACCCGGCAGGCGGTGCCGTGGGCCGGGCTGCGCCCGATGATGCCGGACATGATGCCGCGGGTGATGCAGGGCCGGAACCCGCGGGTATTCTACAATACCGGGCACGGCCACCTCGGCTGGACGCTGTCGGCGGCAACGGCGGACGCGGTGGCGGCGCTGGCGACGGCGCGGCCGAACGTGGGGTAGGGCAGGGCGGTCAGGCTTCCCAGGGATTGAGGACTGGGATGCCGGACGGCTTGAAGTCGGCGACGTTGCGGGTCACGACGGTCATGCCGTGGACCAGGGCGGTCGCGGCGATCATGGCGTCCCGTTCAGGTTGGGGGTCGGGAACGTGCAGCCGGGCGCACTGCTTGGCAACAGCGAGGGTCACCGGCAACAAGCGGTCAGCGAAGGCCTGCAACACCCTGGTTTCCAGCCAACCACGCAGGATTGCTGCCTGTTGCGGGTCCCGCCGGTTTATCGACAGAATGCCCATCTCAAGCTCCATGATGGTGATCACGGACAGATACAAGGTTGCCTTCGGGGCGGCAGACATCCACGCGACCACGTTCCGGTTTGCCCGGCCTGCCTCGGCCTTGCGGGTCTCTGAAACGACGTTGGTGTCCAATAGGTAGATCAGGAAAAGTCGGCCGGCTTAAGGACCAGATTCATGCGTGGCGGGTCGAATTCGATGTCTCCGGCACCCGGATAGGAAAGCAGGTCAACGATGCTCTCCTGTCCGCCTGCCAGCTTGTGATACTCCTCGATGGTGAGCAGCACATGCGCCGGACGTCCCCGGTCGGTGATGAAGACCGGACCATCTGCTGCCGCCTTCTTCGCACGGCTGGTATCCTGGTTGAACTCGCGGCTTGATAGCGTGGTAATGGGCATACGCGGCTCCTCTGCTATGTGTCTATGTTGCTACATATTTGGCCTGATCGCAAGGGCGGAAAAGGCTGCTGTCCAGGATGCCCCGCTGCCCGCCGGCAAGCCAGCCATCCCCACAGCCCGCTACACCGCCCCTGGCCCCCACACCGCCAATCGCCTACTCCTCCATCCATGGAC
>CAXTOB010000540.1:0-4635 GCA_964245505.1 uncultured Acetobacteraceae bacterium | reverse complement strand
GGCCGCCACCCCGCGGCTTGTATACAAGCAGCAGGCCGCCGAAGCCCCCCTCGGGCTGCAAGGGGAATAGCAGGCGGCCGCCTGAACGCATGGCGTCCAGCCAGGCCCAGCCCGGCTGGGTGATGCCGGCGTTGACGTAGATCGCGTCCGCCTCCGGCAGGCCGTCCGCCGTGCCGGACCGGGCATACAGCGTCGCCTGCGGCCAGGGCGCCAGGTTGCGGCTGGCGCGGCTGGCGAGGGCCGGGTCAACCTCGAACGCATGCACCCGGCCATCTGCCCCGACGAGGTGGGCCAGGATGGCGGTGTAGTAGCCGCTCCCCGCACCGACCTGCACCACCACCTCGCCCGGCTGCGGCGCGAGCGCATCGAGGCAGTGGGCGTGCAGGCTGGGTTCGCCGATGTTGATGCCCCGCGCGGCATCGAGGGCGACCAGGGTGTCTTGATATAGGAAGGCCGGGTCATCGCTGGGGGTTTGGACGTAGGCGGGCTGGCCTGGCCGCGCGTGCCATGGGCCGGAGCACAGGATGGACCACGGCCCCGGGCCGGCGAAGGGTTCGCGCGGAACCGCCGCGAACGCCTCCTCGATGCGCGGGTCGCCGGCCGCGCCTCGGGCTGCCACGTAGCGGGCAAAGAACCCCCGCAGCGCTGCCGTGCGGTGGTGCTCTGCTTGGTCGTTATTGCCGTTCATGCGCCACCTGCCTGGGCATGGTGAACCATCCCGGTCAGGATGCCTGATATCCCCGGCGCCAGGAAGCGGGTGCCCCGTCCCATTGGGATGCCGGCCCTTACCGGATGGCGGCGCGGCATCAGGTGTAGCGCATTGCCGCAGCACGCGGCGCCAAGGAGACCGAGTTGCCCGATTCCATGCCAAGCCCCACTCGCCTGCTGATCGTCTATTACTCGCGCACCGGCTCCGTGGAGGCGCTGGCGAACGCAGCGGCCGAGGGCGCCCGGGAGGGTGGCGCCGAGGTACGGATCCGGCGCGCGCGCGAGGTCGCGGACCCGGCGGATATGGCCAAGGTAAAAGGCTGGACGGAGGGCGCAGCGCGGCAGAACGCGCTCTACGAGGCCCCGACGCACGAGGATGCGGAGTGGGCCGACGCGATCCTGTTCGGCACCCCCTGCTACTTCGGCATCATGGCGACGGAGCTGAAAAATTTCTTTGACCAGCTTGGCCCGCAGTGGAAGAAAGGGGTGCTGGCCGGCAAGGTCGGCGGCGCCTTTGCAACGGCGTCCTGGCCGCATGGCGGGACGGAGGTGGTCACCCTATCCATGTATGCCCCGATGGCGCATCTGGGCATGGTGATCGTCCCGACCGGCTACACCGATGAGGCGATGCTGGAGGCGGGGTCGCCTTATGGCGCATCGGCCATCGTTGGAGACGGCAAGGGTGATCTGCGTCCGGAGGACTTGGATGCCGCCCGGCATCAGGGCCGGCGTACCGTGATGATTGCAGCGGCATTGGTGGCGGCAGGAGAGATGCCGAGCCGGAAGGAGGGTTACGGCAAGTAATGGTTGGATTCGATGGCCCCCATGTCAGCCGCCATCGCATCTGACCGATACCCGTGCGGTCAATGCGAGCCGCTTGCGGCGCGGCGATCCAGGGGCAGCAAAGATGACGCTGGCCAGGCAGCGTCTCAGCTCAAATGTCAGTTCCAGCAAAAACCGGGCGTCCCATTTCTTCCAGCGTCGCCGATCGGGTAGCTACAAGCTATGGATGTTTTGGATTGGTTCGCCCGGTGGTACGAAGCCCAGTGTGATGGCGATTGAGAGCATGGCTCCGGCCCCTCGATCAGCACAATTGATAATCCGGGCTGGTCCATAAACATCGACCTTTCAGGTACAGATTGCGATGGCCGCATCCTGGACCGCACCAGCCACAACTACGGGCATGATAGGGAATGGTGGACCTGTTGGGCTGAAGGCAACACCTTCCGAGGAGTAGGCGGGCCATTACAGCTTCGCCCGCTCCTGGAAGCATTCCGAAATTGGGTAACAAGCGTCGGTTAAGGGTCACAGGCCGACACTTAGCCAAGGCTATTTCGGTGCGTCCCTAAGTTGCCGCCTCGCTGTGCCCATCGCAACGACATGTCAAAGTCAACGGCGGCTGATGTCATGCATCTCTGAGACGGTTGGTCGCGAGGCGCAGCTAGCTACCTCAAATATGCAGCGCCCGTCCCTCGACCGCCAACGCCGCTTCCTTTACCGCCTCGCTCAGGCTTGGATGGGCATGGCAGGTGCGGGCCACGTCCTCGCTGCTGGCGCCGAACTCCATTGCCGTCGCCAATTCGGCAATCAGGCCGCCTGCGTCGGGGCCAATGATGTGGGCGCCCAGGATGCGGTCGGTTTCGCTGTCGGCCAGGATCTTCACGAACCCCTCCGTGCTGCCCATGGCGCGGGCGCGGCCATTGGCGGTGAAGGGGAACTTGCCGACCTTATAGGACACGCCGGCCTTTTTCAGGTCGTCCTCGGTGCGGCCGATGCTGGCGACCTCCGGCCAGGTATAGACCACGCCCGGGATCACGTCGTAGTTCACATGCCCGGCCTGGCCGGCCATGCGCTCGGCGAGGGCAACGCCTTCCTCTTCCGCCTTGTGGGCCAGCATAGGGCCGGCAATCACGTCGCCGATGGCGTGGATGCCGGGCACATTGGTGTCGTAATGCTCGTCCACCATCACGCGGCCACGGTCATCGAGCGTGACGCCGGCCTCGGCGAGGCCAAGCCCGTCCGTGTAGGCGCGGCGGCCGATGCTGACCAGGACCACGTCGGCGAGGATTTCCTCGGCTGGGCCGTCCTTGGCGGGTTCCACCGTGAGCGTCACGCCCTCATTGCCCCGCCGGGCGCCGGTGACCTTGGTGCCCAGGCGGAACTTGATCCCCTGCTTGCCCAACACGCGCTCGAAGGTCTTAGCGACCTCCGCATCCATGCCGGGCACCAGGCGGTCCAGGTATTCGATGACGGTGACCTCGGCGCCTAGGCGCTTCCATACGCTGCCCAGTTCCAGGCCGATGTAGCCGCCGCCGATCACCGCGAGGTGGCGCGGCACCTGATCCAGCTCCAGCGCGCCAGTGCTGGTGACGATGCTGCGCTCGTCCACGTCCACGCCGGGCAGGGTCAAACTTTCGCTGCCGGTGGCGATCACGATGTGCTTGGCGTCGTAGGTGGCGCCGTCCACCTCCACCTTGCCGGGTGCTGTGACGCGGCCGCTGCCCTTGATCCAATCCACCTTGTTCTTCTTGAACAGGAACTCGACGCCTTTGACGTTAGCGCTGACCACTTCGCCCTTGCGCGCCATCATTCGCTTCAGGTCCAGCTTCACGCTGTCGATCATCACGCCGTGGTCAGAGAAGGCGTGACTGGCTTCCTCGAAGTTCTCGCTGGATTGCAGCAGGGCCTTGCTGGGAATGCAGCCGATGTTAAGGCAGGTGCCGCCCAGCGTGGCCCGGCGCTCGACGCAGGCGGTCCGCAGGCCAAGCTGCGCCGCGCGTATAGCGCAGACGTAGCCGCCGGGGCCGCCGCCAATGACAATCACATCATAAGATTCAGGCATTTGGGGTCCTTACGTGCGGCCCGGCATGGCCGCTGCTGTCCGTCATTGCGAGGAGCGCGGCGACGCGGCAATCCAAAGGCCGCCTGAACCGGAAATGACAACCAGTGGCTCCTGGATCGCCGTGCCGCGAACGGCTCGCAATGACAGACCCTGGATCAGTGCAGCCCTGAGCCGATCAAAGCGGGAAGCGAATGTCCTGAATGTAGGCGTTCCCACCTACAAATCCAGCAACAGACGGCGCGGGTCCTCCACGCCCTCCTTGACGCGCACCAGGAAGGACACGGCCTCCTTCCCGTCCACGATGCGGTGGTCATACGACAGGGCGAGATACATCATCGGCCGTATCTCCACCTTGCCGCCGACCGCCATCGGTCGCTCCTGGATCTTGTGCATGCCCAGGATGCCGGACTGCGGCGCATTCAGGATCGGGGTGCTCATCAGGCTGCCATAGACGCCGCCGTTGGTGATGGTGAAGCTGCCGCCCGACAGATCCTCCAGCTTCAAGGCGCCATCGCGGGCGCGGCGGCCGAACTCGCCGATGGCCTTCTCAATGCCGGCAAAGCCAAGCTGGTCGGCGTCGCGCACCACCGGGACCACCAGGCCGTTCGGCCCGCCGACCGCGATGCCCATGTGGACGAAGTTCTTATAGACGATCTCGTCGCCGTCGATCTCGGCGTTGACGGCCGGGAACTCCTTCAGCGCGGCGACGCAGGCACGGACGAAGAACGACATGAAGCCGAGGCGGACGCCCTTATGCTTCTTTTCGAAAGCGTCCTTGTACTCGGCCCGCAGCGCCATCGCCGCGCTCATGTCCACCTCGTTGAAGGTGGTCAGCATGGCGGCGTTGTTCTGCGCGTCCTTCAGCCGCTGGGCGATGGTGCGGCGCAAGCGGGTCATCTTCACCCGCTCCTCCCGCTCGTCGTCGCCGCGTGCCGCCTTGGGCGCCGCCACGACAGGAGCTACAGGGGCCGGAGCGGCGGCAGGGCGAGCCAGAAACTGCAGCACGTCGCCCTTGGTGATCCGCCCGTCCTTGCCAGTCCCGGTGTCCATCTGCCCGGCGGACAGCCCCTTCTCCTCCATCATCT
>CAXTOB010000539.1:0-4643 GCA_964245505.1 uncultured Acetobacteraceae bacterium | reverse complement strand
CCCCCGTCTCCCCACACCCCTTGGACCCCAGGGGATTGTGGGTGCACATGGTGTTCTCGGTCGCCGTCTTCATCTGCGGGAAGTCATGCGCCCGCGGCATCTGGTAGTCCATGAAGGACCCCGTCACCAACTGCGCCCCGCTGTCATAGACCGCGTTCTCCATGAGCGCCTGCCCGATGCCCTGGGCAACTCCGCCCTGCACCTGACCCTCGACGATCATCGGATTGATCACCCGGCCCACGTCGTCCACCGCCGAGAAGTTCACCACCGACACGATCCCCGTCTCCGGGTCGATCTCCACCTCCGTAATGTGGCACCCGCCAGGGAAGGTGAAGTTCTTCGGATCATAGAACGCAGTCTCATCCAGCCCAGGCTCCAACTCCTCGATCGGATAGTTGTGCGGCACATAGGCAGCCAAGCTAATCTCAGTCAGCGACTTGCCCTTATCGGTGCCGGCTACCGTAAAACGGTTGTCCTTAAACTCGATATCCTCGACCGACGCTTCCATCAGGTGAGCGGCGATCTTCTTGCCCTTGGCGATGATCTTATCCATCGCCTTGACCATCGCCGATCCACCGACCGGCAGGCTGCGGCTGCCATAGGTGCCCATCCCAAACGGTATCTTCGCCGTATCGCCATGCACGATATCGATCTGGTCCATCGGAACGCCAAGCTGATCCGACACCAACTGCGCGAAGGTCGTCTCATGCCCCTGGCCATGGCTATGGGTGCCAGTGAACACGCTGACGCTGCCAGTCGGATGCACCCGGACATTGGCCACCTCGTACAGCCCGGCCCGCGCGCCAAGCTGACCCACCAGCTTGCTCGGAGCAATCCCGCAAGCCTCGACATAGGTGCTCATGCCAATGCCACGCAGCTTACCCCTAGCCGCCGCAGCCTGGCGCCGGGCCGGAAAGCCGTCCCAATCCGCCGCCTGCATGGCCACCCGCAGGGTCGCCTGGTGATCGCCGCTGTCGTAGTTCAGCGCAACTGGCGTTTGATACGGGAAAGCCTCACGCGGGATGAAATTCAGCTTGCGGATCGCCACCCGATCCAGCCCAGTGTCATGTGCGATCACGTCCACCAGCCGCTCCAGCAGGTAGGTGCTCTCCGGCCGCCCCGCACCGCGGTAGGCGTCCACCGGCACCGTATGGGTAAAGACAGCCTTGACCTCGGCATAGATCGCCGGCGTCGTATAAACCCCCGCCAGCAAAGTCGCAGACAGGTAGGTCGGCACCGCCGGCGCAAACGTACTGAGATAAGCACCCATATTCGCCAGCGTGCTGACACGCAGAGCCAGGAACCGCCCGTCCTTGTCCACCGCCATGCTGGCCGTGCTGGCGCAATCGCGTCCATGGGCATCACTGATGAACGCCTCGCTGCGATCCGCGGTCCACTTCACCGGCTTGCGCAGCTTGCCGGCGGCCCAGGTGACGATGGCCTCCTCGGCATAATGGTAGATCTTGCTGCCGAACCCGCCGCCCACATCCGGCGCCACGACCCGCAGCTTGTTCTCCGGGATATGCAGCACGAAGGCACCCATCAACAACCGGATCAGATGCGGATTCTGGCTGGTGGTATAGAGCGTGAAGTCCCCGGACGACCGGTCGAAGTCACCAATTGCTGCCCGAGGCTCCATCGCGTTGGGCACCAAACGATTATTGGTCAGGTCCAGCGTGACAACATGGGCCGCGTTGGCAAAGGCTGCGTCCACGATGGCCTTATCGCCGATATGCCAATCGAAGCAGATGTTGCCGGGCACCTCGTCATGCACCAACGGAGCACCAGGCGCCACGGCGTCCTTGACACCGGAAATCGCCGGCAGGTCCTCATAATCCACCATCACCATCTCGGCGGCATTCTTGGCCTGCTGCCGCGTTTCGGCGATGACGACCGCGACCGGGTCGCCGACATGGCGCACCTTGCCGGTCGCCAGCACGGGATGCGGCGGCTCGGCCATCGCCGAACCATCCTTATTATGAATCTGCCAGCCGCAGGGCACGCCGCCCACGCCGTCCGCCGCAAGGTCGGCGCCGGTGTAAACCGCCAGCACGCCCGGCGCCCCCTTAGCCGCGGCGGTATCAATGCCGCCGATCCGGGCATGCGGCCGGTCCGCGCGGACCATCACCGCATGGACCTGGCCGGGCCGGTTGAGGTCATCGGTATAGTTGCCGGCGCCGCTCAGGAAGCGGTGGTCCTCCTTACGGCGCACGCTGGCGCCGATGCCCTCGAAACCCATGATCCCAATTCCCCCCTAACTGTGCGCCAGCTTTATGCCAGTCGTGTCCAACCCTCCGCCGTTACTCCGCGGCCTGCGCCATTTCCTTGCCATGCATGATCGGCCAAGCCGCAGCGATCGCCTTCACGATGTTATGGTAGCCCGTGCAGCGGCACAGGTTGCCCTCGAGCCCGTGGCGTATCTGATCCTCCGTCAGCCCCTCCGGATGCATCTGCACCAGGTCCACTGCAGACATCACCATGCCCGGCGTGCAGAACCCGCATTGCAGCGCATGATGCTCGCGGAACATCGCCTGCATCGGATGCAGCGTACCATCATTGGCGGCCAAGCCCTCGATCGTCGTGACCTGCGTGCCGTTGGCCTGCATGGCCAGCATGGTGCACGCCTTCACCGACTTGCCGTCCACATGGACGACGCAGGCGCCGCACTGGCTGGTGTCGCACCCGACATGGGTGCCGGTCAGGCCCATTCCCTCGCGCAGCAGCTCTACCAGGAGGGTACGCCCCTCGATCTCGGCGGTGTGGCTGCGTCCATTCACTGTCAGCGATACCTGCGGCATCGTTCGCTCCCCTTGAAACCAAGCTGCACAATCCGGCGTCGGCCAGACTGGACGGCGGTCAGCCGTGCTTGCAGACGAACGTAGTTTGGGGGCCGCAAAGGGTAAGGGTCAAGGTACCCTAGTATCCAGGCTCCCGGGAACCGATTGCCTTAGGCAGCGTGGAGCGTCACTCCCGCCCCCCGGCATAGCTGATCCTGCAACTTGCCCGCTCAGGCCGTATGACGCCAGGTTGGTATCGGATGCCGCTCAAAGGCCGCCGCATGATGCTGGTGGAGTGCCGACGCCACGCCTCACGCCGCCTCCGGCACCACATGCAGTTCCGGCAGCGCATCCAGGTGGCAAGCGGCACTCTGGCCCGGCCCACCATCCGGCATCTCACGCAGCACTGGCTCCTCGGAGCGGCAGCGGTCGAACACATAGGGACAGCGGGTATGGAAACGGCATCCCGACGGCGGGTTGATGGGGCTAGGCACGTCGCCAGTCAGGATAACCCGGTCGCGCGCCGCCGTCGGATCAGGCACCGGCACTGCCGACAGCAGCGCCCGCGTATAGGGGTGGCGCGGGCTGGCAAACAGGGTCCGCCGGTCCGCCACCTCGACGATCTTGCCAAGATACATCACCGCCACCCGGTGCGTCAGGTGCTCGACGATCGCCAAGTCATGGCTGATGAACAGCAGCGCCAGCCCCAGCTCGTCCTGCAAATCCGACAGCAGGTTGACGATCTGCGCCTTCACCGAAACGTCCAGCGCCGAAACAGCCTCATCGCAGATGATCAGGTCGGCCCCAGGCGCCAATGCCCGGGCAATACCGATCCGCTGCCGCTGGCCGCCGCTGAACTCGTGCGGGAACCGGTGCATGGCATCCCGCGGCAGCCGCACGGTATCCATCAAGGTCGCTACCCGGTCCTCCAGCTCCGACCCAGACTTGCAAAGGCCGAAATTACGGAGCGGCTCGGCAATGATGTCCCGCACCCGCATACGCGGGTTCAGGCTGCTGAACGGATCCTGGAACACCACCTGGATGCGCTGACGCAGCGAGCGAAGCTGACCCGCCGGCAAGTTGTCGATCCGCTGCCCATCCAGCCACACCTCCCCGGCCGTGGGGTCCGTCAGCCGCAGGATAGACTTGCCGACGGTGCTCTTGCCGCACCCGCTTTCGCCGACCAGGGACAGGGTCTCCCCCTTGGCGATGTCGAACGTCACGCCATCCACCGCATAAACCTGGCCCGTGACCCCGCCCAGCAGGCCGCCGCGCAGCGCGAAGTGCTTCTTCAGGCCGCGCACCTCCAGCAGCGGCCGGGTCATGCCGCCGCCTCCCCCGCCCCAACGTAATCCGGCATGGCGAACTCGGCATAATGGCAGGCGACGCTATGCCCAGGCCGCTTTTCCTCCACCGCCGGAGCAACGGTGCGGCAAACGTCGGTAGCGCTCAAGCAACGCCCAGCAAAGGCACAGCCGACGATCGGCTTACGGAGCGATGGCACCAGGCCGGGTATCTCCGCCAGCTTGCTGCGCGCCGTGCTGGTCAACGAGCTGCCCAGCCGCGGCACCGCGCCCAGCAGCCCACGCGTATAAGGATGCTGCGGATTGGCAAATAGCTCCCGCGCCGTCGCCTCCTCCACCTTGCGCCCGGCATACATGACGACCACCCGCTGCGCCATCTCCGCAACGACGCCGAGATCGTGGGTAATCAGCATGATAGCGCTGCCCAGCCGCGTCTTGAGGTCCCGCATCAAATCCAGGATCTGCGCCTGGATCGTCACATCCAGCGCCGTCGTCGGCTCATCGGCAATCAGCAGCTTGGGGTTGCAGGCCAGCGCCATCGCGATCATCACCCGCTGCCGCA
>CAXTOB010000538.1:0-4647 GCA_964245505.1 uncultured Acetobacteraceae bacterium | reverse complement strand
GGGCAAGCATCAACGCCGCAAGGGCGGCCGCACCGGCGAGGTGAAAACGCAGCCGTGTCACCGGAGCGGCGAGGGGGGGAATCGTGCCGGCCATGCCGCACCTTAGCTGGGCTTACTCCCGGAAAAAAGGACCGGCGCGTGCTGTGCCGGTGCCACCAGGCAATATCGGCCGCAACTGTGGCACGCCGCATGTTGCAGTGCAGCATAACTGCGCCTACCTTTAGCGTCGAGGAAGCGTCTTTCCGCCCAATGATGGGCTCGTTTGATGGAAGGGTGTATCTATGTATCTCGATGAGTTGTCGCGTGAAGCCAAGCTGATCGTGCAAGGCCGCCAGGAATTCGTGGCCGAGTTCGAACGGTTCCTTGCTCGCTGCAAGGCTTGGCTGTTCGGCTAATCCGCCGCCTGCGCCGGCCCAAGACGCCCATGGGTGCCGCGGGCCGGCTCCGCGGCGGGACCCGTCCCCTGCGGACGGAAGCTACCCGTCCTCCAGGTGCAGCAACAGGCTGACGGCAAGCATCAGTCCTGCTCCCGCCGGCGCCCAGGCCGCAAGTTCCGCCGGCAGCGTCCCGGACTGCCCAAACTCTGCGGTCACCTTGCTGACCATGAACAGCGCGAACCCGGCCGCCACGCCCGACCCGATCATCCGCCCTACGCCGCCGCGCCGGGTCGGCCGCATGGAGAACCCTGCCGCCACCAGAGCCATCGTCCCGCACAGCAGCGGCAACGCCAGCAGTTCCTGGAAGTGCAGCCGGTGCCGGATGGCTGAAAAGCCGGACCGCTCCAACAGCCCGATCGTGTCCGGCAACGTCCACACCGACAACGTGTCCGGGCTGGCAAAGCTGTCCTGCACCCGGCCCACCGTAAGGTCGGTCGGCAGGCTGGCCGTGCCCACGGGTTCCGGAAGGTGGTCGGCGGTCATCCGCCGCGCACCCTCCAGCTCCCAGCGGCCTTGGCCCAGCGTCGCCCGCGCGCTCTCGATCCGTGACAGCAGACGGTCGGCACCGTCCAGGCGGAACACGCTGACGTCTTGGGCCGTCAGCGACCTGTCATGCAGGGTGACGGCGCGGGCATGGATGATCGCAACGCCCAGCGGGTCCAGCTCCCGGTCGGACTGGCGTAGCCACAACTGTCCGCCGGCCAGCGCCACTGGGCCGCCCGACGTGCGCAGGTAGGCGTTATCCAACGCCTCCGCCCGCCCGAGCATCGCCGACGACAAGGGGCTGACCACCCCGGTCGCCACTGCGCCGAGCAGGATCGCGCAGCCCACCGGCGCCGCCAGGAACCCCCAGGCGGACACGCCGGAGGCCCGGGCGACGATCAGCTCGCTGCTGCGGGTCAGGCGCCAGAAGGCCAGGATGCCGCCCAGCAGCACTGCGAACGGCAGGATTTGCATGGACACATAGGGCAGGCGCAGCCCGGCGATCTGCGTGACGATGCCGAACGTCGCATCCGGCTTGGTGGCGGACCGGCGCAGCAGCTCGATGAAGTCGAACAAGGATACCAGCAGCGACAGCGCCGCCAGCATCGCCAGCACCGACAGGCTGAACACCCGCGCGACGTAGGCCGAGAGCGTGAGCGCCATGCTAGGCCGCCCCGCCCGGCTGTGCCCGCGTTGGCCTCTCGCCCGCCCGCCTCGGCATTCCGCTCGCCGGCAGGCTACGTCCATCCCGCAACTGCGGTCCCAGCAGCAGCCAGCCGCAGATAAGGCCCGGCAGGATCGCATGGAGCCAGATCAGCGGGATCAGGATGGGCTGCCGTGCCGCGAGGTTTGCCGCCGCCAGTCCCAGCGCCAGCAGCGCCACCACGGCGCCGACTGCCACGACCGGACGCAGCACGCCGCCATGCCGCTGGAACGCTCCGGTCAGCACCGATAGCAGCGCCACCAACGCAAAGCTCGCCGCCGTCAGCGGCGCCGTCAACCGCCGGTGCGCTTCCACCAGGAACTTCCCGGCATCGCGGGCGGTCAGCGCGCCGTTGCCCGGCGCCAGAAGCTCGTCGAGCGACATCTCGGCCGCATCGCGGTAGCGCACGTCATCCTTGGCGGTGTTGCTCGCGAGATCGAGAGTCGTTTCCGCAAAGGTCAGCACGTTCAGCCGTCCGCTGTTGTGGTCGATCTCCTGCCGGCTGCCGGATTGCAGCAGCAGCCTGGGATTATCGCCGCCTTCCAGCAGGCGGCCGCGCTGCGCCAGGATGGTGGCGCGGCTGTTCCGTTGCCGGGCATCCTCGACCAGGATGCCGCGCAACGTGCCGTCCGGGTCGCGGCTGCGGATATACACCGTCAGGTCGTCGCTGACCGGGGTGAACACCCCTTCCTGCAGCAGGAACGCGGCGAGACGGTTGCGTATCTCGAACTGATACTCGCGGAAGGCGGTGTAGCTGACCGGCACCAGCCAGATCGTCAGCACATACATCGTGCCGACCACCAGCGCCGCCAAGCCCAGCGCAGGCCGGGACAGTGCCCAGGGCGACAGCCCGGCGGAACGCATCACCGTCAGCTCCCGGTCCCCCGCCAGCCGCTGGTAAACGAACTGCACGCAAACGAAGGTGGTGATCGGAAGGATCACGGCGATGAAGTTGGGCACCAGCAGCCCGGTCAGCTTCAGGAACACAGCGAGCGACAGTCCGCGGTTCACCACCAGCTCGACGAAACGCAGGCTTTGCGTCAGCCAGATCAGCGCAACCAGCCCGCCCGTCGTCGCAAGCAGGGCGACCAGGAGTTGGCGGAAGACGTAGCGGTCGAGCTGGGAACGGCGCATGGCGGCAGTTCTACGTCATGGACGGCCTGGATGGTATCCGCACCTTCGCCTGCAGCCGCCGGGCGCTACTTTTGCCCGATCAGCAGGACGCCGAGCATGTTCCTGACCGGCCCTAGGCTTGCCACTCGGGTCTGCACGTCCTGAGGCAACCCGGCCAACAGGCGCTCGACGATGCTGACCGGGGCGACCGGCAGGTCCATGCGCCGTCCCTTGACGCTCACCACGGCGCGGGTTGACCGGAACCCGGCATCCCGGAACATCGCCGCGAGCGACGTATGGTCATACTCGCGCAGGTGGAACCCCTTGGGTTCCCGGTCGAAGTAGCAAGATATGTCGTGTGGGCCGGTCAGGCGGTTCGGTGTGGAGCAAACATAACGGCCACCCGGCCGCAGCACGCGGATGACCTCGCCCAACTGCTGCCGGGCATCGTCGGGGTGCAGGTGCTCCATCAACTGGTTGGAATAAACCAGGTCAGCGGTGCCATCGCCCATTGCCAGGATGGTTCCATCGGTGCGGACAAACCGGAAATTGGCTGGCGCCCCGGCGGTATCCACGAGCGCGGACGTGACATCGATGCCGATTGCCTCGCGCACATGGGCCGCCACGGCCTGCGTTACGGCGGCGTCGCCACACCCGACCTCGACGAAAACGGCGTCTGGCGTCAGCATGGGCCGCAGAAACTCGACCTGCATCGCCGTATTGCGGCGGCGCTTTTCCGGGTCGGCCTTGTGTTGGGGATGATCAGGGAGGCGAGTGAATAGCTCGTCGTAAACCTCGCCGTAGAGCGATCCGCGCTCCTCGCGCCGTGAGGTCCGCAGGCAGGTAGCCAGCTCGCGCTCGATTTCGTAATGCGCACGCAACCGGTCCGGTGGACGCACTTCCCGGTTCATGGCGCGGAGCCGTTCGGCATCGTGGCGCAAGGGGATGGCAGCCGTCATGGCAGGGCCTCATCGCTGTTAGCACGAGGCTATCAGTCGCCGACGGCGCTCAAATAAAAATTATCGTTATCTCTGCGAAAGCGTTGGAACCGCCGCTTCGGGCGATCGGCGCGATACGCCCTGCAGGTATGCCGCCGCTATTCCCGCCCATTCGTGCAGTGCCCAGTAGCTGTCCTGCCATGACCGGGCGCGCGGGACGAAGTCGGACAGGCGGCCCTCTGATCCCTCGTCCATCCGCACCGGCGCTGCCGTTACGGCGATGCCGGCGCCGGCGAAGGCCAGCACCGACCGCTTTATGTGCCAGGCATGGGTCACGACGTAGGCCGACCGTATGCCGTCCCGCAACAGCAGCGGCGCGCTGAACGCGGCATTCTCCCTGGTGTCCTGGGACACATCCTCCACCCAGCGGACCGGCACGTTGAAGTCGTCATGGAGGCTGCGGACCATCGTCTCGGCGAGGGTGCCGTCGTGATCGTCCTCGGCCTTGCCTCCGGTCACGAGTATCGGCAGCCCAGTGCTGCGGTGCAGGGCCGCGCCGAAGCGCAGGCGTTCCAGCGTCAGCGGCCCCGGCTCCAGCACGCCGTTGTTGCGCAGGGCCTCGGCGGACAGGATCACGATGGCGCCGGGCGGGTCGTCCGCCGGCGGCATCATCGGCAGGTTGGTTTCCAACGACATGATCAGCGCCCTGGACACGATCGGCAGGGACAGCACCAGCAGGCCGGCGAACCCCGCCGTAAGCAGCCACCACGCCGCCCGCGGCCGGCGGCGCCATAGCAGCAGCCCGGCCGCACAGGGGACCAGGAAATTGACCGGCGGCAACAGCAGCGCGGTGGGCAGGGCGCTCAGGGACATGGTGTTTCCTTGCCGGCGCTTGCCGGTATTCCAGGCGCCTGCGCAACTGCCGTCGTTAAGGCAGCAGCTTTCCCGGGTTCATGATCCCCAGCGGGTCCAG
>CAXTOB010000537.1:0-4653 GCA_964245505.1 uncultured Acetobacteraceae bacterium | reverse complement strand
GCCCCCATGTCTACGCCTGAGCCCAATCCGCCCGAACCGCCGCCACCCGAAGCGCCAGCACAGGCCGCCGTCCCACCTGCACCAGGCGAAGGCAGCTTCGCATCCATCCCCTCGATTACCATCGTGGCGCCGCACGCCGCCCCATCCACACCGGACCCCCTCCCCACGCCTCTGCCCGAGGAACCGGAGCCGCAATCCCCAGCCCAGCCAACCGGAGCCCCCGGCCTCGTCCTCGTGGCCCACGCGGGCGACACGATGCCGGACCTCTACGCCAAGGTGTATCGCGGCGTCAGGCCGCCACCCTATGCGGAGGTGGTGGCCATCAACCATCTGCCGCTCCGTGCCGGCGCAATCGTCGTATTCCCCATGCCGCAGGGTGGCTGGCCGGCACGCTGACGCCCAGCCGCTCACCGCCCCGGGCGTTCACCCACGGCCGGCGCCGGGCCGGACTGGCCCCCAAGGCTGCGTACGCCAGCAAGGGCAATAGAACGCACCGCCTCATCGGTCGCATGTGACGCAGCCCGCTGATACCAGCTACGCGCCTGCTCCGGATCGCGCTGCACCCCCAGCCCATGCTCGTAGCAATACCCGTAATCGTATTCCGCCAGTGCATTGCCGCGCTCGGCTGCCCGGCGGAACAGGTCGGCCGCCCGGGCGGCATCGGCCGGGCCACGAGCCAGCAGGAGCTGCTGCGCCTGCTGGAAATCAACCATCGCAGCGTCGCCAGCCCTGGCGGACACCGCCGCGTTACGCTGAACCGGCTGCTGCACACCCAACTGCTGCAGATGCGCCTCGGCAGCGGTAATGCCGTGGTCCGCCGCGCGCTTAAAAAGCTGGATCGCCCGGCTGCGGCTGGCCCGCACGCCCGTCCCCGCCTGATACAACAGCCCCAGGTTATACTCCGCCCGGCCAAACCCCTTAGCTGCAGCCCGCTCATACCAAATGGCGGCCTGCGCCGGGTCCGGCGGCCCGCCCCGGCCGGCATCATACATCACCCCAACGTTGAACATCCCGGTCGCATTGCCCGCAGCAGCCGCCCGCCGATACCAGTCCAGCGCCTGCAGGTAGCTTTGCTCAACACCAAGCCCAGTGTCATACAGCACGCCGACAAACAGCGCACCGCGAGCATCGCCAGCCGCCGCGGCCTCCGTCCACTGCTCGAACGCCTCGGCAAAACGACCGTTCTGGAAATCCTCCAGGCCCGACGCCGTGTCGGCCCGGGCCGGCAGACCCAGCAGAACCCACAGCAGTCCCGCCCCACCCAGCACCGCAAGGCGCTGGCGATGCCGCGCCCAACTGCCGGAACCGGCAATGGCGCGCCGCCGGACTGCACCGGGCGGGCCAGGCGACGCTTCACAGTTGCGATGGGACTGCATTGGGATTGAACCCTAGTCGATTCGGAATCGTTCAAGGCGGGTATTTGCCAAGCCCGATTAATATTTGGAGATCAGCAATGCGTATGCAAGCACAGCCGGTCAGGCTATCCGCAGTCGTGCTGGCCGGCCTTCTCGGCGCCTGCACGGCCCCGTCCACCGGCCCCACCGCGACCGCCAACACGGCGAATACCGCGCCGGCGGCCACCCCAGCAGCATCCAAGCCGACCCTGGGCCAGGAAGTCGCTGCCGTCGCCGACAACAAGATCACCGTCACCTTCCCCGAAGGCGGGGCCACGCTGACCCCGGATGCCAACAAGCAGCTCGACCTAGCCGCGCGGCTCTACCGCGACGCCAACCCAGTGGCGATGTTCACCGCCGGTTACACCGACCGCACCGGCGACGAGTTCGGCAACCTGTTGCTCTCGGCGCAGCGCGCGCGGGCGGTCAAGGGTGGCCTGATCGCCCGCGGCATCCCCGCAGACCGTCTGCTGATCCAGGCGTTCGGCTCGTCCGAGCTAGCCAACTCGTCCGACCCGCAAGCGCCAGAAAACCGCCGCGTGGTCGTCACTTGGCGGCTGCTCTAACTCCGAAGGACCGCGCCGTCCCCCGGTAACCAGCGATACCGGGGGTCCTCGCCAGATTCCGTTATAGTCGTTTTTGAGCCGGGGCGACGGGGCGGATAGATCCCCGATGTGATGACGGGAGCGCAGCATTCCGCCCTACGCGAGAAGACCGCTCCATCGTAGCTGCAGCGGACTTGCTCAGCCTCCCATGTCTGAAGGAGCGCCGCGGGTGGGTCAGTTCCGCGATGATCCGGGACGGGTGCGACGAAACGCAGCGGCTCTGGCAGCCATATCGTTGCAAAGCCTGTTCGCACGACATGCCTGCAAGCCCCGCGAAACCTGCCGCAAGCTGGGCGCGACCGAACCATAGCCGAACCACAGTCGTACGGTCGTTCCCACCGACTTATACCAAACGCTGTCTGCTCTGACCCTTTCTGCGGTCATATCAACCGATGTCTGCTCTGACCATTTCCGTCATTGCGAGGAGCGCAGCGACGCGGCAATCCAGAGCGGCAAGGACCACGCTGGCAACCCTGGATTGCCGCGCCGCAAGTGCGGCTCGCAATGACGGCTCGGCGACGTTTGGGTCAATGCGAAGGGCGGTTGGTATCACTTCATCCACGCGCAGCAAAAGACAGACCCAACCGTACGGAGCCGCACTTACATTCCGTAACCAAAATGGTTTAGGCAGCAGCAAAGCCGCCTTCTACCCTCCACTGGATGGAGTGGTGCGGGCATGCTCAACCGCCGGTTACGATCTCTGGTCTTCTTCCATGTCGCCAAGACCGGCGGCACCAGCGCCACGGCGAGCTTGCGCTCGCTTTACGCCACCAGTGTCACCAGCAACGGCAATCTATCCGCCAACTGCCTGGCCACCTCTCCCCAGGCCGGTGGCACGCTGTTCCATGGCCACCCCGAACACGGCGTGGCCTGGGCCATACCGCGCGGCGTCGTCACGGCGACCCTGCTGCGCGCCCCAGACGAACAGGCCGTCTCGAATTATCTCCATCTGCTCCGCAACCCGCACTTGCCGCTGCACGCCATGGCGGTGCGGCTGGGTTTCTCCGGTCTGATGACCGCCCACTGGCCTTTGCTGGCATTCCAGGCAATCTCGCTCGACGTCGCACTTTCCACGACGCACAGCGACACGCCAGCCGAGTTCCTCGCCCGGATGCCGGACATCCAGCGCTTCCTGAACCGCATCGACGTGGTTGGCTGCCTCGACCAGCTCGACACCGTGCTGCATGACGCCGCGCATCGTACCGGCCATCCCGTGCCGCCCCCGGCCCCCCGCCTCAACACCGCTGCTGAGTTCGGCACCGCACGGCGCGAGGTGGAGCAGCTGCGGACCGAGTACCGCGCGCTCTCGGCCAATCCATTGCTGCGCGAGGTGATGGCCGCCGAGGCGATGCTCGTCGCCCGCGCCCGCGCCCGCTGCATCAGCCCGCTGCGGTCATGGGTCCTGCCGATCCGTGCCTCACGCACATGGACGCCCGGGGCAGCGAAGCTTCCGCTGCGGGACATTGCATGCAACCCAGGTGCCGTCACGCGCTGATGATCGTCAACGCCTGACGCAACCCTCACTGATCCCGTTCTCAGCCGGCAGGCAGTTCCAGCGCCCGCTCAATCAACCGGCGCCGCACCAACCGGCGTGTCGCTGCATACTGCACGCCCACCAGGATGCACTTGGCGGCAATCGGCACGACCAGAACGAACGCTGCAAACGTCGCTGTGCTCGCCAGCAGCGCAACCGCAAGGCTGGCCGCGGCAATGACGCCGAACAAAGCCGCCCAAACATAGCCAAACACCAGGTTCACGCCAGACAAGTCCACGCCGCGCGCCATCGTCGGGGCATAGTGGTTCATCCAACCCGGCGAAAGCAGCACGATCCCAACCGCCGCATAGATCAGCGCCGGCTTCAGCATCGCAAACGTCGGATTGCCGGTCAGCAGCGTCGCTCCCCCGAACACCACCACCAGGAACAAGCTCAGCCACTGCATGCGCACAACCGGACGGCCGCGCATCTTCGCCCAGCCGACCTCACCCACCCCGGCCGCAATCGCCAAGCTCACCGCGACGGCGATGCTATGGGTCAGCGCAAAAAGGCCGACGAACACGAACGTGGACAAAAGATCATGCAGCAACAGCCGCAACGCGCGAAACAGTGGATGCGGTGTTGCTGGCATCGCTTGATCAGGCACCGGACAGCTCCCTTGAGCGCACCCTCCACTGACGAACCAAGGTATCATCCGGCCAGCGGCGCCGACAAATCATTTCGCCTCAAAGACGGATACTGCGGATCGCAGTCACGTCCGGACACACAGCGACCGCCGCGTCTCGCCACGCAACTCGCAGATCGGGTCAGATTGCAGTCACGTCCGGACGCGCAGCGACCGGACCCAGCCGCAAGTCTCCGCTTTCAAACAACAAGCAAGACCGGTTTGCCCCAATCCCGACGCAGCCCTACCAGGATGCCTCCTCCCTCATAAAAGCCTCATCAGGGCCGGCGCCACCCACCCGCGGTCCGCATCAAGCTTTCCCCCCATCGCTCCCACCGAAGCGGACCAGCCGCCCTCCGCCAGCAGCCAGGCATGGACCGCCGGGCACCTCGGTCCCCCTAAAATCATCGGCCCGCCATCGAACTGCAGCCCGCCCCCACGCAATCCTTGACGTCCACACCCCGACAATGTTCTTGTTCCGTTCATGTCCGCATC
>CAXTOB010000536.1:0-4667 GCA_964245505.1 uncultured Acetobacteraceae bacterium | reverse complement strand
CCATCATGCCACTCCGGAAACGACGACACCATGAACGCGCCCGGAGCATGGAACCGGTGCCCCTCCGTCTCATCGGACGACCGCAACCCGTGCCCGTCATCCCCGCCATCCGCCAACCCAAACGGCACTACCCGCCCATCCAGCAAGCACAGGATACGCCGGAGCGGCCGCACCCAGGTGAAACCGCTGCCGCTGCCCCACCGCATGGACTTCGGCCAGGGAAACCGGCGCAGCAGCGGCGGCAGCGCATCGGCGACCAGCGACGCCGCCTCGACCGCCGGGCTGGCCTTCGTCAGCACCCAGTAATCGCCCTCCTGCGCCACCTGGTCCCGGCCAGCGCCGTGCTTGCGCAGGAAACCAGCCAGCGCCGCCTCCGGCGCTGAAGCCCGCGGACCCCGCTCCACGCTGCTGCTCGCTGGCAGGGACGGCCGCACCTCGGCAACCAGCGCGATCCGCCGCGGTCCATAGAAGGTCTGCACCCCCTCCGGCTTCAGGGCGGCAAGCGTATCCATCAGCAGCCGCGCCAGGTCCTCGGCGGCGCGCGCCTGCATCCGGGCGGGAATTTCCTCGCTGAACAGCTCCAGCAGTAGTTCCGGCATGGTTACGGCGCCGCCTGCGATGTGCCTGTCATGAGCGGAACGACCATGCGGCGCAAACTACCTTGCGGCCCCGGCCGGAACAACCTGCGTTCCGGCCCCGGCCGGGATAACCGGGCCATCCCCGGCCAAATACCCTTCGCAGCATCCCTTCGCCAGCGTCCGCACCCGGCCAATATAGGAAGCACGCTCCGTCACCGAGATCACGCCGCGTGCGTCCAGCAAGTTGAAAAGGTGGCTCGCCTTGATGCACTGATCATACGCCGGCAATGGCAGATGCACCGCCAGCAGCGCCGAGCACTCGGCCTCCGCATCCACGAAATGCCGCGACAACATGGCGGTATCCGCATGCATGAAGCTGTAGGCGCTATACTCCCGCTCATTGCGCAGGAACACGTCGCCATAGCTGACCCCCGCCCCGTTGAAGTCCAGGTCATAAATGTTCTCAACACCCTGGATATACATCGCCAGGCGTTCCAACCCATAGGTGAACTCAGCGCTCGGCGCAGCCACGGCAATGCCGCCGACCTGCTGGAAGTAGGTGAACTGCGTCACTTCCATCCCGTCGCACCAAACCTCCCACCCAAGGCCCCACGCGCCCAGCGTCGGGCTTTCCCAGTCGTCCTCGACAAAGCGTATGTCGTGCAGCAGCGGATCAATGCCGATCGCCCGGTAGCTGTCCAGCAGCAGCGCCTGACAGTCCGGCGGGCTAGGCTTCAAGATCGCCTGATACTGATAATAATGACCAAGCCGGTTCGGGTTCTCGCCATAACGCCCGTCGGTCGGTCGCCGGCTAGGCTGCACATAGGCAGCCCGCCAAGGCTTCGGCCCAAGCGCGCGCAGCGTCGTCGCCGGATGGAACGTCCCCGCGCCCATCTCCACGTCGTACGGCTGCAAAATGACGCAGCCCTGCCGCGCCCAGAAGGCATGCAGGCGCAGGATCAACTCCTGGAAGCTCGGCGGCGTGTTGGTCATCGAGTCCGGCATTGGGTGGCAGGTGATCCCTGTGGTTGCGGGCCGCACCATACGGGGGCGGTTCCGGAAGGGGAAGGTGGCGTCCGGGCGCACGTAGGGCTGAGGCACTAGCGGGCATAACCAAACCCTGCAGACTCAGGTCGTTCGCGGACCGGCACCCAGGGGGTTAGGTGGCCTTGCTCCTCGCCGTATCTTCCCCGGCAACTCACCGGGCTGCAACGGGATCTAGCCGAGTTGCTCGCCGCCGGCGCTGCCAGGGCGAACAACGACGGCATAGGTGGCGACACTGGCCAAAGTCGCGCCCTGCTTGCCTTCGCGGCGGAAGACGGCCACGAGGCTGCCGGCGAAACGACCCGGCATACAGCCGAGGATGGACGTCTGCTCCACCCGGGCAACACGGACAATAAGCCTCTCTAAATGCACCTGGGCGACTCTCATGACCTGAGCGTCTGGAACGAAAGCCCTGACCTTCGCATGACGGCGTCTGACCCGGGCAACGATCGCTGCCCGCATTCCTAAGCGTCCCGGATACCGAGCTTGCTCAACTCGGCAACGCAGGTGATACGCAGATCGTGAAGGGCGATGGGGGTTACCTCCATAACCGGCCGGCAAGACGGATAATGACTCCATGAAGCAGTTCTTCCCGTTGTGTCTCTTCCTGCTGCTGACCGCCTGCACAGGCGGCATGCAGGTAGCGTCCCTGCCGAGCGCATGCACTCCGGCTGACAACACCTCCCATGTCAGCGGGGGCAATCTATGCCTGGTGATCAAGACGTTCGGCCAGTCCAGTGCTGCGCCGGTGCTCTATGTCGTGCTGCACGGCGACACCTCCGGGGGTGGTCCGTCGAATTACCACTACGCGCTGGCCGAGGCGTTGCAGACAGGCGGGTCGGCGGGATCGGTCGCGGTAGCCATGATCCGGCCGGGCTATTACGACAATGCTGGAAATACATCGACCGGATCGAACTACGGTCGAAGAGACAGCTACACGGCAGAAAACATCGCCGCCGTAGCGGGAGCGATCCGAACGCTGAAGACAGTTCACGGAGCGCAGCGCGTCGTATTGGTTGGCCATTCCGGCGGCGCGGCGATCGCCGGGGTAATCCTCGGTAGATTCCCGGGTCTCGCCGACGGCGCCGTTCTGGTATCCTGTCCCTGCAACATCGCCGCATGGCGGCTAGCACGCGGAAGCGCTTGGGGACAAAGCGAGTCACCGTCCGATTATGTCGATCGCATCCCGGACAAGACACGTGTCGTCGCCGTAAGCGGCGAAGCCGACACCAACACCAGCCCCACGCTATCGCGAGACTACATCGAGACCCTCAAGCAGCACAGCATTGATGGCCGGTTCGAGATCGTGCCCAACGCAACCCACAACTCGGCGTTCCGGTCGCCTGCGGTGCTAAGCGCAGCCCTGGCGCTAGGCGCCGGCGGTTAAGACTGCGCCGGGTGGGGATGCGCGACTACCACCGCCGCGGCGCTGGTCAGCATACGCCCTTGCGGCAGCGCCACCGCCGCGCCCTGGCCTTTGGCAGGAAGACCAGTGCCGAACCAAGTCCCACGCAGCCCCGCAGGTGCTGACCGCCATGCAACACCGTCCCAATCATCAGACGATCACGACGCGGGCCTGTCGAAGGATTTGAACACCTCGCGGAACACCGACAACAAGCGTTGGACGCCGCTATCGGTCAGAGGACCGGATGACCCTTGCCTTCAATCGCAGTCCATTGACGGGCCATGGCCACCCCGGCAGCTTGCGGCAAAAGGCGCAGCACGCGCCACCCCCCGGGAGGCACGCCCATGGTTCCAGAAATCGAGTCCGCCACAATAAAACGCGTCTATTGGCGCCTGATCCCCCTGATCTTCGCCATGATGTTCTTCAACTACCTCGACCGGATCAACATCGGCTTCGCCTCGCTCCAGATGAACCAGGAACTGGGCTTCAGCCCGGCCGTATTCGGCTTCGCCGGCAGCATCTTCTTCTTCGGCTACATGCTGCTCGAAGTCCCCAGCAACCTGCTGCTGCACCGCCTTGGCGCCCGCCGCTGGATCGCCCGCATCCTAATCACCTGGGGCGCCGTCGCCGCCGCTACCGCCTTCGTCTTCAACGACTGGAGCTTCTACATCCTCCGCTTCGGCCTAGGCGTCATGGAAGCCGGCTTCCTGCCCGGCATCGCCGTCTATCTCACAAAATGGTTTCCCGAACGCTACCGGGCCCGCGCAGTCGGCGGCTACATCATCGCCGGATCAGTCGCGGCGATCCTGGGCGGCCCGATCTCGACCACCATCATGACCTACGTGAACGGCCCAGCCGGCCTGCAAGGCTGGCAATGGATGTTCCTGCTAGAGGGCATCCCAGCCATCCTGCTCGGCCTGCTAACCCTAACCCTACTCACCGAGCGCCCAGCCGACGCCTCCTGGCTCGCCCCCGCCCAGCGCGAATGGCTGGAAACCGAACTCGCCGGGGAACGCGCCAAGCTAGGCGACGCCAAGCACCCCTCGCTCCTCCTGGTCGCCAGCGACATTCGCGTCTGGAGCCTGGCCTGCCTGTTCGGCTGTGCCTTGGTCGGCATCTACGGCCTGTTCCTCTGGCTGCCGCAGATCGTGAAAAGCCTCGGTAACCTCAGCACCATCGAGGTCGGCTTCCTATCAGCCGGCCCGCCGCTGCTGAGCGTGCTGGGAACCATCCTCATCAGCCGCAGCTCCGACCGCACCGGTGACCGCAAGCATCACCTGGCCTTCGTTTACGGCATGAGCGCCCTGGCCATCACCGGCAGCGCCTTCGCCCCCTCGCCAATCCTCGCCTACCTGCTGCTCTGCGTCACCGGCCTGTTCATCTTCGCCGGCAACCCGCTGTTCTGGAGCCTCGCAGCCTCGTTCCGCACCGGCGCCGCCGGGGCAGCCACGATCGCCCTGATCAACACCATCGCCCAGTTCGGCGGCCTGGTCGGCCCCTGGACGATTGGCCTGGTCCGCAACTACACCGGCGACTTCCACCTGGCCCTGCTGACGATCGCCGGGTTCCTGGTCATTTCCGTCGTCATCGCGTTAACCATGCGGGTGGCCCCGCCAGAGCGCGGCATCAACCTCCCAGCC
>CAXTOB010000535.1:0-4684 GCA_964245505.1 uncultured Acetobacteraceae bacterium | reverse complement strand
GCTTTGCGCCGCATCTCGGACGCTCAGGCGCCTCGGCAGGCTTCCCGAAAGCAGACACCAGCGTCAGATCGAGCGATCTACCACACCGGGCATCGCTGAACCGGCAGCCGTTGGTTTCCCCCGCGCCGAAGGTTGATGTATCGTGTCAGTGGGACCTTGGAAGCAAAGTGGACTACCCATGGCGACGGATATGCCCCGGCGGCGACCGCAAGAATGATCGCTCCTGAGCAGAATTACTGGTGGGGTGTTGCACTGGAGCTAAAGCTGCGGAAATGCAGCGGAGATGGCTTCCAGGAATTCTTTTCGGTGGTCATGGCGAAACTGCACGGCAGCGATTTTGTTCGCGTCCGGCCATTTGGCTCACTCGGCGACAAAGGGTGTGACGGTTATCTGCAACCGTCAGGACAGGTCTTTGCCTGCTATGGCGCGCTCAACGGGGAGGGCGGGAAGGTCGCCTACCTGATCGGCAAGATGGGTACGGACTACGCCAAGGCAGCTGCCGCTCTCTCCGCCATCATGAAAGAGTGGCATATGGTTCACAATCTCGTTGACGGACTGCCCGTCGAAGCGACCCTAGAATTGGAGGAGCTGCGGCAAGCCAATCCAACTAAGACGTTCGGATTTATTGGCCTGGAAGGATTTTACGAACGCATCCTCGGGCTCCCGCAGTGCGACATCGAGGCGCTTTTAGGCCCTGTGGCCACGAGCCGCGATGCACAGAACATGCAGGCGGCGGAGTTGCGCGACCTCGTCGCCCATGTGGCGGCGGCCGCCGGTGAGATAGATTTCGATGTCACGACGATTGCCCCTGTTCCGCCGGACAAGCTGGCTTTCAACAATTTGCCTGGCTACTGGCGCGCGCTGATCGCCGGCGGCTGGCAGAACGCGCATCTGGTGGGGGCCTATCTCGATCGCCACAGTGACCCGCTGATCGGTGAGAAAATTGCGCAAGTGTTCCGAGATCGTTACGGCTATCTGAAAAGCCAGCATCTCTCGCAGGCGAGCATCATGGCGTCACTGTATGACATGGTGGCCGGCGTCGCCGGAATAACCGCACAGCGTGCGGTCGCGGCCCAGGCCCTGCTCGCGTACCTCTTCGAGAGTTGCGAAATTTTCGAGAGCCAGCCAGAGGCGACGGTCTCGTGATTTTGCCCGGAAAGCATCTCCGCCAGGATCGGGCGCTTCTGAGCGTTGGTGCCGAGATTTTGGTGCATCTTGATGAGCCGAGAAGTGTTTCTGACCTCTGGGAACGTGTGCGCCGGACGCGCGAATCAATTCCCACCCTCGCGGTCCTGTCATTCGACTGGTTCATCCTGGCACTGAACCTCCTATTCGCAATCCGTGCCCTGGATTTGGTAGACGGCGTCGTTGTCGCGGCGAAGGTCGACTGATGATTCATACGGTTGAGAGTACTATTTCAACATTCAAGACCGTCAATTTTCATGAAGGCCTTAACATCCTGCTCGCTGACACACGGCCGGGCGCGTCTGATAAACAGACCCGAAACAGCGCGGGTAAAACCAGTCTTGTCGAGATCATCCATTTTTTGTTCGGGTCGGACTGCGATCCTGACTCTCTCTTCAGGACGGCTGCGCTTATTAAGCACACGTTTCGGGGCACCCTATCTATCCAGGGTGAGGGATTCATAGTCGAACGTACCGGGTCCGATCCCTCGAAAATCTTCTTACTTGTGGGCGGCGAACAGCGGCAGGACTTTCCCACCCGCATCGACAAGGCAACGGAGAAACGCGTCATCTCCAATACGAACTGGCGGGTATTTCTGGGCCACGCCCTGTTTGGCATGCCGGCAGACATTCGTGGCACTATTTTCGATGAGTCCTACACGCCGACGTTCCGGTCGCTGTTTGCTTACTTTGTACGCCGGCGCAATTCCGGCGGCCTGATCAGCCCGGAACGCCAGGCGGAAAAGCAGCAGAAGGCAGATTGGCAGGTCAACCTGTCCTATCTGCTCGGCCTCGACTGGCAAATACCATTTGAATTCAATAAAGTTCGTATCCGCGAGCGATCTCTGGAGGAGCTTAGAAAAAGCCGCCAAGCAGGGCGCATTGGGCGAAATTCTGGGAACGGTGTCGCAGCTGCGGCCGCAGGTGACCATAGCAGAATCGAAAGCAAACAAGCTGAGGCAGCAACTGGAGAGTTTCGAGGTTTTAGAGTCCTATCGAAGCCTATCGCGCAACGCCGCTTTGGCAAAGACCCAGATGCAAGGAATTACAAGGGAAACGATTTCGCTGAATGAGACGCTCGAACATCTCGAGCGAGCATTGGATACAGAGAAATCCCCGGAAAGGTCGGACCTGCAGCGATTGTATGCTGCCGCCGGAGTCGAACTGCCCGGCATTGCGATGCGACGCTTTGAGGAAGTCACGAAGTTCTATGAATCTGTAATTCAGAATCGCCGCACTCACTTGCAGCAGGAGATCGTTGATACACGGGGCCGCATAAGGGACGACGAAGCTCGGATGGCTGCGCTCGACGCCGAACGCAGCAAAATACTGCAGATGCTGGAGGGGCGCGGCGCCCTTGATGATTTCCTGAAACTTCAACGCGATCTTGCCGATTGCGAGGCTGCGGCCGCTACGTTGCGCCAGCGATTTAACGCTGCAGAAATCCTCGAAGGCGAGTCCACGCAGCTCGTGATCGACCGCGTGAATCTTCAACGTCGCCTTCAGGAAGATCACGGAAGCCGGAAAGCGGCGCTTGACCAAGCAATCTTGATTATCGCTGACGCGATTGCAGAACTTTATGAAGACAGACAGGGCCGCTTTGTCGTCGAGGCGACGGACAACGGACCCGAGTTCCGCATTTCTATCGAGGGCGACCGTGGCGGCGGAATCGCCAGTATGGAGATCTTCTGCCTGGATCTTGCGCTGCTGCAGCTTGTGACGAAGCGGGTCGGAGGGCCAGGGTTTCTGCTCCACGACAGTCACCTGTTCGACGGCGTCGATGAGCGTCAGATTGCGCGCGCTCTGCTGCTTGGCGGCCGTGCGACGACTGGCCGCGGCCTGCAGTATATCGTAACGATGAATTCAGATATTTTCGACCGGTTGCCCCTCAATGCCGAGATCGACCGGCAGAAGGTCATCGTGTCGACGCGCCTCTCTGACGAGACCGAGACCGGCGGACTGTTCGGCTTCCGCTTCGACTAACCAGCTCATACGCAGTGCAACTTCGCTGAAACACCGTTTCTCCCACCTCATCGATCCAGACCGGACCGGCCGCTTTCGGCCATCCGTGAGGCGAACTCGTGCTATTGCTCGAGAGCAGGCGCGAGATGCATTGTGTCCTAACGTGCTTCCTGCGACCGAGATGCAATGGACTTCCGGCCTTTCAACTCCGAAGACGCCATTGCGGTGGCGGCGGTCTCCCTGTCCGCCAACTGGGCGCGGTCTGTCGCTATCGACACGGCCCAGAGCCTCGGCGGCGAGGCGCGTCGCAACCTCGTCCTCCGCGCCCGTGCGACCGCCGACGGAATGGATCCGCGCTCGGTCATCATCAAAGCGACCCGGGCTGCCACCTACGACCGCAATGCTGCGGACGCCTACGCCACGTCCGGCTTCGTCAAGGAGTGGGCGGCAGCAAGCTACCTCGCCCGACACCCAGTTGCGCAGCCATTCAGCCCCGCCCTGCTCGCGGACGACCTGGATCGAGGCGTTCTGGTCTACGAGGATGTTGGCGAGTCGGTGCCGTCGCTCGTCGGGCCGTTGCTGCACGGGACGGCGGGCGAGGCGGAACAGGCGCTGACAGCCTATGCCGAAGCTCTCGCCTCCTTGCATTGCGCCACGGCGGGCTGCCGGCCTGGCCATGCGGCTTTGCTGCGGAAAGGGTTCCCAGCCTCGGCCATCCCACCGCCCGCCCACCGCTGGCTCGAGGATGTTGCCCGTTCCTTGCACGACGTGCTTGGGGTCGGGCTTCCGGAGAAGGAGGCCGACCTGATCGCAGCACGCCTCAGGCAGCCGGAAGAGTGGCAGGTGTTGGTGCACGGTGACCCATGCCCGGACAACATCCTCCTGCCCAGCGACGGCCGTGCGATCCTGCTCGACCTGGAGTTCGCCCGGCCCGGGCACGCGTTGCTGGACGCCGCCTATTGGCGCATGGGCTTTCCGACCTGCTGGTGCGCCGGAACTGTCCCAACCGAGGTCATGCATCGCGTCGACCGAGCCTATCGCGTCGCCCTGGGTTCCGCTGACCCTGCTGCGGGCGACGACGACGCGTTCAGGCGCGAGAGCGCGTTCATGGATACGGCGTGGCTTCTCGGCAACCTGGCTTGGCTCTTGAAGGGTGCGCTCGCCGAAGACAGCATGTGGGGGCGGGCCACCAGTCGAAGCAGAATCCTGACCTACCTCCAGAGGGCCCTACGGTCGATCGGGGACGCGGACATGCTGCCGCGCCTTCGTGCCTGGGCCACTACGCTGCAAGACAACCTGCGGTCCCGTTGGCCAGGTACCGTGCCGCTGTCTGATTTCCCGGCGTTCGCCCGGACGGAGCGTGCATTGTAACGGGCGTGCGAGGGCCACGTCATTGGAACGAGGGAGTCAGCTTCCCCGCCTCGCAGCTCGACGGGTTCAGCGCCGCGTGAAAAGCGCGAGTTGAGGGCGTGGTCTGCTCCGCGAGTGTCTGCTTCTTGCAACGGCTTTCTCCGGAGCGGACCGTCCGCAAGCGGCCA
>CAXTOB010000534.1:4462-4685 GCA_964245505.1 uncultured Acetobacteraceae bacterium | reverse complement strand
TGCCCCACCAGGTCGGTATCCGACTGCCGCAGCCGGATGCGCCCCGGCACGGTCCCCAGCACCTCCGCCGCCACCCGGCAATGCGTGGTGGAGGTGCCGTTGCCGAACTCCGCCGTCCCCACCAGCAGGTCGAACCCGCCATCCGCCGCCAAAAACAGCCGCGACTCCGCCCGGTGCCCGAACGGCGGCGCCGTCGCCAGCATCCCCATCGCCACGCCCTGCC
>CAXTOB010000534.1:0-4452 GCA_964245505.1 uncultured Acetobacteraceae bacterium | reverse complement strand
ACGCACCACTCCGCCCCCTCGGGCGGCGCGGAACCGGGATCAGAGGCCAAGGCGTGTTCCACCAAATCCAGGCACTGGTCCAGGCCGTAGCTGCCGAACTCGATGTCGTCCAACCCACCATGCGGCGCCGCCAGGCGATCTCCCGGCCGCACCATGTTGCGGCGGCGGAACGCGAACGGGTCGATCCCCAGGCCGTGCGCCAGGGCATCCACCGCCTGCTCCAGCGCGAACAGGGTCTGCCCCAGGCCATAGCCGCGAAAGGCCCCGGCCGGCACGGTGTTGGTGTAGGCCGCCACCGCATCCACCTGGGTGTTCGGGCAGCGATACAGGTTCATCAGCTCGGCGCAGCTATGGTCCAGCACGGCGGCAGTATGGTTGCCGTAGGCGCCGCCATTCGCCACGACGTCCACCTGAAGCGCCGTCAGCACGCCGTCCCGCGTGGCGCCCAGGCGAACCCTGACCTGCATCGGGTGCCGGGTGGTGGTGGCCGCGAACTGCTCGGCCCGCGTCAGCTCCAGCTTCACCGGGCGGCCCAGGCGCAGGGCGGCCAGCGCGGCGATGTCCTCGACCAGCATCTCCTGCTTGCCGCCGAAGCCGCCGCCGACGCGCTCGCACAGCACGCGGACCCGGTGCGGCGGCAGGCCGAACAGGTCCGCCAGCGCCTGCCGCACCAGGAACGGCACCTGCGTGCTGCTTCGCACCGTCAGCCGGTCCGCGTCCATCCAGGCGATGACAGCATGGGTTTCCAGGGCGGTGTGCTGCACCCGTTGCAGGTCGCACGTCACCTCCTCCACGCGGTCCGCCCCGGCGAAGCCGGCCGCCACGTCGCCGCTGCGGCCGTGCAGGGCGGCGACGATGTTGCGGGCGGGATCGGCGATGCGGCCGGCCGGCTTGTCATGCAGGACCGGAGCGCCGGGCTGCATGGCCGCGACGGGATCGAACACCGCGGGCAGGACATCATACTGCACCGCCAGGGCGCGGCAGCCGGCCTCGGCAGCGGCCTCGGTATCCGCGACCACGGCGGCCACGCGCTGCCCGGCAAAGCGCACCACGTCGTCCAGCAGGCGCGTGTCGTCCGGGTTGGCGCGAAAATCCTCGTGCCGGGCCGTGGAATACAGCCGGGTCGGCGCGTCCTCATGCGTGAACACCGCAACCACGCCGGGCACGGCCAGCGCGGCGGAGCGGTCGATGGCGCGGATGCGCGCATGGGCGTGCGGCGAGCGCAGCAGCCGCATATGCAGCAGGCCCGGCATGTCCACGTCCATCGTATAGCGCGACGCCCCCGTCACCACGGCCTGGGCATCCGGCGCGGCGTCGCTGCCCGCCAAGGCGCCGACATGGCGCACCCCGGCGATGGCGTCCCCGATGGCGCGATACCCGGTGCAGCGGCACAGGTTGCCCTTCATGGACCGCGGCAGGTCGTCCCGCTGCGCCGGGGTCAGGCTGCTGGCGGTCAGCAGCATGCCCGCAGTGCAGAAGCCGCATTGAAAGCCCTGGGCCGCCATGAACGCGCGCTGCATGGGGTGCAGGCTGGCGCCCTCGTCCCCCCTGGCCGCCAGGCCCTCGATGGTCGTGACCTCGCGGCCCTCCGCCCGCCACGCCGGCAGCAGGCAGCTTTGCACGGCCTGGCCGTCCAGCAGCACGGTGCAGGCGCCGCAGTCCCCGGCGTCGCAGCCCTTCTTCACCCCGAACCAGCCGAGGTCCCGCAGTTGCGTCCGCAGGCACTGGCCCGGCGCGGGGTCGCAGGACTGGGCCACGCCGTTGACGTGCAGGATCGTCATCCCAGCAACTCCTCATGCAGTTCCGCCGCCAGCCGCCGGGTCATGTGGCGGCGCCAGGCTGGGGCGCCATGGACGTCGTCGAACCACAGCTCCGGCGGAATTGCCTCGACATAGGCGTCCAAAGCCTCGCGTGAAGGCGGGGCCGGCCATGCCGCGTGCAGCGGACGCATGGTGCTGGCGGTGATGGTCAGGGCGAACCCGTCCGCCCCCGCCGTCGCCACCAGCAGGGCGGCGGAGCGTCCGTGCACCGTCAGCGACGCCTGCCGCATCGCGCCGCGCCGGCGCAGCGCCGCAACCGGCAAGTCGATGCAGCGCAGCAGCTCGCCCGGTTGCAGCACGGTGCGCTGCGGTCCCGTGGTGAAAGCCGCCATCGGCACCTGCCGCTCTGTCCCGGCCGGCTGCCACACCTGCGCCACGCCGTCCAGCGCGACTGTCAGCGCCACCATCGGCGCGGCCGGCAAGGACAGACAGACGTTGCCCCCCACCGTCGCCATCGCCCAAATCTTGAACGATCCCAGCAGCGCCCGGCAGCACCCGGCGAACAGCGGCGCGGCCAGCCAATCGGCAGGGGCCGCGAACGCCTCCAGCTCCGCGATAGTACAGGTCGCGCCGATGCGCAGCCCGGCCGCAGACGTCTCCAGCGCCGGCCACCCCAGCCCCGCCAGATCAATCAGCGCGCGCAGCCCCGGCTGCGGCTCCGAGAACAGCCAGGTTCCGCCAGCGAGCCAAGCAGACCCTGCGGCAACAGCGGGCAGTTCGTCCCGGGTGCGGGGCCGCGCGACGGCTTGGATGCCGGGCAGGTCCATAGCTCTACGCCAACCGTCGATTCATCTGGCCGGCGACCATCGCACCGTCATCGCGAGCCTTGCTTGCGGCGTGGCGATCCAGGGCCGCACGGGCCGTGGTTCCGGTCATGCGGCCCCGGATTGCCGCGTCGCAAGCGCTCCCCGCAATGACCTGCGCCATGGCCGGCACTACACGGCCCTCCCGGCGATGCTGTCCAGTGGGTAGCGGATCATCTCCGCCGCCAGTGCCGCAACGCCGCGGGCCTTCGAAAGCGTCAGCCGCCGCCCCCGCTCGGCATCCGCGTCCCTGGCATTCCCACAGGCGCCAGCCGGGTGCAGGTCCTGCGCCTGCCAGCCGAAGCCCACCGCCGCGCCCTCGGCCCTCAGGAAGCGATACTCCTGCTCGATCCCCAGCGTCCGCGGCGCGAAGTCCGCGCATTCCGCCGCCCGCACCAGGTCCGGCCGTAAATGCAGCATCTCCGACGTTTCCGCCTCCCCGCCATGGATGCCGTGCCGCCCCTCCTGGGCCGTAAACAGCCCGCGCTCGTCATGCAGCCCCGACAGGTTGGCCGCCACCGCGAACAGGCCCAGCCGCACGCGCAGGTCGCGCGCCACGATATCCATCACCTGCGGCTGCCCGCCATGGCTGTTGAGCATCAGGAACTTCCGCACCCCCGCCCGGGCGACGCACTCGCCCAGCTCGGTCCACACCCGGATCAGCGTCTCGGCCGTCAGCGTCAGGGTGCCGGGAAAGGCCAGGTGCTCGTTGGACTTGCCGACATGGCTGGGCGGCAGCACCAGCACGCTGTCGGGCATCAGCGGCATGGCGGCGGCGACCACGCCCTCGTTGATGAAATCGTCCACCCCCACCGGCAGGTGCGGCCCGTGCTGCTCCACCGCCGCCACCGGCAGGAGGGCGATGGTGACGGCGGGGTCCAGGCCCTCGAACTCCGGCCAGGCGAGGTCGCGCCACCAGCGCGCCATCTAGGCCGGCTCGGCAATGGCGGCTTGCGGCAGGGCGGCCTTGGGCTGGTAGCTCCGCATCTTGCCGGGGTTCAGCAAGGCGTGCGGGTCCATGTCCGCCTTCAAGGCCGGCTGGCCCTCGCCGACCCGCTTGTGCCCGGCGCCGTCCTCCAGCGTGTAAAAGTGCGGGTTGGCAATCGAAATGCCCCGCGCTTCATGGTGCGCCACGATCTCCGCCATCCGTGCCTCGGTGGTGAAGCGGATCACCGGCAGGCCGCTGCATGTCACGCGCCCGCCCACGCGGATGAACTCCAGGTGCTGCATCAGCTCGTCCGGATAGGCGGCGCGCATCTCGGCCACCAGCTCAAGCTGTCGGTCGGCGGGGAACAGGCATTGCAGGTAGGTCACGCCCTTGTCCTGCCGCAGCGCGTGCAGCGTCGTGTGGTTCCAGGTGTATTCGTAGATCGGGGCGCGGCCTCCCTCGGCGTCGTCGGACGGCACGCGCAGCACCTCCCGCCCGCCGTGGCAGCGCAGCAGGTCGCTCCACGGCACCAAGCCGTGCCGGGCCACGATGGCGAGCACGACATGCACGCCCGGCGGCAGATCCAGGCCGCGGAAGGTGTCCGGCAGCGGCGCAGCCACGGCGGTGACGAGCTTCTTGGCGATGCCGTCTGCCAGCCCCAGCGCCAGGCCGAACCGCGCAGCGTCGTCGAAGCTGTCGAACATCGCCGCCAGGTCCATCCACGGCTGCACCGGGGCCATGGCAACCGTCAGCTCCGTGATGATGCCCGTGGTCCCGTAGGCATGGTTCACGCCCGCCACCGCCTCCCCGGTCAGGGTCACGACGCGGGGCGCGGCCTCGCACGACACCACGCGGGCGCTGACGACGTTGCCGGCGTCGCGCAGCCCGCGTGGTGTCGTGC
>CAXTOB010000533.1:0-4685 GCA_964245505.1 uncultured Acetobacteraceae bacterium | reverse complement strand
GGGGACGGGGCAGAACGGGGCACGGGGCGGCTCATAGCCGGCCGCGCCAGTGGATGAAGCGCCGGTCCAGCAGCCGTAGCGCCCAGGCCAGGGTCACTCCCATCGCGCCCAGCAGCAGGATGCAGAGGATGATGACGTCGTTGCGCAGGAAGGTGCTGGCGGAGATCACCATCCAGCCGAGCCCGTCGGTCGCCGCCATCAGCTCGGCGGATACGACGGTGCTGAATGCCGCCGCCAGGGCGATCTGCAATCCCGTCAACACCATCGGCGCGGCGGAGGGCAGCACGACATGGCGCAGAACCTGGGCGCGCGAGGCGCCGAGGGCCTGGGCTGCCTGGATGCGCTGCAGGGATACCGTGCCGGCGCCGGCTGCGCTGGCGGCGATGATGATCGGGAAGGCGGTCAGGAATAGCAGCGCCGTCTTGGAGCCGTCGCCGGTGCCTAGCCATAGGATCAGCAGGATCATGTAGGATAGCGGCGGCAGCGGGCGCATGAACTGCACCAGCCAGCCGAGCGCGGCTTGGACAGTACGTACCCGGCCCATCCAGAGGCCCAGGGGCACGCCGAGGAGCGTCGCCAGGCCGAAGCCGCCGGCCATCCGGCCCAGCGTGGACAGCGCGTTGCCCTGCAGTGTCGTGCCGCGGTAGCCGTCCCGCATGATCTCCCGCGCTGCCGTCCAGACATCCCAGGGGGTGGGCAGCAGGTCGCGCGGCACGGCGCCGCTGGCGGACAGCCCTGACCAGGCCAGGAGCATTGCGGCGACGGAAACCAGGCCGAGCCAAGCCTCGGGGATGCGCAGCCTGCGCCGGGGGGCGGCAGGGGCGACGGATCGGGCAAACGGCGGCGAGAGCGCCGGAAGCTGAGTGGTTTCCGTTGGGGTCACGCACTATCCTTGCAATGACTGCGCCAGGGTTGCAACAGTGGTGCGGCCGGGCTGCGCCGCTGTGCTGAGTCTGGCGCTGTGCTGATCCGGGGAGGTTCGGCCGCCAAGGTGCACTGTCGGGAATGCCCAGCCGGGCTAGATATGGGTCAGCTTGGCCTTATCCGTTTCTTGCGACAATTTTCCCTGTGGCAATCCGTCCCGCGTGCCTGCTGCGCGCCGACCGGCCGTGGAGTTGAAGGTGCCTGCGCCCACCCGCAACGGCAGCCCGATCAGTTTCTGATCAAGCGGGTCTTGGGTGTACGGCGCTCCCATTTACAGTAAATTAATACGGGATTGGCAGACTGATGGCATGGCACCTGAATTGGAAAATGGTTCACCCTTGCAGGCGGACATGCGTCGGTGAGGGACGGGCATGTTGTCCGTTGGCGGTCTTGGCCATGGGCTGGGCTCAGCAGCCAAGTCCTGACCATCGTCGTTGTGCTTATCCTCATCCTTACGGTGACGACCGGCACGATCGTCACACAGCTTCGGAACCATGAACTGACTGCGGCCGGCAACCAGTTAAAAGGCTTGGCGGCAGTTCTGGCGGACCAGGCCGAGCGTGCCTTCGAGGCGGTCAAGCTGATCGAAGTCAGCATCGTGGAGAAAATGCAGAATGACGGCGTCAACACGCCCGATGAATTCCGCCGCTGGATGGAGGGCCGGGCTGTCCACGAGCAGCTCCGCAACCGTATTGCCGGACTGCCGCAAGTTGACGCGATCATTGCGGTTGATGCCGACGGCAATGTCATAAATTTCAGCCGCTTCTGGCCGATTCCCACGGTCAATGTCGCCGACCGGGATTACTTCAGGGCGCTGAAAGACGAGCCAGGCACGGTCAGCTTCGTTGCCAGGCCAGTTCAGAACCGGAGCAATAACAGCTGGAATATCTACATCGCCCGCAAGTTCGTCTCCGCTGACGGCACCATGCTGGGGTTGATCGTTGGGGCGATCAACCTGAATTACCTTGAGCGGCTTTATGGGGCAGCCGCGCCCCAGCCGGACGGCTCGGTGGCGCTGTTTCGGAATGATGGCGTGCTGCTGGCCCGGTATCCGCATGTCGAACCCCGCATCGGCGACTCGTTTTCCGGACAACCCATATTCCAGGGCATCGAAGACCCCGGTGCGCAAGAAAAGATCATCCACCAGACGAGCCTCGTGGACGGCATCGACCGGCTCTATACCCGCCGCCTGCTGCAGCACTTTCCAATTATGCTTACCGTGTCCAACAGCAGCTTGAGCATCCTGCAAGCCTGGCGCCAGGAGGCCGCAAGCCTTGGCGGGGCAGCTGTCCTGCTCGGCGCCTTGATCGTTGCGGCGGCCCTCATATCGCTGCGGATGGTGCGTGGGCAACGCCGCCTCCATCAGGCGCAAGGGTCCGAGGCCGCGGCGGACGCCGCCAGGCTCAACGCGGAAAGCCTGCTCAGGTTATCGAACGAGCGGGCCATGGCGGAGCGGGCAATGCACCTCCAGAACGAACGGTTCGGGGTCGCGATGAGCAATATGTCGCATGCGCTGTGCATGTTCGACGTGGACGACCGGCTGGTCGTGGCAAACCAGCGCGTTTACGAGTTGCTCGGCGTGCGGGAAGCCGCAGTCCCCTGCGGAACCACGTTCGAGACGCTGTTCCGGCTGGCCTCCGGCGCGGGGCTGCCAACCCGCGATATCGAGCAGCTCGTCAGCATCCTCCACCGGCTCAAGATAATGGGCGCCCGCGGCAATGAGGGCTGCATGTTTGGGGATGGCCGTTCGTTCGCGGTCAACTACCAGCCAGCCGCAGAGAATGGGTGGCTGGTGGTCATCGAGGACGTCACCGAGCGCCGCAACGCCGAAGCTCAAATCCAGCACATGGCGCATCATGACGCCCTGACCGGCCTGCCGAACCGCGTGCTGTTCCATGACCGGCTGACGGATGCCATCGCCCGGGGACACCAGGGGGATCTGAGCGCCGTCTTCTACTTGGACCTGGATCAGTTCAAGTCGGTCAACGACACGCTGGGTCATTCAACCGGCGACGCATTGCTGCGGGCGGTGACTGGGCGCCTGCGGCTGCAGGTTCGGGAGTGCGACACCGTTGCCCGGCTGGGCGGGGACGAGTTTGCCATCATCCAGTCGGGTCTTGACGAGCCCACGTCCGCGACATCCCTCGCATTGCGGATCGTCGCGGCGTTGAGCGAGCCCTACCACCTGCACGGGCATCAGGTCATCGTCGGCACCAGCATCGGCATCGCGGTCGTCCCGAGCGACGGAAACAGCGCGGATCAAGTCCTGAAGAATGCCGATCTCGCGCTATACCGCGCCAAGGCCGACGGCCGCGGCTGCCATCGCTTCTTCGAGCCGGAGATGGACGCCTTGATGCAGGCGCGGCGGCTGATGGAAGTGGAGCTGCGGCGGGCCTTGCTGACCCGCGAGTTCGAGATGTTCTACCAGCCGCTCATCAATGTCCGGTCCGGCGCCGTCGCGGCCATGGAAGCGCTGATCCGGTGGCGGCATCCCGAGCGCGGCATGATCTCTCCGGCGGAGTTCATCCCGTTGGCGGAGCAGGTCGGCCTGATCGTGCCGATCGGCGCGTGGGTGCTGCTCCAGGCTTGCCGCGATGCAATATCCTGGCCCGCGAACGTCAAGCTTGCGGTCAATCTCTCGGCGGTTCAACTGGGCAGCCGGATGCTGGTCCGAGACGTGACAGCCGCGCTGGACGAGACGGGCCTCGCGCCGACGCGACTTGAGCTCGAGATTACCGAGACGGCCATGCTGGAGGATACCGATGCGACGCTGGCCACGCTGCAGCAACTCAGAGCTCTCGGGGTCAGCATCGCAATGGACGATTTCGGGACCGGGTACTCCTCGTTAAGCACCCTGCGCCGGTTTCCGTTCGACAAGATCAAGATTGATCGTTCCTTCATTGAGGGACTCGGCGGCAACGGCGACAGCGACGCGATCGTCGGCTCCATCACCGAGCTGTGCGGGAAGCTCGGCATGGCGACGACGGCCGAAGGGGTGGAAACCCGGGAGCAGCTTGCCCTGCTCGAGCGGACAGGCTGCACGGAGGTGCAAGGCTTCCTGTTCAGCCGGCCGGTTCCGGCGGGAGAAGTGCTGCAAACCTGTGCAGCACTCGATCAAGCCATGGACGCGCATGCGCCTGCCCCGGCGCCGGGCCGCAAGCCGCAAACGGGTGCGCGGCTGGAGGACGCTTTGACCAGTTGACGTGTTGGTCCCACCGCCGGCGGGAGTTTGGCCTTTGTATGCACCGGCGCCCTGCTGGCGGTGAACCAGACTCGGTTCCCGGCCTGATCCTGCTTCCCATTTATGCAGTAATGGGTTGCTAACTGAGGCCCATCCGCCGCAGGCAGTCCTGCGCCAGGCCGTCCCCACCCAGCACGCTCCGCAGAGCGTTGGTCATCGCGGCCGCGTTCTGCTCCGCCGCCCATCGGCTGCCCATGCTTGGCAGCACCGCATGGCGTCCATGCTGGAAGCATAGCGCGACCAGTTCGGCAAACTCCCGCCCGTGCAGCGCCGGGCCGGGCAGCAGCGTCACGATCCCGGCCAGCCCGGCGTCGTCCAGGTGGCGCCAGGCGTTGAACAGGCCGTGGAAGCCGAAGGTAGGGCCGGACGGGGGCACGCGCTCGTAGGAGAAGCGGGCTGCGACGTCGGGTGGGGCAAAGCGGATGCCGTGCTGGCGTTCCAGCGTCCCGCGCCAAGTCCGGCAGATCAGCACGTCCTCCGCGACGCCAGGCACCGGGGCGAAGCCTGGTCCGGCCAGGAC
>CAXTOB010000532.1:3684-4687 GCA_964245505.1 uncultured Acetobacteraceae bacterium | reverse complement strand
GATTACAGCAGGCGCGCCAGCGATCACAGCAGACGCGCCAGCCGGTCGAACTCCGCCACGCTGAGCGTTTCCGCCCGCCGCTCCCCCGCGATGCCGGCCCGCTCCAGCAGCGCCTCGCCGCCGAGCGGCCGCAAGGCACCCCGCAGCATCTTACGCCGCTGGCCAAAGGCGGCAGCCGTCAGCCGCTCCATGGTGGCGAACAGCTCCGGGGATGGCTGCTCCGGATGCGGCTGCAGGCCGACAACGGCCGACCACACGTTGGGGGGCGGCGTGAAGGCGGCCGGCGGTAGGCGCATCAGCAGCGAAGTGCGGCAGGTCCAGCCCGCGAGCACCGACAGGCGGCCATAGGCATCGGTGTCCGGCGCGGCGGCGATTCGCTCGGCCACCTCCAACTGGAACATCAGCGTCATCCGCTCCCACTGCCCGGCCTGGCGCAGCCAGCCGATCAGCAGGGGGGTCGCAACATTGTATGGCAGGTTGGCCGTGATCACCCGCGGCGCCGGCACCAGGGCAGCCAGGTCCAGCCGTGTCGCGTCCGCATCCAGCACGCGCAGGCGGCCGGGATAGGACTGGGCCAGCTCCTCCATAGCCTCGATGGCGCGCGCATCCACCTCCACCGCCAGTACCCCAGCGGCGGCGGTCTCCAGCAACGCGCGGGTCAGCCCGCCAGGACCAGGGCCGACTTCCACGACATTGCGCCCGGCCATGTCCCCGGCCTCCCGCGCAATGCGTGCGGTCAGGTTGGCATCGAGCAGGAAGTGCTGCCCCAGCTTGCGCCGGGCATCCAAACCATGCCGGGCAATAACTTCACGAAGCGGCGGAAGGGTCAAAGATGCTGTCTGCCCCCTCTCCCTCCGGGAGAGGGTCGGGGTGAGTGAAGCCCAGCAGCATGACAGGAGCCAGCACTGGCCCTATCCCGCACGAAGTCATTAAACCGAGCCCTTGCGGCCTTGGCCGCACCCCCACCCACGCCCCGGCGGGGGGGGCGGACCGGGGCTGTGCG
>CAXTOB010000532.1:0-3674 GCA_964245505.1 uncultured Acetobacteraceae bacterium | reverse complement strand
CTCCCGGAGGGAGAGGGAGAAGCGTCAGTGTCAGCTCCGCTCTTCCATCACTGCCCGGCGGCGCAGGTCACGCTGCAGTTGGCGGGACGCCAACTCGATCCGCTCGCCCAGCAAGCGGTTGGTGATCTTCTGCTTCGACGGCTCGGCGGCGGTCTTGGTTTCGCGGGAGCAGACCATCAGCACTGCCACGCCCTCGCTCGCGACCACCGGCTTGCTCGGCGCGTTCGGCGCCATACCGCTCAGCAGCGCGCGCAGCGGCGGCGAGCCGACGGCCTCCAGGCGGAGTTCGCCGGGGTCGGACGGACGGGTTGCGCCGGCCTTGGTGTTGGCGGCTTCCATATCGGCGCAGGTCTTCACGCTTTTGGACACGGCCGTGGCCTGTTCCACGGCGGCACGCTGCTGCGGGGTGGGCGCGCCGGGGTTCAACGGCGTGGGAAAGGGGATGAACACCTGGCGGATGTGCATCACCGTGGACTCCTCCCGCCCGACGTCGCGCTTGGCCCCCAGCGATACGATGGTGATGCCGCCGGGCACGGCGATCGGGTTGCTGACGGCGCCGGGCGGCATCTGCGTAACGACGGTCGCCACCTCCGGGTCCAACTGGTTCGCGCGCACCCAGCCGAGGTCGCCGCCTTGCAGCGCGGTTTGGCTTTGGCTGAACTGCGCCGCAACCACCGGGAACGGCGCCCCGGCGCGGAGCTGCGTGATAACGGTATCGGCAAACCGCTGCGCGTCCGGGCGGCGGGACGGATCCTCGATGGGGATGAAGATCTCGCGCACCTGGTATTCGGGCTTGCCGATCTGCTCCTTGAACAGCCGGACCTGCTCGGCCACGTCGGCGTCGCTGATGTCGGCCCGGGCGCCTAGCTCCTGGCGAAGCACGCGGGTCCAGCCAATCTGCACCCGCACCTGGTCGATCAACGTCCGCAGTGCGACGCCGCGTCCGTTCAGGCTGGCGCTGAGCGCGCCCTTGGGCATCCCATTCCGTTGCTCGATGTCGGCAATGGCGTCAGCGATCTCGCGGTCGCTGACGGCGATCTTGCGGCGCTGCACCTCCTGCAAACGCAGCCGCTCGTCCACCAGCTGCCTGGCTACCTGCGGGCGCAGGCGCTCCAGCACCTCAGGGGTGATGGGCAGCCCGGTGCTGAGCGCGAACAGGCGGCCGCGGTTGATCACGTCCCCGGTCGTGATGATATCGCCGTTGACGACGGCGATGATGCGCTCCTGTCCGGCCGTGCTGGCAGGGACGGCGGTGGCGGCCCCTTGGGCTGCGATGGTTTGCGGTCCTGGCACCCCGCCCGGCCTGACCCGGCGAGGCTGCGCTGCGGCAGGCAGGCTTGCCACAATTGCAGTGAGGAGGAGAAAGGGGCGGATCAGAGCCATGCGGCGTGTCCTACTTAGGGCGGGGCTGGTGTGCCGGTTGTCGGATGTGCTTTTCGCCCGGCAGTTCATATACGCCGGCGCGGCGTAAACAAAGATTTACGTGCGGCCGGTCTGTACGGCTTGGCTAGCTTGGATGGAAGCCGAACTGGCCAACGGTCTTCAGGGTGATCTGCAGCAGGAACGTGCTGGCGCCGTTGTCGCCGTTGAGGCTGGTATAGCGCCTCGTGAAGTTGGCATCGAAGATGAAGCACTCGTCCTCATAGGTCGCACGCAGCCCGGCGCTGGTCATCTTGTTGAGGTTCACGTCCCGCCGCGCCGTAGCGCCGAACTTATAGTGGCCGAATTGCGAGTTGATGCCAGCCGTCACCTCGTTGCGGTGCACGTAGTAGCTGGCCGGCACCGCCTGGGTATCATAATAATAATAGGGGTTTACCGCCGAGTAAATGTAGCCGGCATTCAGCCGCAGCAGCGGCGTCCCCGTGCTGCCGATCGCGTCGGCAAAGCGTATGTTGCCGTTGCGGTTGTCCACCCGGGTGCGCCCGGTCAGGTCCAGCCAGGGCGCCGGGGTCACGGTGGTGCGGGTCACGATGTCGGACGCCCGCCTCTCCAGCCCCGATCCCACGGGGAAGGTGTCGTCCCGGTGTTCGCGGTAGCTTTGCCCAACCAGCGCATCCACCGCGGCAGTGCCCACGGACCAGTTCAGGTGCAGGCCGACGTTGGCGCGCAGCCCGCCTTCCAGCCGGTCGATGCCGGGGAACTTGTTGAGCGAAAACAGGTTCTGGTCGGTGAACTCGAAATCCAGGCTGTCCTCGTTAGGGACGCGCAGGGTGCGCTGGCCACCTCCCGTGTTCGGGCCGGCGACGATCTGCGCGATCGGCTCGATGGTCTGGGTGCCCAACTCACCGCCGTCGCGCACCAGGGGCCAGTGCACCTCGATGGCGACCTGGGGATGGTCCCGCGCCGTTTCCGCGCTGCTGACGCGGGCATAGTTGGGGTTCTGGTTCAGGCTGGTCGCGGTGTAGCCGGCGGCGACGTTCTGCAGCGTCAGCCCATACACCTCGCCGAACGCCCCGGCGAAAGGCCGCTGCCAGTTCAGTACGGCGCCAGCACGCTGCGTGTTGGTGCCGACTTCGCGGATGACGTTGAAGTCCACCGTTTCGAAGCTCAGCCGGCCGCCGAGCGCATCCGGCTCGCCAAAGAAGCTATATTGATAGCGCGGCAGCACGTAGGGCAGGCGTTGCTGCACGATGCTGCTCACCAGCCCCTGGTAAGCGATGCTGTCCAGCCGGGTATAGGCGCCGGTGCCGAAGCCCTCCAGGTGGACGGTGCTGGTCAGCACGTCGCCGCGTCCATTGGCAGAGTAATCGTTGAGATACTTCGAGCTGGATGCCCGGTCTATGTCGAAGCCATAGCGCCAGGTGTCGTCATAGGCGAAAGCGCCGCGAGCGAAGATAGCGGCTTGCGGCTTGTTCTGGTCTATGCCGATGGACCCGTCCACCCGCAACGTCCCATCGTTGAAGCGGCGGCGATAGTCGGTGTTCACGTTAAGAAAGTTCTGGGTGTTGAAGGTCGGCGTGATCGTCGCGTCCGACTGCTCGTCGATCGCCCAGAAATACGGTGCGCGCAGGAAGCCGCCAAGGTGCTTGCTGGTGCCGAAATCCGGCACCAGAAAGCCGCTGGCCCGGCGCACCGAGGGGTCGGTGTGCCAGATGTATGGCAGATAGGCGACCGGCACGCCGTAGATGTCCACGACGGCGTCGCGATACTCGATCCGTTTGTTTTCTGTGTCCTGTACGATCGAGCGGGCGCGGATTTGCCACAACGGCGGCCTCGTCGGGTCTGCGGCGCACAGGTTGCAGGTCGTGTAGATCCCGCGTGACAGCTCGTTGATCTTGCCATCCGTGCGGCGGGCGCCGTTGGCGACCAGCCGGCCGTTTTCGGCCAGGATCGCACGCATGCCGCGCAGCACGCCGTCGCGCAGGCCCTCCGTCAGCTCGGCATAGTCGCTGAACAGCACCTGCCCGTCCGGCTGTACGATGACCACGTGGCCGGACGCGGCGGCGACGTTGGTGTTGCGGTCGAACGTGATCTTGTCGGCGCGCAGGATATTGTCGTTCTGCCATGCTTCGACGTTGCCGGTAGCCGTCACCAAGGCGTTGTCGCGGTCGTACTGGACCTCATCGGCGGTGAACGCCACGGGATCTGTGCGGGTCAGCGGCTGGGGCGCCGGGGTGCCCGGGGCTCGGCGCGGGGAGGCGAACTGCGCCTGGGCAGCGGGGGCAAGCATCAAC
>CAXTOB010000531.1:0-4710 GCA_964245505.1 uncultured Acetobacteraceae bacterium | reverse complement strand
TACCGCGCGCCTGCGCCGCCGCCGAGAGCGCCGTCAGCTCGTCATCGGGCGCGTCGGCGCCGATCACTAGGGCGCAGTCGTCCAGCAGACCGGCGCCACCGGCGCCGAAGCGTGGGGCGGTTGCGACCAGCCCGCCGGCCCGGCGGAGGGCGCCGGCCTTACGCTCGGCGGCCTCGCCCTCGCCGATCACCAGCACGCGGCGGCCGGTCAGGGACAGGAAGATGGGGAAGTATTGCATTCCAATAGGGTCGGTGGTCCGGGGCGCGGCGGCAAGCGTTGGCTGGCGCAAAAGCGTGCCGCAGGTCGCATCGTATCATGCTGCCGGCCCCGAGTTCGGCGAGCGGCTCCGCGACATGCCGGCCCTACTAAGGAGCGCAGCGGGGGCGAACGGCAGATCGGGGACGCGGGCGACGTCAGTGCGGCGTCAATAAAGCGATTGGGAATGAAAAACTCTTCAGTGCGGTTCCGGAAAGAAAATGGCTGAAAATTCTTGCCTGCAAGGAGGGATGCTGGGTCATCGAAACATCCATGATGTTACGCCCTACTCGGGCCGGGGTTGAAGTTGCTCAAGAAGTAAGGACAGAGTTTTGAAAAGGGCTGCACTCGCCATGCTGCCAAGGCATACCTTTGTGATGATGCAAGTTGACCTGAGCGGCCCGGCTGGTTTTGTTTATCAGCTGCGGCGGTCGCTGATCCACGTATCCAGGGGCAACCTGGATTTGAATACGCTTGTCTCGTCCATCATCAGCACCACCGATCCAAAACAACTCGGAACGGCGACGTGCGTTAAGAAGAGCCTGTCAGGTCTCACAGCTAAGTCCGGGTGCAACAAAGGCGATGCATGCGGACTCAATCAAGCCCGTGGCTGTGATGCCTAGGGGGGCGAAGCGGTCGAAAAGCCGCCCGTGTTTCAGCCAACAGGCATCAGCGCACCTCAGAGGCTACCGTCATCGGCGTAACCCGGAGCCATACGCCGGGCGGCGCGATATCGAGTGAAAGTGCCGCAGCGCCCGGATCCATGCTCACACCCACAGCCGCGGCCAGAAGATGGCTAGCATACGCGTCGTCTCAACCGGAGGGTGCTTCTGACCGCCGACGCGAGCCAGGCGCACGCCCTTGCAGCATATTGCAGGAACGCTGGTATTCAACGCATCCCGTAACAGGCACGCCAAGGTGCGCTCAACCCAAGGTGGAAGTGCAAACCGCCCCAAGTGGGTTCTTGCAGCGGGCACAGACCGTTAAATTTTGTTTGTACCAGGCTACTCCACAACTTTAAAAAGTTTGCCGATTTTCAATTGACTAGAATGCCCGTCAAGTGAGCGGAAGAAGCGGACGCCCCGAAGCTCTCCAAACCCGACCAAGTTTGTACACTTTCTGACGGGACCACGGGAACCCCGACCTCTTATTACAAGCTTACATCACGGTATCGTCTAGCTGATCCGGTTCTTGCCGGACATAGCGGATGCCGCTTGGAGCCGTATGGAGGCGTATATGATGAAGCAGGCAACAGAACCCCTTCAGAAAGAGACTTCGCCTGCTGCGGCTACGCCGATCAGCACGGCTGCCCCTGACCGCCGACGGCCAGGGCGCCCTGCTCATGTAAGCCCGGAGCTTATTCCACTTCTGAGAAATGCGGCTAATGCGGAAATCATTCCTGAGTATCCCGCTTCTGACGACGCGTCTTACCCGGCTGGGAGCCTGGCGCCCGTCGTCGGCATCGGCGTGTCCATAACGCTGAGCCTGGTTTTGTGGGCGATCCTACTCCGCGTGGGATTTTGGATTTTGCATTGATCCACTTCCCCGACGAGCCGCCGAGCTCGCGCGTGCAGGGTCATGGTCCGTTCTGGTCGTGCGTTCACGCCTTGGCCAAACCTTGTTCACGATCGTGGCGGCAGCGGACTGACGAGGACAAATACGCCGCAGGCTGGTGCAAGGGTCGCCTTTGATCCCGCGCCAGCGTGCCGGGCCTGCACGACTTCGACGCCGTTGAGCGAGGCAGGCCCGGCACGGCGCACCGCTGGGAAAACCGAAGGCATCCTCTTGGTGCTGCGTGAACTCGTGCGGAAGGTGCGCCCGGTCCGTTAAACATCCAGCACGCGGTAAAATGGCTGGTGCATAGGTCAACACCCCGGCCGCAATGCTGTCCGTGCTGGGGGTGCCCCTCATTTCCCAACCGCCAATCCGCAGCACTGCTTTCGCCACGAAAGCCAAGCAAGCCTCTGGAGGTTTGCGCACAGATAAAGACTTGAGCAGGCTTATGCGGCCTGGCACGGCCGCAGGTCTTCTGTGTGACAGGCCGCGTAAGCCTGCTTAGGCAACGTGAGGCGGCGTCTCTAGGCGAGCTTCGATCGCAGGTCCTGAACCTATGCTAGCGACAGACGCCGCGCTGCGTCGCAGCATATTTGCGACGATGCTGACATGACTCCCTTCAATGCTCGCGTTGCGAACGCGAGCTGCCGACCGGGCGAAGGGTTGCAGATAAGCCACCAGGCCGTGCAGAACCAGGACACACAGCCGGGAGGGCCGCACCAATGCGGGCAATGGTGATCGACAAGACCGAGGGCGGCCAGTCTGCAACCCTGCGCGACTTCCCGGAGGCCGGGCTGATGGAGGGCGACGTCACCGTCCGCATCTCCCATTCCTGCCTGAACTACAAGGACGGCCTAGCGCTGACCGGCAAGTCGCCCGTGGTGCGCCGCTTCCCGATGATCCCCGGCATAGACTTCGCCGGCGTGGTCGAGTCCTCGGACAGCCCCGACTACAAGCCCGGCGACGCCGTGCTGCTGAATGGCTGGGGCACCGGCGAAACCCACCTGGGCGCCTATGCCGAGCGTAGCCGGGTACCGGCGGGATGGCTGATCCCGCTGCCGGCTGGCCTGACCGCTGCCCGCGCAATGGCCATCGGCACCGCCGGATATACCGCCATGCTGTGCCTGATGGCCTTGGAGCATCACGGCCTGCGCCCCGCCCATGGCCCGGCGGTTGTGACCGGGGCCGCTGGCGGCGTCGGCTCCGTCGCGGTGGCATTGCTGGCCGCCGCGGGCTGGCACGTGATCGCCAGCACCGGGCGGATGGCGGAGGAGGGCTATCTACGCGACCTCGGCGCGGCGGAGGTCGTGGAGCGCGCCACCCTCGCCGGGGCGCCGCGCCCACTGGCGAAGGAGCGTTGGGCGGCAGGGGTGGACAGCGTTGGCTCGGCGACGCTCGCAAACCTGCTGTCGATGACGCGCCCGGATGGCGCCATCGCGGCGTGCGGCCTGGCGGGCGGCATGGACCTGCCGGCGTCGGTGGCGCCCTTCATCCTGCGCGGCGTGGCGCTGCTGGGCGTGAACAGCGTGACGGTGCCCAAGGCGCGCCGGGTGGTGGCCTGGGGACGGCTCGCGAAGGAGCTTGACCTGGACAAGCTGGATGGGATGACGGCGACGATCCCGCTGGAAGAGGTGCAGGACGCCGGCGCGCGGATCATCGCCGGGCAGATCCGCGGGCGCGTGGTGGTGGAAATAGGATGACCCTTCTCCCTCTCCCGCCGGGAGAGGGTCGGGGTGAGGGAAAGGCAACGCAGCGGCAAACCTTCCCGTCACTGCACCTGCCGCATCCAAGTCCGGCGCGTGCGGTTTCCCTCACCCCAACCCTCTCCCGGAGGGAGAGGGAGCAGGCATGAAGGTGTTGCAGGTCACCAACGTGGATTTCTCGCTGCGGCACTTCCTGATGCCGCTGATGCTCGCCGCCCAGGCGCGGGGCCACGACGTGCTCGGCGTGTCGGCGGATGGTCCGCTGCTGGACGACGCCCGCGCCGCCGGGCTGCGTGTCGCCGCGGTGCCGATGGCGCGCAGCCTGTCGCCACGCGCCCAATGGCGGGCGCTGCGTGCGATGATGCGGCTATTGCGGGCGGAGCGTCCGGACCTGCTGCATGCCCACATGCCGATCAGCGGCTTCATCGCCCGGCTGGCCGCGCGCCTCACCGGGGTGCCACGGGTCGCCTATACCTGCCACGGCTTCCTATTCAACCAGCCTGGCCCCTGGCCGCGCCGTGCCCTCGGCCTCATCATTGAGTGGCTGGGCGGCCGCATGACCGACACCTACTTGACGGTCTCGACGGAGGAGGCAGCGGATGCCCGGCGCCTCGGCATTGCCCGGCGGGCCACCCCGGTCGGCAATGGCCGCAGTCCCGCCCGCTTCCGGCCCGACCCTGCGGTCCGCACCTGCATCCGCGCTGCCCTTGGCGTGCCAGAGAACCAGTTGGTCGTGGTGATCGTCTCCCGCCTGGTGCGCCACAAGGGCCATCAGGAGCTACTGGCCGCCATGCGGGACCTGCCCGGCGCCGAGCTGTGGATCGTCGGCAACCGCCTGTCCAGCGATCATGGCCCTGACCCGTCCGACCTGTTCGGGCAGGCGGCGCCGGGTACGGTGCGCCTGCTGGGCTACCGCGACGACATCCCTGCCGTGCTGGCGGCGGCCGACATCTTCGCCCTGCCGAGCCACTTCGAGGGCCTGCCGATGTCGGTCATCGAGGCGATGCTGACCGCACTTCCCGTCATCGCGACCGACATACGCGGCCCGCGGGAGCAGGTGGTGGACGGCGAGACCGGCCTGCTGGTGCCGCCTATGCAGGTGCCGCCCCTCGCCGCCGCCCTGCGCAGGTTGGCGGCAGACCCGGCGCTGCGCGCGCGCATGGGCGCTGCCGGGCGTGCCCGCGCCGTGACGCTGTAT
>CAXTOB010000530.1:0-4735 GCA_964245505.1 uncultured Acetobacteraceae bacterium | reverse complement strand
GGGTTGGGATACTGTCTGGGGGGATGGGCTTGCCGGAGCTGGCGGACCATGCAGCGGGGGTAGGCACTGGACCGCTGCCTCGGAGCGGGCGGCAGGAAGCGTTGGAGAATATCGTCATGCGCAGCAGCTTCTGATCTGCGTTGGCGAACGCAGTGCGGTTTGGCTACTCTGCGGGGGCGGGCCTGCTGGGAAACGGTCTCAGCTAGTGCCAGACACGTGCGGAGGCATCCGCGATCCGGCTTGTTGCTTCCTCGACCGAGCTGACTGCCACCGTCCAGCCGCGGCAGTCAGGTCCTGGCCGGTCTTCCCTGAGCGACAACCAAAGGTGTCCCACCGCTCGGTGCATGGTCCAGGTCGCACGGGCGGACACGGCGTCAATCAGGGCAACCTCATCAGCGAGTGCGAGCCCGGCGGATGCCACGGTGACCGCGAGCTTGTTGGCCTGACCCCATTGGGTGAGGTATGCGATCTCAGCAGGAGTGATCTCGGCAAGGTCAACGTCGGATAGGGTGGCGGACATGGCGGGCCTCTTTCGCAGTCCCACTAGAAAGCACGACGCGGCCCCATGCCGCACGCCATGTTCAGTCAGGTTAAGTCACACTAACGGCTCCCCATTTTGACCGTTCCTCGCCAGGCGCATCACGACTGACTGAGCCTGACGAAGCAGCGGCCTTCCTGACGTCCCTTAACGTCGCAACTCCGCCGTCATGCGGACACGGAACTCCTTGCGGCCGGGGTGCGGCCTCCCGGTGCGGTTTGCGCCAGGGATGGGCGCCGTTCATGCAGGCCGGTGGCGGCCTCGAACGCGGCGCCGATGCGCAGGACGGTCGCCTCGTCGAAGGCGCGGCCGACGATCTGCATTCCTAGGGGTAGGCCGGTGGTCGAGAAGCCGGTCGGGACGGAGAGCGCCGGGTTGCCGGTGACGTTGAAGGGCATGGTCTGGATGGGCCAGTTGGGTAGGATGCCGGGCTCGAAGTCGGCGAAGCGCGGCGCTGGGGCCAGGGCGGTGGCGGTGATCAGGGCGTCGTGGGTCAGCAATTGCCGATTTACCGCGACGGCTAGCTCGCGCCGTAGCCGCATTGCCTGGTGCAGGTCGGCGCTGGTGATGAAGGCGCCCAGAACCATGCGCAGGTAGGTCAGCAGGCCGAAGTCGAGCGGGCGCTGCTGGAAGTCCTGCTCGTGGATCGCGTAGGCCTCGGCGAACATGATGACGCGGCCGCAGGCGTTGAACTGCTCGTAGGGGGGGAGCGTCACTTCCTCGACCACGGCGCCTAGGCGGGAGAGGGTTTCGGCGGCCTGGTCGATGGAGGCGGCGACTTCGGGCGATAGGCCCTCGGCGTCTCGGTAGAAGTGGCGCGGTAGGGCGATGCGTAGGCCCTCTACGCCGTCCCGGAGGCCGGCGCGGTAGTCGGGGACGGGCAGGTCCACGCTGGCCGGGTCTAGCTTGTCGTAGCCGGCGATCACCTGCAGGGCGATCGCGCTGTCCTCCACCGTCCAGCTTAGCGGGCCGCAATGGTCTAGCGTGGTGGAGAGCGGGAAGACGCCGCGGCGGGATACCAGGCCGTAGGTTGGTTTTAGGCCGATGGTGCCGCAGTAGGCGGCGGGGCCGCGGATGGAGCCGCCGGTGTCGGAGCCCATCGCCATGCGGACCAGGCCGGCGGCTACCGCTGCGCCGGAGCCGGATGAGGAGCCGCCGGGGATGTGCTCGGGGTTCCAGGGGTTGCGGGCTGGCGGGAACGGCAGGTCGAAGGATGGGCCGCCTAGGGCGAACTCGTGGGTGGCGACTTTGCCGAGCAGGACGCCGCCGCCGGCGCGGAACCGGGCTGCGACTACGCTGTCTTGTTCCGGGACGTTGTTCAGGCGCAGCTTGGAGTGGCAGGTCGTGCGGATGCCTGCGGTGTCGTAGATGTCCTTTAGTGCGTAGGGCACGCCCTGCATGGGGCCGTGGTCTATTCCGGCGGCGAAGTCTCGGTCGGCTGCGGCGGCGTCAGCGCGGGCGCGCTCGGCGGTTATAGTGATGAAGCTGTCGATGGCCGGGTCGATGGCGGCGATGCGGGATAGGGCGTCTTCGGCCAGGGCGGCGGCGGTTACCGTGCCGTCGCGTAGGCGGGCGCCGGCTTCGGCGATGGAAAGCTCGTGCAGTTGCATTTTACAGGCCCCGGGTGACGCTGAGGATCGAGTAGGTGCTGGCTGGCTCGTGCGTGGCGTCGCGCGGCTGGCGCAGTTGGGCCTGCATTTGGCGTAGGTCCTTGAAGCCTTGCAGCAGGGTTGCCTTGCGGTCGCCGGGGATTTCCAGGCCGGCGTAGCGTGCCAGCATCTCCATCTCGGTCATCAGGGCCGCGTCGTCGCTCATGTCCGGTGTTCTCCAATGGCGGGCCGGCGGGTGTGCCAGTCCGTGTCGCGCTGGTAGGCGTCGCCGGCGCGCAGCAGCAGCGCCTCGGCAAAGGGGCGGGCGGCGAGCTGCAGGCCGATGGGCAGGCCTCGTGGGTCGAAGCCGCACGGGATGCTGAGGGCGGGCAGGCCGAGGTAGTTGAAGGGGCGGGTGTTGGCGGAGATGCCTAGGGCTATGTTTTCCGTTCCCGGCGGGCCTGAGTCTATGTCGGTTTCTGCCAGGGTGGGGAGGCAGGTGCGTATGGTGGGGGAGGCTAGGATGTCCACTTGGGCGAATACTTCGGCGGCGAAGGCTCGCAGCACCGGGCCGCGGCGGCTTAGCGCCTCGACGTAGTAGGTGCCGGGAATCGCGTAGCCTGTGAACACCCGGGCGTTGATGTGGGTCGCTAGGTCCTGTGGACGGTCGCGCATGGAGGCGGCGTGGATCGTTGCTGCCTCTACCCGGGAGACGACGGCGACGTAGGCGGTTACGGCGTCCATCAGGGGGAGCGGCAGGTGCACCAGGGACGCGCCGCGCCGGGCTAGGACGTCCAGTGCGGCTTCGAATGCCGCCAGGACCGGCGGGTCAACGCCGTCTAGGAAGTAGGTCTGCGGCACGCCTATGCGGACTCCGCGCAGGTCGCCGTTCAGGGTGGCCTCGTAGTCTGGCACCGGGACGTCGGCGCTGGTCGGGTCTTGCGGGTCGTGGCCGGCGATGACGCTCATTACACGGGCGCAGTCGCGGGCGCTGCGGGTCAGCGGCCCTACGTTGTCGGCGGAGAACGAGAGCGGCATTACGCCGTAGCGGCTGACGCGGGTTTGCGTTGGTTTGAGGCCGGTTACGCCGTTGGCGCTGGCCGGGAGGCGGATGGAGCCGCCGGTGTCTGATCCTAGCGCGGCATAGGTGAAGCGGGCTGCCAGGGCCGCGCCGGAGCCGCTGGAGGAGCCGCCGGTGATGTAGGGCGGGTTCCAGGGGTTGCGGCAGTCGCCGTAGTGGCGGTTGTGGCCGGTGCCGTTCTGCGCGTATTCCGCCATGTTCAGGCCGGCGTAGGCGAAGGCTCCGGCGGCGGCCAGGCGCGCGATCACGGTGGCCGTTATTTTCGGCACGAAGTCGCGGCGGATTTCTGAGCCGCAGGTCGAGAGGCGGCCGGCCTGGTAGTACATGTCCTTGTGGGCCAGCGGCAGGCCGTGCAGCGGACCTGGGGTTGCGCCGGCGGCAAGCGCGGCATCCGCTGCCTGGGCCGAGGCAAAGGCTGCGTCCCGGTCCACCCAGATGGTTGCGTTCACCTGGGCCTCGTGGGCGTCCAGTTCCTGCAGGCAGGCCTCCAGCAGCGCTACGGAGGAGACCTCGCGTTTGCGGACTGCTTCTGCCGCGTCCACCAGGGATAGGTCGGCCAGGTCCAGCACAGTGCTCATGGCATGCGTTCCGGTGTCGCGGTTTCTAGTAGGGCGGCCTCGAAGCTGGATGGCTCGTCCTCGAACAGCAGGGTGCCGCGCTGGGCTTCGAAGTCGGCGATGATCTTGCGGAGGTCGGCGACCATGCGGAGCGCGGCCTCGTTGGGGGGCGTTATGCCGTGCCAGGTGGCGATCATCGCCACGGTCGCTTCAACGAATGGGTCGTTTGGGAGTGGGTTGTTTGGGAGTGGGGCGGCTGGCATGGGTCCTCCTTCGGTGCCTGGGGCGGGCCGGTTTCTGGTTTGATCCGTCCGTCATTGCGAGGGGTGCGGTGACGTGGCGGCTCATGGGACGGTGGGTGCCGGCCCTGGACTGCGGCGTCGTAAGCGGCCCGTGGTGACGGGACGGGGTCACGGCGGATGGTGGGCGGCGTTATGCCGCGTGGGCCGCCTGGGTGGCGCGGCGGCTCAGGCGCTCGATCACCATGTCGGTGTCCATTAGGTCGGTGAACGAGAGATACAGCGAGATTAAAGATGCGTCGTGCTCGGCTGGGGTCATGGCGGCGTTGCCGTCGCTGACCATCACAACGCGGAAGTTGGTCATCATGGCGTCGCGGGCCGAGGACTCGCAGCAGACGTTGGTGACGGTGCCGGTGATCAGAACGGTGTCGAAGCCGCGGGCGCGCAGGCGGGCCGGTAGGTCGGAGGCGCCGGGGAGGAAGGCGCTGTAGCGATACTTCAGCAGTATCTCGTCTTCTGGGAGCACTTCCAGCGCGGGCCATAGCGCGTGGCCTGGCGTGCCCTCGGACATGGAGGCTGCGCGGCGGCGGCGGCCTTCTGGGGTCGCCATGTCCTGCATGACGGACCATTCGCGGGCGCTGTCGGCGTTGAAGGTGTTCTTGATCCAGAACACGCCGCCGCCGGAGATGCGGGTTGCCGCGGCTAGGCGGTTGACTTCGGGCACGATGTCG
>CAXTOB010000529.1:0-4740 GCA_964245505.1 uncultured Acetobacteraceae bacterium | reverse complement strand
GCCGCGGCGGCTGAAGCCGGTGCGGCGGTCGATCTCTCGCATGATGGTCCTCCCTGTTTAGTCTTGTTTTCGTTAGGTCAGCCGAAGCGTCCGCCGCGTTGCAGCACTTCTATGCTGTAGCCGTCGGGGTCTTTGACGAAGAAGAAGCGGCCGAGCAGCGCGCCTTCGTGCATCAGCTCGCGGATTGGGCCGGGGCTGGCGCCGGCGACCTCCATGCGGGACCGGTCCGCATCCAAGTCGTCCACGGAGACGGCGAGGTGGCCGTAGCCGTCGCCGAAGTTGTAAGGCTCGGACTGGCCGGCGTTGACCGTCAGTTCCAGCTCGAACGGGCTGCTGGGATCGCGCAGGTAGATCAGGGTGAAGTTGTCGAAGGGGTAGCGGTCCGCGACCGCCAGCCCGAGGCAGTCGCGGTAGAAGGCGACGGAGCGGGCCTCGTCCAGCACGCGAATCATGGAGTGGATGGGTTTGGCCATCACTTCTGCTCCTTGAGGTAGGCGATGACGGCCTGGCGCACCTCGGGCTTCGATTGCCGGTAGCCCATGACGCCGCCCTTGATGACCGATTGCGGATTGGTGAGGTAGGGGTCGAGATGCGTCTCGTCCCAGCCCCAATCGGCGTCGGCGAACCCGGCGGAATACTTGTAGCCCGGCAGGGTGCCAGCCTTGCGGCCATACACGCCGGCCAGGTTCGGGCCTTGCCGGACCTCGCCGGGCGTTAGCGAGTGGCAGGTGCCGCATTGGGTGCGGAACACGGCTGCGCCGTCCGGCGGGGCGGCTTGCGGCAGCTCAATTTGTGCGTAGGCGGGAATAGCTAGGCCCAGCAGGACCAGCAGCAGGATGTGTCGCGTGGTCGCCTCCCTCTCTCGGCACCATTTTCAGGCCGGTTTAGAGGGATTGTGTCCTGCCGGTGGTCAGTCTGCAACCAGAACTTGTTTGTAGTTGGGGTCGAGACGTGGAAAAGCTGGGGTCCTGCGAGGCCTGGTGGGTGTCGGTCAGGCAGGTGTGACTGGCTGGGCGACCTTGCCTTGGGTTGGCTGGGCAGCTAGGGCCACTTGGGCAGCTAGCCTGGGCCGAGGTGGCGCTCCAGCCAGGCGAACACCGGCGGTACGAGGTGCAAGTATAGGCGCGGCGTGTGGCGCTTAATGGCCCATAGCAGCCGGGCCTGTGCGGGATAGACGGCATGGAAGCGGCGCCGGGCCATTTGGGCCAGCAGGCGGTCGGCGGCTTCCCCGGCGTCTAGCGGGGCGCGGTCCACCAGGGCCTGCGCTTGCCGGCGTATGGCGTCGCTGCCGCGGGTGTGCGCGCCGATGGCCGCGCCGCGGTAGAAGGTCGTCATCTTGAGAGTCACGTCCACGCCGGTGCCGGCCAGTTCTGCCCGCAGTGCCTCGGAGAGCGCTGCGACCGCGGCCTTGGAGGCGGAGTAAGCGGAGAATTTGGGCAAGCCGTGAAAGGCGGCGGCGCTGGCGACATTGACGATGTGGCCGGAGCGTTGCGCGATCATGGCCGGCAGGAAGGCTCGGACGCCGTGGACCGTGCCCATCAGGTTCACGTCCACCACCTCTTGCCAGTGGGCGAGCGGGGTGTCGAGGAACGGGCCGCCGCAGCCGATTCCGGCATTGTTGAACAGCAGGTCGGGCGGGCCGTGGGTGGCTAGGAAGGATGCGGCTGCGGTCTCAAAGGCGGGGGCGTCGGCGACGTTGAACGGATATAGGGCGGGGTTGCCGCCGGCCTCCGTGCCGACCTGGGTGAGGCCGGTTGCGTTAAGGTCGTTCAGGCCCAGGCGCCAGCCCGCTGCAGCGAGCCGCAGCGCGAGGGCGCGGCCTAACCCGCTTGCGGCGCCAGTGATGAAGGCGCGGTGCTGCGGATAGCGGGCGGCAAGGACGGACAAGGCTCGGGTAGGGGGCATGGGCATAAGCGCTCCTTCTTCTCCCGACGCCAGAGGGCCGGGGTGAGATGCCCTTCGAGGCGACCCTTGGCCAGCAAAAGCCCGAATCCTGGGATGTCAGGGCGTTCTACACCCGCAGCCAAGGCCTCCTCACCCTAAGAACCGCCCGGAATTATACGAGACTGCGGTCGCCGATGGCGTTAAGTACTGCCGTCCTGGCGGCAGTTAGGGAGGCGCGGACTGGCTCCATGGTGCGGTTCTGTCCTTTGCAGGGCTTATGTGTGGCGGCAACGGTGGTTCTTGCTTCGGCAAGCAAAACCTCCTCATCCCAGCCCTCTCCCAAAGGAACAGGGAAACGCAAGGGCTCTGCTTTCGGTTGTGCGGTCCCTGGCCTAGCTTCGTCCACTTAACGCAAGGGCCATCATGCGCATTGGTTACCGCCTCCTGCTTGCTGCTGCCGTGCTGGTGGCCGCCTTACGTCCGGTGCAGGCCGAGACCGTCCGCATCGCCCGGCAGTTCGGCATCTCCTACCTGCCGCTGATTCTGATGCAGGATAGCAAGCTGCTGGAGCAGGAGGGAACCGCCCGCGGCTTGGACCTGCAGCCGGAGTGGGTGACCTTCACCGGCGGGCCGCCGATCAATGACGGGCTGATCTCCGGCAACTTGGATATCGCCTCTGGCGGCGTCACCGCCATGCTGATCCTGTGGGGCCGTACCCGCACCAGTCTGCGGGTGCGGGCGCTGGCGTCCCTGGGCAGCATGCCGATCTGGCTCAACACCTCCAGCCCCGGGGTTCATTCAATTGCGGACTTTACTGAGCGCGACCGCATTGCGCTGCCGGCGGTGAAGGTGTCGATTCAGGCGGTTGTGCTGCAGATGGCAGCGGGGCAGGCGTTCGGCGAAGGCCAGTCCGGACGGCTCGACCCGCTGACGGTCTCAATGGGCCATCCGGACGGACAGGCGACGCTCGTGGGCGGCGGGACGGAGATCACGGCGCACTTCACCTCAGCGCCGTACATGTATGAGGAGCTGCAATCGCCGCGCATCCACCGGGTGCTGGATAGCTATGAGGTGCTGGGCGGGCCGCATAGCTTCAACCTAGTGTGGACCACCGGCCGCTACCGGGAGGCGCATCCGCAGGTGGTGGCGGCGTTCCTGGCGGCGCTGGATCGCGCGATGACGTCCATACGTGACCATCCCGAAGAGGCCGCCGCGGTTTGGGCACGGGCCGAGCATTCCCGCCTTGGTGTCCCTGCCGTTGCCGACATGATCCGCCGGCCGGAGAACGAGTGGACCACCACGCCCCGGCGGGTGATGGACTTCATGGCCTTCATGCAAGCGGCTGGCGCGCTGGCGGCGCGTGCGGACACGTGGCGCGACCTGTTCTTTCCCGAAGCATATGGCCTGGACGGCAGTTGACCCGGCGGTAACGACAGTTGACCCGGCGGTGCCTGGCGCAGCACTCTCCGCCGCAAAAACGGAGGACGCGATGCAGGGCGACATCACCATACGCAAGGTCACTCCCGCCATCGGGGCGGAGATGGACGGCATTGACCTGTCCCGGCCCTTGGGCAACGAGGCGTTCCAGGTCGTGCACGACGCGCTGATGGACAACCTGGTGCTGTTCTTCCGCGGTCAGACGATGGACCACGTGCAGCAAAAGGAGTTCGGCCGGCGGTTTGGCACGCTGCACGTTCATCCTGCGGCGCCGTCGGCGCCGGGTCATCCGGAGGTGATGGTGATCCATGCCGACGCGAACTCGACGTTCGTGAACGGGGAGGGCTGGCATTCCGACGTGTCCTGCGACCCGGAGCCGCCGATGGGCAGCGTGCTGCAGATGCGCGTGCTGCCAGATGTCGGCGGGGACACGCTGTTCGCCAACATGTATGCGGCGTTCGAGGCGCTGTCGCAGCCGATGCGGACCATGCTGGAGGGCCTGACCGCCGTGCATGACGGGGAGGGGCTGTATCGCGGGCGTTACGGCACCGATGACCGCGGCCGGGTGTATCCGCGGGCCGAGCATCCTGTGGTACGCACCCACCCGGTGACGGGACGACAGGCGCTGTTCGTAAATTCGTTCTTCACCACGCGCATCCTGGGGTTGCACAAGGCGGAAAGCGATGCGCTGCTAGCGTTCCTGTTCCGGCATATCGAGACGCCGGAGTTCCAGTGCCGCTTCCGCTGGGCGCCGGGGTCGGTGGCGTTTTGGGACAACCGGGCGTCGCAGCACCATGCATTGTGGGATTACTTCCCGCATACTCGGACCGGGACGCGGGTGACGATCGCCGGCGACCGTCCGTTTTACCGGGCGTAGTGCGATGCAGCGTACTTTGATCTTGGACCTGGACGGGACGCTGGTGGATTCCGTGCCGGACCTGGCCGCGGCGCTGAACCGGGCGATGGCGGTGCGGAAGCTGGCGGGGTTCAGCCTGCCGGACACGGCGGCGATGGTTGGGGATGGGGCGCGGGTGCTGTATGCGCGGGCCTGCTCGGCCCGCGGGGCGCCGTTCGATGAGGCGGGGTTCGAGGCGTTCCTGGCCGACTACACTGATCATGCAGCGGTTGACAGCCGGGCGTTTCCCGGCGCGGTCGAGGCGATGCGGCTGATGCAGGGACAGGGCTGGCGGTTTGCTGTCTGCACCAACAAGCCTGCGGCAGCGACCGGTGCGCTGCTGGAGGCTCTGGGCCTGGCGCCGTGGTTCGCGGCGGTTGGAGGCGGCGACAGCTTCCCGGTCCGTAAACCTGATCCGGCGCATTTGCTGATGACGCTAGCCGCCGCCGGGGGAACGGCGGATGCGGCGGTGATGGTGGGCGACCACCGCAACGACGTGCTGGCGGCGACTGGGGCCGGAGTGC
>CAXTOB010000528.1:3716-4763 GCA_964245505.1 uncultured Acetobacteraceae bacterium | reverse complement strand
CCCCCCCGCCACCCGGCCCCCGGCGACGAAGGCGGCCGAGCCGGTGCCATGGTCGGTGCCGAGCGTGCCGTCGGCGCGGACGGTGCGGCCGAACTCGGTGACGACCAGCACCACCGTCTGCTGCCAAGCCTCGCCCAGCCCGGCCTTCAACGCGACCAAGCCGGCGTCGAGCTCGGCCAACGCGGCAGCCAGGCGCGGAGGCTGGCCGCTATGGGTGTCCCAGCCCTCCAGCTCGAGGGCGGCGATCCGCGGCCCGTCCGGCGCCAGCATCAGCCGGGCCGCGGCACCGCATAGCGAGGCGAACGCGTCCTGGTCGGGCGGCGGCTTGCCGGTGAGCACCTTCTCGGAGAACCCCCGCTGCCGCATCGCGTCCATGAGCGCCGGGCCAGTAATAGGGTCCGCCTGGTTGAGCTTGGCGATACGCAGATAAAGGTCGGTGTCGAGCGGGTCGAACGTGGCCGGCGCCCACGTGGCGACGCCCACGGGACCGCGCAGCAGCAGCGGCACCGTCACGCCGACGGCGAGGGCGGCGTCCTGCCCCGGCGCCAGCGGCTGCGGCATCAGCGACAGCGCCCGGTTCAGCCACCCGCTGTCCATGCGCTGATCGGCGCCGCTCTCAAGGTAGTCCTGCGCCTCGAAGTGGCTGCGGCTCCGATAGTGCCCGGCGACCGCGTGGACCGGCAGCAGTTCGCCGTCGCGATACATGGCATGCATCCCCGTCAGCACCGGGTGCAGCCCGTAGAACCCGCCGAGATCGAGCAGCCCGCCCGGCTGCCCCGGCCCCGGCGGCAGCAGCTCCGGCCGCCAGCGCGCCAGGTCCGGGTCGCCATACGGCACGACCGCCGAAAGTCCGTCCATGGCGCCGCGCAACAGGATGACGGCGAACCGCTTTTCCGTAGGCGCCGCCGCCATGGCCAGCGACGCACCACCGAGCACGACGGCGCTGGACAGCCCGAGCAGGGCGGAGCGGCGGGACAGGCGCGGCAGGTGCATCATCGCCTCATGAACTCGGGGGACGCCATCAGCACCGTCATCGCCGCCCGGCGC
>CAXTOB010000528.1:0-3706 GCA_964245505.1 uncultured Acetobacteraceae bacterium | reverse complement strand
AGGCAGGCGTCGGCGACTTCCGCCGGGTCCGGGTCCGGGTGGCGGCCAGCAATCTTGTTGGCGAGCTCGGCCCGGCGCAGCAGCGCCTCCGGGCCGGCCCAGGCATCGGCCTGATCGGGCCAGCCGTTCGGCAGCGGCGGGGTCCACAACGGTTGGCCCAGCCCCTCCATCATCTCGGCGGCAAGCGCGGTGGTGACCGGCGTCGCCTCGACGGCGCGGGCGCAGGCGGCGATGTAGTCCATCGGCGAGCGCAGCTTCGTCAGCGGCGTCCAGGCGCCGGGCAGGTCAACCAGCGCCAGCGAGGCGGCGCCGAGGTCGCCGTGGGTGTCGCGCAGCACGCCGGCGATCGTGGCAACGGCGTCGGGCGGCGGATTGTCGGCAACGAAGTGGCGGACCAGCTTGGTCGCCAGGAACGTATGGCAGGACGGGTGGTCGGCGAAGAATGCCAGCGCCTCAAGGCCGCCCTGCTCGCCTTCGGGGAACGTCCGGTCCAGCACCGTCTTGGCGCCGGGTTCGTGTGCGGCCGGGTTGAACGCGAAGCCGGGGTCGGCGCGGGTGAAGTCGATGGTCCAGCCGGTGATGACGTTGGCGAAGCTGGTCACGTCCGCCTGGGTGTAGCCCGACGCCGGGCTGAGCGTATGCAGCTCCAGGCACTCCCGTGCGAGGTTCTCGTTCAGGCCGCGCCCGGTTGCGCGCCCGACCGCACTGGTGGGGCCGACCGAGCTCCAGTTGTCGAGATACATCAGCATCGCTGGGTGGCGCATCACCGCCAGCAGCATGTCGGCGAAGCGCCCGGTGACGTGGGGACGGATGGCTTCGCGGATATAGGCGCCGGCGACGGGCAGGCACTCGAGGCGGTTGAGGCTGATGGCGAAATGGTTGGTCCAGAACCAGATCAGCCGCTCCCGGAATGGCGTGGTTGACACCAGCGCGTTGTTCATCTGCTGGATCTTTTCCGCCGTCAGCAGCTGGTTCACCCGGGTGGGAACCCCGGGCGGCACCGGTTCCAGCGAGTCCAGGCGCCAGGTAGCCAGACACTGCGCGGTGCTGGAGGCGCCCGGAAACACGGACGGGTCGGGACGCGTGATCTGCTCGCGCAGCCAGGCGGCCGGATCTGCCGGCAGCGGCTCGTCGCCGCGGCGGCCGAGTCCGAACCGGATCAAAGCTTGGGCTTGAGCGGCGTCCATGCGCTCAAAAGACGCCGGACGGCCCCGGCCTGTCCAGACCCTCATCTCGACTTTAGCCATTTTTCTGGTCATGCGTTGGTGCAAACGTGAGGTCTGGAGGCAATGTCGCCGAGGGCTGCACCGAGCGGCATGGCTACGATGCCGAACGATCCTGGAGCGGCCCAGCGTTGGCCTTTCCCCAAAGCACCTGCACCGTCGGCGTCACCGGTCAGCTTGAGCCTTGCGAGCGGCGCATCGGTGTGGCTGGCTCACGAGCGGGCAGCCGCACCCTACCTTGTGCACCGCGACGCTGCCGCCGCAGGTCTGGTTGAACGCCGCGCTGCGCTCCCGCATGGAGGCACTGTCAACTTTTCGGATTGAGGTCGCAATAGCGCGCGAAGGACGGCATGCTCCACCGGTGACGCCGGTGACCTCGGCCCAAACCTGAAAAGCCTGGGTCCGGGCGGCTCGATACTGGAGGGCTGGAACTTGGTATGGACGGAGCAGGAAAAAGGTGTTGATCCCGTCTTGGGCAGACGAGAAGCGTGACGCCTGGCCGGCTGATTTGAGCTGCTTCATTTGATGCCCCTGCCGTCACGTGGACTGGTGCGAGTTTTCCGCCCTGTTGTTCACTCAACTTTCCGCACTCTAGGCGGCATGGCAGAGGGTGTCCGTGAGCCTTCGCAGGAGGGCGACGGGAACTTTGATCGTCTCCACGTTTTGGCGCGACATGGATAAACCTGGCGGGCACCACAGGGTGCGGCGAACGGCGGCGATGGCGTCGCTGAAGGTCGGCTCGCGCTTGGCATACCATTCGGCAGTCTGAGGACGGACGGCACCGGTCGGGGTGCGGACCATCTGATCGGCCCAGACCGTGACCAGGGAGGACAGCCCGAGCAGGGCGGGCGTCGCGCGCAGGACAGCAAGGTCGGACCACTGCCGCTGCGCTTCTACGCCGAGGTGGGTGCGCGCCTCCTGGAACGTGGTATCAAGCTCCTTTCGCTGTTGCAGCTTTGCAGGCCCATTCGGCACGGCGGATAGACGCAAGGGAATTCGCGAAACGACGCTGCTGCAATTGCAGCAGCGCAATCTCCCAGCTAATCTCAGCTGGTCGGTGATCCCGCTGCTGGCACCTGAGCCGCCGGTGCTTGTGCGACCCGCTGCTCGGGCAGTGGAATGAAGTCCTTGTCATCACCGGGCACGATGGCGAACCGCCCGGCGGTCCAATCCGCTTTGGCCTGCTCAATCCGCTCGCGCGAGGACGAGACGAAGTTCCAGAACAGGTAGCGCGGGCCGTCCATCGCGGCGCCACCCAGCAACAGCAGACGGGCACCGTCTGGCCCGGCACGCAACGAGACGCGGTCGCCCGCGCGGAACAGCAGCATCCGGCCGGCCTCGAAGCGGACGCCGCCGACCTCGACGGCGCCCTGCACGACGTAGGCGGCACGTTCCTCGTGGTCGTCCGGCAACGGCAGCGGCGCCCCCGGCTGCAGCATGGCATCGGCGTAGAACAGCTCTGACGGGGTCACCACCGGCGCACGCAATCCCCAGCCATGGCCGGCGATCAGCCGCAGCCTCGCGCCGCCGTCCTCGACCACCGGCAGCGTATCGGCGGCGTGATGGACGAACCCGGGCTGCGTTTCCTCGTGCTGCCGCGGCAACGCTACCCAGGACTGGATGCCGAATAGCCGGTTGGAGTGCACCCGAGCCGCCGCCGTCGTCCGCTCGGAATGGGTGATACCCCGTCCGGCGGTCATCCAGTTGACGTCGCCCGGCACGATCGACTGGTCGGAGCCAAGGCTATCGCGATGCTGGATGGCGCCGTCGAACAGGTAGGTCACGGTGGATAGGCCGATATGCGGGTGCGGGCGTACGTCCAGGCCCTTGCCGGTCAGGAACTCGCCCGGGCCCATCTGGTCGAAGAAGATGAACGGCCCGACCATCTGCCGTTGCGCCGCGGGCAGCGCGCGGCGGACCTCGAAGCCGCCGATGTCGTGCGCTCGCGGCAGGATCACGTCCTCAAGGCCGGGCGGCATCGTATCGGTTGGGCAGGTTTCGACGCTCATTGTGCTTGTCCTTTCAACCAGGCCGAGGTGACGGCAACATCGGCTTGCGACAGCCCATGACCCACCGGGAGCACCCGGTGAATGACCGTGGCGCCGGCCGCTTTCAAGTCTGCTGCCAGCCGGGCCGCGTTGACCGCAGGCACGATGGGGTCGGCGGCGCCCGACACCAGCAGCACCGGCGTGCCCGGCAGCGCCGCAGCCGGAACCTGGCGGAACGGCGCCATGGCCCGCAACAGCACGGCGCCGGCGAGCACGCCTGGGTGCAGCAGGAGCAAAGCTGCGGCGATGTTGGCACCGTTGGAGAACCCGACCGCCACCGGCGCTGGTAGATCGTAGCGGTCGCGCGCCGCCGCGACGAACTTCTCGCGACCTGCGATCCGCTGGAGCACGATACGCCGAACTGGCTCGCCGAGCGTTGGCGGAAAACCTATGGCGCTGTCGCCGCCGCGGCGATCGCCGCCGCGCATCGCCAGG
>CAXTOB010000527.1:0-4767 GCA_964245505.1 uncultured Acetobacteraceae bacterium | reverse complement strand
AGCCGGCTTTCCGCGAGATGTTCGGTGCGATCTGAAAATGAGGGGAGTCTTGAGCCAGGCGGGTTCAAATGGGTTTGCCGGCCCGCTTAGGGCCGCGCACTCCGGGAACGTGATCCGTGTGGGCGGCAACCCCCCTTCGGGTTGCAGCAAACTTCATGTCACCGTTCCGCTTGTATCTGACCAACCTTTGCAGACGCGAGCAGGATTGCGCATTCGGCGGGACGGGACGCTGCGGGCAGCCCGCCGTGGCGGCGCCCACAGGGGTTGTGCCAAATCCCGGAAACTGCGGACTCCAGCAGTTTAGCTGGCTCCAGCATGTCGGGCTGGGCAAGCGGACCGGCGGAGGGTTCGCCACTGACCCGCAGATGATGCAAACCTCCGGGACCAGATAGCGTGGCCGTGCCCGGCATGACCGCTTGGACGAGCCATGGCCCAAATCGGCGACCTTCCGGCACTGTCACGTTACCCGTCTCGGCCAGCCCGGCGAATACGGCATCACGCACGCCTGCGCCGATCACAGTACCGGACAAGCGCGGCGGCAGTGCGGCAACGACGACAGCTGCGGCAACCGGCGGCGGCGGCGGTCGGCGGCCGGAGACGAACAACGGCCGCTCCAGGGCCGTCTTTGCCCATTGGTCCGGGTGGCGGAGAACCGGCTGCGGAGTTGCCGGCCCTGGTGACGGGACAGCCGGTTCAGCGGACAGGACCGGCGTGTCCCCGCCAGGCAGGGACACCTCTATCCCAATTACGGCAGCAAGCAAAACGGACAGCATCGCGGCACATGCGGCTGGCGTCATCGTCCTGCCACCGCATTGATGCGTGGTGGCCAGAGCGGCGTGCTGTCAGGGATGGACGCATGCCGCCCGGGCGTTCTCGGTTGCGAGCAGACGTTTGCAGTGTCAGGTCCGGTCATTCCGCGCCCGGATCTGACTGCAATCTGCTCGGACGCGGCGGGACCGGGGCTGCCGGGGTCTGCGCGTTCTGGCGCAGATGGGTCAACCGTGCGCGTGGCGAGCGCGGGTAGGTGGCCCCTCCCCGATCTACGGCGCCAGAGGTGCAGATCACCCAGGCGATGCCTGGCCCTGGCACCGCAGCCGACGGTTGAGTGGACGCGCCCGGCATCAGGGCAAGCGCCGCAACCAGCAGGGATGCAGCGCCCCGGGCCGTCGCAGGGAGCAGGGCGGCCATCCCGCCTACTGGGCCGTGGCGAGTGCGGGCTGGTGCAGCATGGGCATGACCCTGATGCGCGCCATCATGCCCCCGTCCTCATGCTCCAGGATGTGGCAGTGGAACACGAAATCGCCGACCTCCCGGAAGGGAATGCCCACGAAGATCCTGCTCGGCTTGCAAGCCCCTGATTTTACCGAACCCAAGGTGCCGTCGCAGGCAAGCGAGTTGGACGCGGGGGTTGGGCGCGGCAGGGGCACGTTGTCGTGCAGCACGATGTTGCCGTTGAGGAAAGGCAGGATGCTGGTGCCCGATAACGTGTCACCGCCCAGCAGCAGGAAGCGGGTCTGGTGGATGTGGAAGTTGTGGTCCTCGCTGGTCAGGTTCACGAGTTCCCACACTTCAAAAGCCGAGCCGCCGTTGGGCAGCGGGACGCAGACCATGGGCGTCTTCGGGTCGAATTCATGGATCGGCAGGCGCGTTGCTTCGATGTCGCGGCCGGCTGCGTCCACCTCGACGTAGCCGAGGCCGAAACTGGTGGGCGTCGGGTAGCCGAACAGTATCTTGCGGTGGTGGCCCGGCGGCAGCGGCGGGCAGTTGGACGGGGCCGTCCCCGCAGCGACCGAGGGAGTGATGCCGTTGGCGGCCAGCAACAGCCCAGGCTGCAGAACAGCTCCCGTGGACGGCGTCGTGACCGTGCTTCCGGCGGTGGCAGCCGGGACCAAGGCGGACGTTCCGGGCGGCTGCAGCACGGCGGGCGCTCCGAGTTGGCCGATGGTGGTCAGCGCCGCCTTCGCCGACGCGCCCAGCAGCACGACCGGCGCTGCCGCCCCCGCGCTGGGCGCCAGCGTGACGGCCGCAAGGTCAATCTGCGGCCAACGGTCGCCGGCGCTCTGGTTGCCGAGGGTGTCGCCGGTCGCATACTCGGCGGTGCGGAGCACTGCATTCACCGGCGCGGCGCCGGTGTTGAGGACGCGGACCTCCACGCGGGCGCTGGGCATCATGCGCAGGCTGGTGGCGCAGATCGGCCGGCTCGACAGGCCGGCCAGCGAGGCCGGGCTTAGGCCGGGGCACTCGATCAGCTTGGCCTTGCTGCCAAACACCACGGCCAGGGATGCCAGATCGGCGCCAGGGAGCAAGTTGATGGTCAGGCCGTCAATCGCGGTCAACTGCATCGGCAGGGGCTGGCCGGTTTGCGCGTCGTTCAGCGACAGGTCATAGGACCGGCTACCGCCGGCGTTGACGATGCGCCACAGGTCGCCCCCTGGACCCACGTCGATGGTGGGATATACCTGGCCATTGACGGTATGGACCCAGTAGCCCCCGGTGTAGTTGGCGCCCGGCCCGCCGTTCTGCCCGGGACAGGTGCCCTGGCGAGCCGGGGTCGCGGGTGCGCCATCGCAGAATGCGGGGTCGGGCTGAACCTGCAGCGCGCCGCTGGCCTGGATCTGGGTGTCCTTGAGGACCAGGTGGTGCACGTTGGAGGCCGCGACGGCAGCCTTGCACGCGGCGTCCCCGCACTCATCGGCGGGGTTGCCGATGGTCAGGATGCCGGCCAGCCCGGCGTTGACCTGCGGCAGCGCGATGCCGTGCAGGTGCGGATGGAACCAGTACAGGCCCGGGGGATGGGTTGCCTCGATGTTGTCAAGGTAGTTTACCGGCTGTAGCGCCAGGTCGCTGCCGGGGTGGGCGTGCGGCAGCAGATGCCCGGGGTTGGCCGGGTCCAGCAACGCCTGGCAGTTGGCGGGGACGCTGCCGTCCGCGGCATGCGGGACACCCTGGTTCTTCGTGTTGTCGAGTTCCAGGAAGACATAGTCGCCGTAGGTGTCCGTGGGACTGACGGCGCGGTGCGGCTCGACGATCAGGCCGTGAGTGTGGATGTTGGTTGGATTGTTATACAGGTAACAGTTGTCGGCCACGTGATCTGCGCCATCGGCCAAAGGCAGGTTGTTGACGAGACGGATGCGAAGGACGTCGCCGGGCTGCAGGGCGAGGCGCACGCCGCCAAGCCCGGCCTTGCCAGTGCCGGCCGGGCATGCAGTGGCAGTCGGCGACGGAAGCGGGCAGACTTCATAGGTCCATGGCTGCGTTGCTATCGGTCCGAGCTGGGTGGCCGGCCGTTGGGCGGCGATCATAAGGACGCTGAGCGATCCTGCTTGGCTTGTGAAGACCGGAGGGTCCTGCAGCGGTGCTGCGGCCGCGCCCGACATGCCGAAGCCAAGCAGTGCAACGGCTAAGACAAGCAGTGCAACGTCTAAGAAACGAGTGCCGCGAAGTCTCTCACAACATGCTTGGACTGTGTTCATGACGTTCTCTCTATTAGCTACGTTCCGTAATCCACTGGAATGCACATCCGCTGCGCAGCGATTTCAGCCAAAGAATAAGCGTCGCTGGACATCACGGGTTTTGTACAGATCGTAATGAACATGCGTCTCGGCTTTGAATTTTGCTTCGTCCCTTGGCGGTTAGTCACCATTCGCATGGCATCATAGTATGTCATAATTCGTTGATGCAACAAAATTGTTGCTTTATCGTATCATATGCGTGAGGCGGTGCATGGATGGGCTGCTGGCCCCAGCAGGTTGCAGTCGGCTTCCGGCCGGGAGCAGCCGGGCTCAAACTGCAACCGCCTGCCTGCACACAAGGGAGTCGCAGAGGACGGCCAAGTCCTCAGCGGGGCCGTACGACGACGCTCCTGGACCGAAGCATTGCCGGATCGTCAACGGCCGATGCCGGTTTCAGCGGCTCGGCGGCCCTGGGACGGACCGCAGCTCCGGTGCGGGGTATCGGGACGCAGGGCTGACGCTTAGGGCAGCATGGACCCGCGGGACCGACCCATACCGGACCCGGATGGCCTCTGTTGGACCGCTTACCCCCCCCGCAGGCCGGTCGGTCACGAGCGTCCTGTGAGGTGGTTACCGGTCCGGCCTGGCTAACCGCGTAAGCCGATCCGCTGTGTCACCGCTCCGCCGATACGGGATCAACCGGCGCTGCCGGGACGCCGCCAGCCTCGATCGCCTCCCCCGCGAGCAGCAGCAGATCCTCGCGGTAGCGCCCCGCGATCAACTGCACGCCAACCGGCGCATCCCCCGCCATCCCGGTCGCCACGCTCAGCCCCGGCAGGCCAAGCAGCGGCAGAGCGGTTTGCGTCAGTTGCGCCGCCCATACCCGCGCCATCGCCGCCGGGCCCTGCTGGTCAAGGTCGTCGGCAAAGGGCAGCTCCGCCGACACTGGGAGCACGGAGTACCGGTCCAGGAACACCGACCATTCCCGCACTAGCCCGGCCCGGCGCACAAGTGCTTGCGGGATCGCGTCCGGGGCAAGCGCCTCCGCCCCGGCGCGGTTGTATTCCAGAATGGCGATCGCGGCCGGGTCGCCCTCCTCCGCTGCCCGAGCAGCCATGCCGGCGAAGCCGTCACCCAGCCACAGATGCATGTTCAGCTCCGTCGCCTCGTGCATCGGCGGCGTGTCCTCCACGGCCTCGACGGTCCAGCCCGCCGCCTCTAGCCGCCGGGCGGCGTCCAGCAGCGCCGCCTCAACCTCCCGCACAATTGCCAACCCTCCCGGCCGGAGACACAACGCGGCCCGGCGGCTAGAGGC
>CAXTOB010000526.1:0-4778 GCA_964245505.1 uncultured Acetobacteraceae bacterium | reverse complement strand
GTTCGACGGGGCGGGGCAGGAGATCTTCAATGCCGCCGTGCTGCTGCTCGCGGTCGTCATGCTGACCTGGCATGTCGTGTGGATGGCGTCGCATGGGCGGGAGATGGCGGCCGACCTGCGCCGCACTGGCGGGGACGTTGCCGCGGGCCGGCGACCGGTGTCGGCGTTGAGCGTGGTCGTGGGCGTCGCGGTGCTGCGGGAGGGGTTCGAGGTCGTGCTGTTCCTGTATGGCATTGCGGTGGGCGGCGCGGTCGGCTGGCAGTCGATGCTGGCCGGGGCAACGGCGGGGCTGCTGCTGGCGGCGGGGCTAACGGCGCTGACCTATGGCGGGCTGGTGCGGTTGCCGGCGCACCGCCTGTTCCAGGTGACCGGGTGGATGGTGACGCTGCTGGCCTGCGGGCTGGCGGCGCAGGCCGCCGGGTTCCTGCAGCAGGGCGGCGTCATCGAGGTGATGGGGGCGACGCTGTGGGACACGTCTTCGGTGTTAGCGGCGGACTCGATCACCGGACGGGTGCTGCATACGCTGGTCGGTTATACGGACCGGCCAACCGGGTTGCAGGTGATGGCCTACCTGGGGACGCTGGCGACGATCACGCTGCTGTCCCGGTGGCAGGCAGCATCGGCCGGGCGTAGTCCCGGTCAGCGGAAGGCGGCGAAGGCCTGACCAGGGCATTGATACATCAACCGCGTCCTGCTGGCTTTGGTGATGGGATGAGCGGGTGGATAGGGCCGGTTCTCCGTCCTCTGGCTGACCGGCGCCCTACAAGGCTTGCGACGTGCGCCGCCACAAGACTGCCGGAGCGATCAGGCTCGCCAACTGGCAGGAGATGGCAGTCAAAATCGCGGGGGTGACCACGCCGCGGCTGCCATCGCCCTGTTATCATCGTTGGTAGGCCGAAAGCCGGGATGGCCGGAACGGGAGGAGTCCCCGAGCGTGTCGTTCAGTATTGCCGTGTGCACATAAAGGAAGGGATACACCGTGGCTCGGCTCCGGCGCATCTGCTGGTTCTGTCGCCGTGCGTCGGCATGGAACCACAGGATGCCGGTTTCAGGTGCGGCGGCGGTCATGCCTGCAGATGCCAGACGGCAGCCGCCACATTCAGCCGCTCGGGGATGAGCTTGAGGTCGAAGAAGGTGTCGGCGATGTGCTGCTGGTCGGCGGTGACTTCGGGCGTCAACGGTGACACGCCGTAGCCCATGCGTGCGACGGCGCGGGCCACGACGGGCTGGGACAGGCCCATGCTGGCCGCTAGAAGGCGCGCCGCCTCGGCCTGGTTTTGCTCGGCCCAGCGGTCAGTCGCGTCAACCTGGGCGTTAAGCAGGCGCAGGATGTCCGGCTGCGTGCCGGCGAAGTCCCGCGTAGCCAGGAAGAACTGCCGGTTGGGCGCAAGCCCGGTGCCGTCGGCCAGCGTGCGTGCGCCCGTAGCCTCCTGCGCCGCCGACAGGAATGGGTCCCAGATTGCCCAGGCATCCACGGCGCCGCGCTCGAATGCCGCGCGGGCATCGGATGGCGCGAGGTAGGCGGTGCGGATGTCGGCGGGCTTCAGCCCGGCGCTGGCCAGCGCCTGCACCAGCAGGTAGTGGACGTTGGATCCCTTGTTGAGCGCAACGGTGCGGCCCCGCAGGTCGGCCAGGGTGCGGACCGGCGAATCCTTAGGCACCAGGATCGCCTCGCCGGCCGGGGACGGCGGCTCGTATCCGACATACAGCAGCGGCGACCCGGCAGCCTGCGCGAAGATCGGTGGCGCCTCGCCTGTGGTGCCGAAGTCCAGTGCCCCGGCGGTCAAGGCTTCCAGCAGTTGCGGGCCGCCTGGGAACTCGTGCCAGGAGACGGCCCAGCCCAAGGGCTGCAACACATGCTCCAACTCCTGCCGCTCGCGCAGGATGATGAGGGTGCCGTACTTTTGCACGCCGATGCGGACGACCTTGCCGGCGGCCCCGGCCGGGGCTGCCCAGGCTGCAGCAGCAGCGGCGCCCGCCGCTAGCACGCTGCGCCGGCCAAGGCTGGTACAGGATGATCCAATCATGTGCGGCGCTCCGGGCAGAGCAAGGCCGATTGGCCCCGCTTGTGTCGCCCTAGGTTTGTACTGCCGGTCTATTTGCCTCAAGGCGGCGGTATAAATTTGCAAGCAACGGCCATGATGGGCCCTTGAGGCAGCGCGATGTTTTCGTTTTGCAGTGTCTCAAAAGCATATAATTCTTCTCCGGCTTACCCTGGCCGTTGCAGCAAGCTTCAGAACGATAACAGCCTGGTGATATTAGGGAGCCTGGAGCATGCCAAACTCTACAAGGCCAGCAGGACAGCATTTAAACTCTACAGAGTCCCTTGACGACTTACAGTGGATTTCTTTCTATTGAAAATGCTTTGGGACGTCATTGTACACGATTGACGGGACGCTCGGCTGACGTCATTCGTCTGCCTACTTCAACTACGCATGCTGCTCACTGGAGTATCTGGTGCTTGGGATCGTACGCAGGCCACTGTGACGCTTTCCTCGGCCTGACGATTTGCCGTGCTCCAGCCAAACCAAGTCAAAGCGGCGCCGAGGGCCAGCCATCGAGGTCAAGACAAGTATGTCCCAAGCTCACGTGATCGAGATGGAGGGAATCTTCATAGGTGCAGCCGTGCTGGTCCAAGACGGCCACCTGTTCCGATCCATCCATCCAAGGCTGGAGGACTTCGAAAATTGGACGTGCGCGTCATTGAATGAGATGCGCCGGGTCGCGCACCAGTGGTTGAAGGTTGGACGAGGAGGAGCGCCAACCCCTTCCCGCCTTTCCCAAGCGCTGGCAGAGGAGGGCGTGGACGCCGTCCTGCCAGGGCGACGCCCGCCGCCAGCGGTATCGGGGCTATTCCGATGAATGGCGGCATGACTCGACGTTTCCTCCCAAACTGGCCGGGGCAGTCCGCCCCGGCCTTTTTTGGACGGAAGCTCCGACGGCGCGCCGTGCTGGCAGCGATTGCGGTTTCGGCGGCCACGTCCGTGCCGGCGTATGCCGATGACACCCTGCGGATCGGCGTCATGTCCGGGGACGCCGAGGTCCTGATGGAGCACGTCGCGGCCGAAGCGAAGTCGCGCGGCCTCCGGCTGCAGGTCACGGCGTTCTCCGACTACCTGCTGCCGAACGAGGCGCTGGACCACGGCGACCTGGACGCCAATGCCTTCCAGCACCAGCCCTACCTCGACAACCAGAAGGCGCGGGGCTGCCGGATCGTGCCCATCGCCTACACGGTCGTGGCCCCCATCGGGCTGTACCCGCGTAAGGTCAAGACGGCGGCGAACCTGCCGCGGGGCGCACGCATCGGCATCCCAAACGATCCCAGCAACGGCGGCCAGGAGTTGAACCTGCTTGCAGCCCTGGGCGTCATCCAGCTCCGGGACGGCGCCGGCATCCTGCCCACGCCCTTGGACATCACCGCCAATCCGCGCGGCATGCGCATCGTGGAGCTGGATGCGGGCATCATCACGCGCTCCCTGGACGACCTGGATGCAGCGGTCGTCAACACCGACTGGGCGCTCAAGGCCAACCTCGGCCTTGATCTGCGCATCGGCAGCGAAGCGGTGGATGGCAACCCGTATCGCAATGTCATCGCCGTGCGGGCCGGCAGCGAGGGCGACCCGCGGCTGCGCCCCCTTGTGGACGCCTACCACTCGGACACGGTGCGGCAGTTCATCCTCGACTACTACCAGGGCCGGCAGCTTCCGGCATGGTGAGCATGGCGCCTCTCGGCCGCAGGGAAGCGCCGGCGGTCTCGGCTCGTCCGGTGACGCAGGTGTCCCGGGTGTTCAAGCGGTTCGGGCTGGTAGAAGCGTTGCACGACGTGTCGCTTGAGGTGCCGCGGGGCGGGGTGCTGGGCATCATCGGCCGCAGCGGCGCGGGCAAGTCCACGCTGATCCGCTTGCTGAACGGCCTGGAGCACCCGGGCTTTGGTTCACGACACGGGCCAAAGACCGTAACGACCCGCGCGTGGCCAAACTGATTGCGGTCTATCGCTCACCGGAGGTGAAGCGGTTCATCCTGGACCGCTTCGGCGGCACCATCGTCCCAACTTGGTAGGCACGGCGCATGGTTGGTGAGATCAGGCTGAATGCGTTCACGATGAACTGCGTTGGCCATCAGTCGCCGGGCCTGTGGACCCACCCGCGCGACCGGACGGCGGAGCACGGGACACTCGGCTACTGGACGGACCTGGCGCGGGTGCTGGAGGACGGGCTGTTCGACAGCGTGTTCCTGGCCGACGTGCTGGGCGTTTACGATGTTTATGGCGGTAGCCCCGATGCCGCGCTGCGCCGGGGTGTGCAGGTTCCGGCGCACGACCCCTTGCTAGTCGTCCCTGCCATGGCGGCCGTCACGCGGCACCTTGGGTTCGGCGTGACGGTGAACCTGTCCTATGAGCCCCCCTTCCCCTTCGCGCGCCGCATGTCCACGCTGGATCACCTGACCGGCGGGCGCATCGGCTGGAACATCGTGACCGGCTACCTGGACAGCGCCGCGCGGGCCGCCGGGCGCCCGGTGCAGGTGGCGCACGACGACCGCTACGACCTTGCCGACGACTACATGGCGGCGGCCTACAAGCTGTGGGAAGGAAGCTGGGCGGACGATGCCGTGGTGCGCGACCGCGCCGCAGGGGTGTATGCCCGGCCGGACCGGGTGCGCGCGGTCAGCCACCCCGGGCCGCACCACCCGATGCACGCGATCCACCTGTCCGAGCCGTCGCTACAGCGCACCCCGGTGCTGTATCAGGGTGGCTCCTCCCCGCGCGGCCGGGCCTTCGC
>CAXTOB010000525.1:0-4780 GCA_964245505.1 uncultured Acetobacteraceae bacterium | reverse complement strand
TGTTTATGGAGTTCACCGTGGCCCGCCAGACCTCCTTCCTGCTCCGTGCCCTCGTCTCGGGCGCCGCTGCAGCCGCGGCGTCAACCGCGGCCCTGGCGCTGCCTGCACGCGCGGAGGGCAAGGGCGCGCTGCAGCCCCTCAACTCCACAAGCCACTGGTTGAACGGTGAGCAGGCCGCCTCGTTCAAGGGAGCCGACATCGCCCACACGCTGACGGGCGCCGCAACCCACTTCGCAGCCTGCGTGTTCTGGGCGGCGTTGTTTGAATGGCAGACCGGGCAACGCGGGTCCCTGGCGCCGCTGCCGGTGCTGCGGGACGCCGTGGCGGTATCCGCCTTTGCGGCCGTCGTGGATTACACCGTGACGCCGAAGCGGTTTACCCCGGGCTGGGAGTTCGTGCTGTCGCATCGGTCGATGGCCGTCGCCTATGCCGCAATGGCGGCCGGTCTGGCAGCCCCGGCACTGGCCAGCCAGGCGCGGGCACAGCAACAAGTGGGGCGGCGTCCTGGGTTGCGGCGGCTGGCATGAAATCAACGCATCAGGCAGGCCGTTCCGCCTAGCCTTCTGGCAACTCCTCGCCAGGGATGGGACCCTTCACCCCGGTCTTCGCCAGGATGCGCCCGAGGTCGCCAGTCATCGCGCGGGCAGCACGCTCGGCCAGGTAGCCTCGCGCCTTCAAGATGAAAACCTTTTACGCTGTGGCCTGCACCAGAAACTGGTTGACCGACACGGCATCTTGGGCGGCTAGTGCCTTCACATCGTCCATGAAGGAGGGATGCGGAGCGGGAAGTTGCTTACGGTCGCCCTGGAAGCCTCCTCAAGATGTCGCCCGGCCGGCACACCGGAATGGCCAGCAGAGATGCGCGGCAATTAGCGAGCCGGTAGTCCGCGCTGTTGAAAGAGATCCCTGCGTCCGCCTGCCTGTTGGCTCCAATCTCCTGTTGGCTCCGGTATGGCGAATATCACCCGCAACTTGCACGAGGGCCGGGTTTGCTTGGCGATGACTCTACGGCGCCGCGGGCGCCCATGACTAGGCCGATGGGGAACCCTGATCCCTTATAGGCGCAGGTCTGGACGTTATGCCAAGCCGGTCTTGAACGAGCGGAGGAACCGGGATGTCCAAATCAGCTGACCCCACGTTGCGCTTGTATATCCACCCCGGCACGTCCGGTTTGGCGCCGCACATGGCCTTGCTTGCTGATGGCGCTGTGTTCGATCTTCGAACCATTGATCTTTTCTCCGGCGGCGGCCGCACGGCGGAGTTCCTGCAGCTCAACCCGTTCGGGACGGTGCCGGTGCTGGACGACGGGGACGCCGCCATTCCGGAAACCGGCGCCATCCTGCTGCACGTCGCCGAGCGCTTCCCGGACGCTGGGCTGCTGCCCAGGGGCGGCGCGGGTCGGACCCAGGGGCTGCGCTGGCTGTTCCACGCCGCGGCACTGCACGCGGACTTCATGACCTGGCGCCGGTCCAGCTTCGCGTTGCGCGACGACCCGCACGCGATGGGAGCCGCGCAAGACTGGATGGCCCGGCGGCTCGCGGACGCCTTCCGAACGACCGATCGGGCGATGATCCACCCATTCCTGACCGGAAATGACATCGGTATCGCTGATTACTATCTGTTCATGGTAGCAGGTTGGTGGCGCAAACGGTTCGACTTCGCCGCTGAAACTCCTGGGCTGGCCGCCTGCCTGCAAGCAATGGCGGATACCCCGCCCGTTGCCCAAGCTTACGACGCGCAGGGGAGCGTGCTGCCCCGCTTCGTGGAGACCGCGCCGGCCTGAACCTGGGGCTCAGGCCACGCCCGCCAAGGCCCGTACCGCCACGCTGATCCCCGCCAAATCCGGCGCCGCCGAGGCATCCCGCGCCAATTGCACCGCCGCGGCTGCGCCGGGTCGCCTAGCAGGATCGTCGCCCCGGACGATAGCGGCGGCAGCGCGGGACTGGGCTTGCAGCAGGTCCGACAGCAGTGCGGCCTTAGCCCGTCCACCAAACGGGCCAGGCGCCGAAACCAGGGCAACGGCGGACCGCAGGTCCTCGATGCCCAGGGCATTGCCGGCCGTGGCCCAAGCAGCGGCCACCCGGTCAGGCGGCACGCCGGCCTGGCCAGCCAGCCGAACGATGGCCGGGGCTGCGGCCAAGCCGGGGGCTGCGGCGACCTGGGCGGCCAGCCCCTCGGGCAAACCCGCCGCACGCAGGGCCGCCGCAGCCTGGCTGCCGGCAGCATCGTCCGCGCCGGACGCAGCTAGGGCCGCTATGCCCGGCCGCAGCGCCGAGATCGCAGACTCCAGTGGGCCGTCCACGCCAGCGGCCAGCAGGTCGCGCGTCACCGCCTCCTGAAGGCGGCGCAGTGTCAGCAGCGCGTCCAGCCGGGCCGCGGCTGGTGCCGGGGTGGCGTCCACCGCGTCGCACAGCGGCTCCAGGCCGAACAGCTCAGACGCCAGCCAAGCAGCGCGAAGGATGGCCAGTGCGCTCCCGTCGGCCGCCAGGCGGCCCAGTGCTGCGGGACCGAGGCGGTTGGCGACGCCGTTGGCGACAACCGTTGCGACCAGGTCCCAGCGCAGGCGGTGACGCTCGGCGAACGGCGCGAAACCCTCCTGCAGCGGCCGCGGAAAGTAGCCAAGCAGTGTGCCGGCAAACGCCGGGTCACCAATGAAGTCAGCGGCCGCCTCCTCGATGGCGCCAGTCAGCCAAAGCTTGGCCACCGGGAGCAGCGCGGCAATCTCCGGCCGCACCAGGGGATCGCCCGTGGCAATGCGGGACGTTAGCGCCGCCGCGTCCGGCAGGCCGGATAGGGCGCGGTCGAGCAAGCCCTCACGCTCCAGCAGCAGCATCAGCGCGGCCTGGGCAGGCAGCTCGCCGCCACCGCCCAGCATCTCCAGCGACACAGCCAGCGACTGCTGATGGTTGTCGCGCAGCACCAAGGTGCCGACCTCGTCCGTCATGGACGCCAGCAGGTCGTCGCGCTGCCGCCGGGTCAGCGCGCCCTCATGCTCCGCATCGGCGAGCAGGATTTTGATGTTCACCTCATGATCGCTCGTGGACACCCCGGCGGAGTTGTCCAGCGCGTCGGTGTTCAGCCGCCCCCCCGCCTCGCCGGCGCCGCTGCGTGCATATTCGATCCGCCCGGCCTGGGTGATGGCGAGGTTCGCGCCCTCGGCCAGCACCCGGGCGCGCAGCTCGGCGCCGTTGACCCGCAGGGCGTCGTTGGCGCGGTCGCCGGCATCGGCCTGGGACTCCGCCGACGCTTTGACATAGGTGCCGATGCCGCCGAAGTACAGCAGGTCCACCGGCGCGCGCAGGATCGCCTGCATCACCGCGGCGGGCTCGTGCGGCCCAACGGCAATGCCCAGCATCGCCGCCGAGGCCGCCGGCAGCGTGATGCGCTTATCAGCCCGCGAGAACACGCCGCCGCCGGAACTGATGCGCGCCGGGTTGTAATCCGCCCACGACGAGCGCGGCAACGCGAACAGCCGCGCCCGCTCCTCATAGGACAGAGCTGCATCCGGGTCCGGGTCCAGGAAGATGTGCCGGTGGTCAAAGGCCGCGAGCAACCGGGTTTGCCGGCTGACCAGCAGGCCGTTGCCGAACACATCGCCGCTCATGTCGCCGACGCCGACACAAGTAAAAGGGTCCGTCTGGATATCCAGCCCGAGTTCCGCGAAGTGCCGCGCCACCATCACCCAGGCGCCCCGGGCAGTAATGCCCATCGCCTTATGGTCATACCCCTGGCTGCCCCCGGACGCGAAGGCATCGCCCAGCCAGAAGCCGCGTGACGTGGCGATCCCGTTGGCGATGTCGCTGAAGCTGGCAGTCCCCTTGTCGGCCGCAGCGACCATGTAGGGGTCGTCGCCATCCCGGCGGCGCAGGCCGGCAGGCGTCACCACCTCCGTCCCGCGCAGGTCGTCGGCCATGTCCAGCATGGCGTTGATGAGGATGCTGTAGCAGGCGATCCCCTCCGCCATCAGCGCGTCGCGCGCCGTGGGCGCCTGCTTCAGCACAAATCCGCCCTTGGCCCCAGTCGGCACGATGACGACGTTCTTCAGCCGCTGCGCCTTCATCAAGCCAAGGATCTCGGTCCGGAAATCCTCCCGTCGGTCGGACCAGCGTATGCCGCCGCGGGCGACGGGGCCGGCGCGCAGGTGGCAGCCCTCCATGCGGGCGGAGTGGACGAAGATCTCCCGCCACGGCCGCGGCGCCGGCATGTCCCCGGCGTCGGCGGTGGCGATCTTAAGCGCGATGTAGGGCGCATCCGCATGGAAGTTGGTCCGCAGCACCGCGCGCAGCAGCGTCATCAGCCGGGACAGGATTCGGTCCTCATCCGGGTTGGCCACTCCATCCAGCACCGCGGCCCAGGCAGCGTCCAGCGAAGCCTCGCCGGCCCCGGCGCGCTCCGGCGCGAAGCGGGCATGGAACAGGTCCACCAGGATGCGGGCGGCGCCGGGATGGGCGGTCAGCGCCTCCTCCACTCCCGTCTGGCTGAAGGCGAAGCCGACCTGCTTGAGCCAGCGATACATGGCCCGCAGCAGCCAGCACTCCCGCCAGGTCAGCCCGGCGCGCAGCACCAAACGATTGAAGCCGTCAGCCTCGGCCCGCCCGTCCAGCAGCGCATCCAGCGCGTCCAGTAGGGCGGGATAGCGAGCGGGGTCGGCCGCCATGCCGGCGCGGAGGGTGATGACCTGCAGCACGACAATAGATGCGTCCGGCACCGCACCGGGCGCCGATACGGTGGTTCCTGCGGGATGCAGGCGGTAGGGCACTTCCTCGATAGCAAACAGATC
>CAXTOB010000524.1:0-4784 GCA_964245505.1 uncultured Acetobacteraceae bacterium | reverse complement strand
CAGCCGGCCCGTGCGGAAACGGTCGAGCGCGAAGGGGGCGTTCAGCCGGTGCGGCGCGTCATGCGCCATCGTGTGCGCGAAGGTCCAGCCGGAGGCCGGCGTCGCCTTGAAGCCGCCGGTGCCCCAGCCGCAGTTGACATACAGTCCTGGCACGGGGGTCAGGCCTAGGACGGGGCTGCGGTCCGGCGTCACGTCCACGATGCCGCCCCAGTTGCGCAGCATCCGCATCCGGCGGAACTGCGGGAACAGCTCGCAGATCGCATCCAGCGTGTGGGTTGCGATGTGGAGCCCTCCCTGCTGGCTGTAGCTGGTATAGGCGTCGGTGCCGGCGCCAATCACCAGCTCGCCCTTGTCGGACTGGCTGATGTAGGCGTGGATGGTGTTGGACATGACGACGCACGGGAAGCAGGGCTTCACCGGCTCGCTGACCAGGGCTTGCAAGGGATAGCTTTCCAGCGGCATCCGCACGCCGGCCTGCGCCATCACGACGCTGGTGTGCCCGGCTGCCACGACGCCCACGCGGCGGGTGCTGACGGGTCCCCGGGTGGTGTCCACGCCGCACACGGCGCCTGCCGGGTCCCGCCGGATGCCGGTCACCTCGCAGTTCTGCACGATGTCCACGCCCAGGGCACTCGCGGCACGGGCGTAGCCCCAAGCCACCGCGTCATGCCGCGCCGTGCCTCCTCGCCGCTGGAGCGCTGCGCCCAGCACGGGGTAGCGCATCCCGGAGTCGAGCCGCAGCGGGGGGCAGAATGCCTGTGCCTCTGCGGGCGTCAGCCACTCGTTGTCTACACCGGCCAGCTTGTTAGCATAGACGTGGCGCTTGCCGACCTGCACGTCGTGGACGGTGTGCGCCAGCATCATCACGCCGCGCGGAGAGAACATGACGTTGTAGTTCAACTCGCGGGACAGCCCCTCCCACAGCTTGACGGCGTGGTCATACAGGGCTGCACTTTCTTCCATCAGGTAGTTGCTGCGGATGATGGTCGTGTTGCGCCCGGTGTTGCCGCCGCCGATCCAGCCCTTTTCGAGCACGGCGACGCGGGTGATCCCGTGCAGCTTTGCCAAGTAGTAGGCGGTGGCTAGGCCGTGCCCGCCACCGCCGACGATCACGGCGTCATAGGCCGGGCCGGGCTGCTCCGGGGAGCGCCAGTGCTGGCTCCAGCCGGTGTTGCCACGCATGGTCTCGCGAAGCAGACGGGCAGCGGAAAAATGGCTCATGGCAGTTCCTCGCTTATGCGCCTGACACTCGGATTTTTCTCTGCCGGACGGCTTGCGCCCGATGGCAGCCTCGGATTGCGGCTTTCGACCGGGTCAACCTGCGCCGCCCCCCTGCTCATCCTGACGGTCATTTCTAAAGGTCCTTCGCCAGCCGCAGCGCGTCGAACACGGCGGCGTGGATGTTGCGGCTGGCTACGGCATCGCCGATGCGGAACAGTTGGTAGCGTCCCTCGGCATTCCGCACCACGTCTTGCGCCCGCCCGCCCAGTAGCGCCGCATGGTCCACCTCGCCGCCGTTGCGGGACGCCGGCTTCAAGGCCTCGTAAAGCTCGTCCAGCGGCAGCGTGCCATGCTCCACCACCACGCTGTCCACCTGCCATTCCTCGGTTTCGGCGCCGTAGTCGCTGCCCAGCACCGCCACCAGCCCATTGCCGTTGCGGCGCACCGAAAGCAGCCGGGTATTGACCGTCACCCGCACGCCCCGGCGGCGGAAGATGCGCGCATAGGCCGCATGGTTCAGCCCGCCGATCTCTGGCGCCACCATGCGCTCGGGCGTCACCAGTTCCACCTCGGCGCCGGACTCGGCCAGCACCTCGGCTGCCTGCATCCCGGGATGGGCGCCGTTGTCGTCATACACCAGCACCCGGCCGGACAGGGTGGCACCGCCGCCCACCACGTCCCAGCTTGAAACCACCAGGTCGTTGCCCTCCTGCAGCACCTCGGTGTCCGGCACGCCGCCGGTGGCGACGAACACCGCATCCGGCTGCAGCGCCAGCACGTCGTCGGCGCCGGCATAGGTGTTGAACCGCAGCTCCGCCCCCATCCGCGCCAGTTCGGACACCCGCCAGTCCACGATGCCGACCAGCTCCCGCCGCCGCGGGGTGCGGGCGGCCAGCAACACCTGGCCGCCGGCGCGCTCCGTCGCCTCCAGCACTGTCACCCGATGGCCGCGCTCGGCGGCGACGCGCGCCGCTTCCAGCCCGGCGGGTCCGGCGCCCACCACCACGACATGCCGGGCCGGGCCGGCCGTGCGGGGGATGTCGTGCGGCATCGTCGCCTCGCGTCCCGTCGCGGCGTTGTGGACGCACAGGGCCTCATTGCCCTCGTAGATGCGGTCGAGGCAGTAGGTCGCGCCGACACAGGGGCGGATGCGGTCTTCCTGCCCCGATAGCACCTTGCGGGCGATGTGCGGCTCGGCGATGTGGGCGCGGGTCATGCCGACCATGTCGAGCTTGCCCTCGGCAATGGCGTGCCGGGCCGTCGCCACGTCGTTGATCCGGGCGGCGTGGAAGGTCGGGAACCGCGTCGCCGCCCGCACCTCGCCGGCGAAGTCCAGGTGCTGCGCCGTGCCCATGCCTTGGATCGGGATGACGTGGGACAGCGCGTTGTCGGTGTCCATGTGGCCGCGGACGATGTTCAGGAAGTCCACGACGCCGCCACCGGCGAAGCGCCGGGCAATCTCGATCCCGTCCTCGCGGGTCAGGCCGATGTCCCAGTCCTCGTCCGCCACCATCCGCACGCCGATCAGGAAGCGCGGCCCCACCGCGTCGCGCATGGCCTGCAGCACGCGGACGGAGAAGCGCATCCGGTTCTCCAGGCTGCCGCCATAGGCATCGTCGCGCTGGTTGGTGGCGGGAGACCAGAACTGGTCCGGCAGGTGGCCGTAGGCGTCAATCTCGAACCCATCGAGTCCGGCCGCCTGCATCCGCTGCGCCGCGGCGGCGTAGTCGCGGACGATGCGGTCCAGGTCCCAGTCCTCGGCAGCCTTCGGAAAGCCGCGGTGCGCCGCTTCCCGCACCCGGGACGGCGCCAGGATCGGCAGCCAGTCCGCCTTGTTCCAGGCGGTACGGCGGCCGAGGTGGGTGAGCTGGATCATCACCGCCGACCCGTGCTCGTGGCACTCGTCGGACAGGCGGCGCAGCCAGGGCACGATCTCGTCCTTGTAGGCCAGCAGGTTGCCGAACACGGGGGGGCTGTCCGGCGACACCACGGCGGACCCGGCCGTCATGGTCAGCGCCATGCCGCCGCGGGCCTTCTCCACGTGATACAGGCGGTAGCGGTCCTTTGGCATCCCGTCCTCGGAGTAGGACGGCTCATGCGAGGTGCTCATAATCCGGTTGCGGAGCGTCAGGTGGCGCAACTGGTAGGGCTGCATGAGGGGATCGCGGCTGCCCGCCCCAGGATCAATGGCAGAGCTAATGGGCGTGGGGCTGACGTGCATCGTGCGCTCCTGCGGCGGCGCGCTGGCGCCGTTCCTGGTTGGGGGGCCGGCCGAAGCGCCCGCGGAAGGCGGCGCTGAACCGGGACGGCGTGGCATAGCCGCAGGCGGCGCCCACGGCGGTGACGGGCATCGCGGTTTCCCGCAGCAGGATGCGCGCCCGCTCCAGCCGCAGCCCGGCGGCGTAGGCGGCAGGGGTTTGGCCCAAATGCTGACGGAATAGCCGCTCCAGTTGCCGGGGCGACAGGCCGACGCTGCGGGCGACGGCGGCGGCGTGCATCGGCGCCTCGATGGTGCTCTCCATGATGCGCAGCGCGTCGCCCAGCTTGCCCGGCGCCGCGGGGCCTACCGGATCGCGCTGCCGTTCCGACCCGGCGCGCACGCGATCCACCAGGAACTGCGCGGCGACGGCAGCGGACAAGGCGGGACCGAGCCGCGCCTCCACCATCGCCAGCATCAGGCTGAGCGGCGCCACCCCACCGGTGCAGGTTACGCGGTCGCGGTCCACGGCATACAGGTCGCCGACGAACTCGACCTCACGGAACTCCTCCTCGATCGGCGGCAGGTTTTCCCAGTGTATGGCGCAGCGGCGGCCGCGCAGCAGCCCGGCCTCGGCCAGCGCGAAGGCGCCGGTGCACAGGCTGCCGAGCGCCACGCCCTCCCGCGCCAGGCGGCGCAGGGCGGCGGTGACGTGGGCGTCCACGGCCTCCCGCACGTCCACGCCGCCGCAGGCGAACAGCAGGTCGGGACGGGTCATCCGGGACAGCGAGTTGGTCGGATGCAGCGAAAGGCCGTTGCTGGCCGAGGCGGGCATGCCGTCCGGGGTCACGACCTCCCAGGCATAGGCAGTCTGCCCGCTCAGCCGGTTGGCCATGCGCAGGACCTCGATGCCGTTGGCGCAGGCGATCATCGAGTAGTTGGGCAGAGTCAGGAACGCCAGGCGGTGCAGGGCGCCGAGGTCCATGCGCGCCTACCGGTCCACAACCAGGTCGCTGGTGGGGCGGGCGCAGCATAGCAGGGCCATGCCGCCGTCGATCTCGCGTTGGCGGATGCCGCCGCCGTGCCGCATCTCGACGGTCCCCGACAACACGCGGCTCTTGCATGTGCCACAAACGCCCTTGCCGCAGGCCGATGGCAGCCGGATGCCGGCGGCGCGGGCAGCGGCAAGGATGTTGGCACCGCCGGGGCAGGCGATGTCGCGGTCCTGGCGGGCGAAGCGGATGGTGAAGGTGGTTTGGGTGGGGTCGTCGTGGGTTAGGGCGGCGTCATCGCGAGCCAATGGCGACACGGCAACCGCCGGGGTCCGAACGCCGCTTCCTTCTCCCTCTCCCTCCGGGAGAGGGTT
>CAXTOB010000523.1:0-4785 GCA_964245505.1 uncultured Acetobacteraceae bacterium | reverse complement strand
CATGGGCTTGGGCAAACGCTCGGGGGCGGCGGCGTTCCGCCGGGCGGGGGTGCGGGTGTTCGCCGCCGACGCCGCGGTGCACCGCCTGCAGGCGCGCGGCGGCCGGGCAGTGCCGGCCATCGCCGCCGCCTTTCCCGGCACGGTGCATGGCGGCGCCGTGGACCGAACCCTGCTGCGCCGCGCCGCTGTCGGCGACGCCGCCGCCATGACCCGGCTGGAGCGCATCCTCCACCCCCTCGTACGCCAGGAGGAGCAGGCCTTCCTCGCCCGCGCCCGCCGCGCCGGCCGCCGCGCAGCGGTGCTGGACATCCCGCTGCTGCTGGAAACCGGCGGCGACCGCCGGGTGGACATGGTCGTCGTCGTCAGCGCGCCGCCTGCCGTGCAGTTGGCCCGCGTGCGCGCCCGCCGCCGCATGACGCCCGACCAGATACGCGCCATCGTCGCCCGGCAGATGCCGGATGCCGAGAAACGCCGCCGCGCCGACGTGGTGGTCCGCACCGGCCTGTCTCGCCACCATGCCCAGCGCCGGCTACGCCGCTTCTTGCTGGACCTGCGCCGCTGAACGCCCATATCCCTAAGCCGATCCTCTGGACTCCCGCATGACCCGATCCGTCCTCTTCGATACCGAAACCACCGGCCTCGACCCTCTCACCGGGGACCGGGTGATCGAGGTCGCCTGCCTGGAGCTGTGGCGGGACCTGCCGACCGGCGAAACCTTCCACCGCTTCATAGACCCCGAGCGCGATATCCCCGAGGAAGCAATCCGCGTCCACGGCATGACCCGCGCCGACCTCCGGGGCAAACCCAAGTTCGCCGAAGTCTCCGACGAGCTGCGGGCCTTCCTGCGCGACGATCCGCTGATCGCCCACAACGCCCCGTTCGACTTCGGCTTCCTGAACGCCGAGTTCGCCCGCCTACGCCTGCCGTCGCTGGACCCTGCGCGCATGGTGGACACCCTGGCGCTGGCCAAGACCCGCTTTCCCGGCGCGCCCAACAGCTTGGATGCACTATGCCGCCGCTACGGCATAGACCTCGCCGAACGCACCAGCCACAACGCCCTGCTGGACTGCCGCCTGCTGGCCAACGTGTATGTGGAGCTGACCGGCGGCCGCCAGCGTGGCCTCCTGCTGGCCGAAGATGGGCAGGAGGGCCTGCCCGGCGTCAGCTACGCCGCCGTGGGCCCGCGCACACCGCGGCTGGTGCAGCCGGACCAGGCGGCGCTGGATCGTCACGCCGCCTTCGTGCAGCGGCTGAAAGACCCGGTGTGGACGAGCTAACCGGCAATTGCCTGCTGCCTCCCTAGCCGGCGTTCCCCGGCACCTCTGAGGGAAAGCCGCCACGGACAAGATCCGCCTTCACAATTCCAATACGCCCCTGACGCCGTCCTCGACCGCCCGCAAATCCGCCGCCGCCAATTGTCCTACCCGCCCGGTCAGGCGTCCCCTGTCCACGGCTCGCAGTTGATCGCATACCGCCACGCTTCCAGTCCCTGCTGACGGCGTAGCGACCACGATGGGTGGCCGCGGCGCCGGACCGGTGGACAAGGGCACGACCACCACGGTGCGCCTCGCCCGGTTCAGAGCATCGGCCGTCAATACTACGGCTGGCCGCATTTTCTGGATCTCACCGCCCCGGGCAGGGTCGAAGCCCACCCACCATACCTCGCCCCGCCGAACCGGCGTAGGGACAGTGGGAATACGGGGCATTCCTAGGGCGTCGTGGAAGTCTCGGGCGTCAACCCGTCGCCAACGGCCGCATCCCACTCCGCCATTTCGGCTGCAAGACGCTCATCACGTTCAACGTCCAGGGCCGCCCGGTAAAGCGGATCATCCTCACCCTCGTCTGGCGGCAGCGCCTGTTCCAGCAACTGCTGCACAAAGGCGCTTCGCTTCCGCGCTGGCACCCGGCGTTTCAGACGACGAGCCAAGTCCTCAGGCAAGCGGACCAAAAGCTGCTGCATAGCCACGATCGCCTCCTTTCCGCCGGTTGAGGAATGCTATCAATATCAATAGAGAAAAAGGATGACAAGAACGATCACCCCGTCCATCCTTGTATCGCCGCGTCGCAACGGCAGCTGGTAGTGACCGATGGCCGGACCAGCCGGCGCCCACAGCCATCGGCCAAGGCGCGCAAAGACCGCGGCCTATCTGCCCAGCGCCAGCATGGCCTCCACCTGCGCTGCCAGCTTATCGAGCGCGAACGGCTTGCCGACCATCGCCATCCCCGGCGCCAAAGCCTCCTCCAGCGCCGCCCCGGCATAGCCAGTGATGAACAGCACCGGCAGTCCGGGACGGACCTCCCGTGCGGCGTCAGCCACCTGCCGGCCGTTCAACCCTCCCGGCAGGCCCACGTCCGTCACCAGTAGGTCCACCCACCCGCATGAACGCAGCAGCCGCAGCGCATCGGGCCCATTCCCGGCCTCGAATACCGTGCAGCCCATCTCGCGCAGGCGTTCCGCCACGGTGGCGCGCACTTCCGCCTCGTCCTCGATCAGCAGCACAGTCCCGCCAACGCCCGATGGGTCCGGCTTGCCCTGCTGCGGCGCTTGTTCGCTGGCCTTCGCGGCGGCCTGGTGCCGCGGCAGATACATCCGCACGGCCGTGCCCGCCCCGGGCGCGCTGTCCAGGCGCACGGTCCCGTCCGATTGCCGCACGAAGCCATAGGTTTGCGACAAACCCAGCCCCGTCCCTTGCCCGATAGGCTTGGTGGTGAAGAACGGCTCGAAGGCGCGGGCGCGCGTCGCTTCGTCCATGCCTGTGCCGGTGTCACGCACCACGATCTCGACGTAGTCGCCAGGCCGTGCGCCGTCCTGGCCCGCCAGGTCCGCCTCGGTCAGCCGCGTGTTGAACGTGCCGATGGTGAGTGTTCCACCTTCGGGCATCGCGTCCCGCGCGTTGATGGCCAGGTTCAGCAACACGTTCTCAAGCTGGTTCGGGTCGCAAAGCACCGGCCAGGTGCCATCGTCCAGATCGAGCCGGACAGCGACGGCTGGCCCCACCGTGCGCCCGATCAGTTCTGCCAACCCCTGCACCAGCTCGTCCGGTGCGACCGGCCGGGGCTGCAGCGCCTGACGGCGCGCGAAGGCCAGCAGCCGGTGCGTCAGCGCCGCCGCCCGCGCCACCGTCTTCTGGGCGCTTGCGACATAGCCGGCCGCGTCCGCGGTCCGTCCCTGCTCGACCCGGCGCCCCATCATCTCCAGCCCGCCGCTGATCGCCTGCAGCATGTTGTTGAAGTCGTGGGCGATGCCGCCGGTAAGCTGCCCAACCGCCTCCATCTTCTGCGACTGGCGCAATGCCTCCTCCGCCTGTGCGCGCTCCACCGCTTCAGCGTGCAGCGCGTCCACGGCCTGCGTCAGCTCGGCGGTGCGCGCAGCCACCCGGGCCTCCAAGGTTTCGTTTGCCTGGCGCAGCGCCACCTCCGCCCGCTCGCGCTCCGTGTCGTCGGCGAACACCCCTGTCATGCGCTCCGGAGTCCCATCCGCGCCATGGACCACCACCCCCTGGACGCGGACATAGCGGACCTCGCCGCCGGGCAAGTGGAGGTGATAGGACGTTACGACCCGGCCCATGGCCAGACCCGCATCCACCTCAGCCCGTACTCGGTCCCGATCTCCGGCAGGGATGCGCTCGTAATAGTCTTCAGCGCACACGCCTTGATCCGGCCCGAACGCGAAAATTTCGCGCGCCCGCTCGGACGGACGCAACACGTTGGCCCGCAGGTCCCACTCGAAGTCGCCCAGCCCGCCCGCATCCAGCGCCAGGCGCAGCCGCGCCTCGCTCGCGCGCAGCATCTCCTCGGCGTTCCGGCGTGCGCTGACGTCGTTGAACAGTACCGCAACCCGGTGCGCCGCGGGATCGCCGACCCGGAAGGTGTAAACGTCATACCAGCGGCCAAGCGCTGCGGCGCCGCTTTCGAAACGCTCGGGCTCGCCAGTCAGCGCGACCCGGCCGTAAGTGTCGAACCAGTGCTGCTCAAGCCCGGCGATCAGGTCGCGCGCCCACTTGCCTCCCACGCCGGTCAGGCCCGTTTGACGCTCGAACGCCGGGTTAACCTCGACGAACCGGTAGTCAAGCGCGCGCCCTGCCTCGTCGAACCGCAACTCGATGATGCAGAACCCGACGTCAATGGCCTCGAACAGGGTGCGGTAGCGCTCCTCGCCCGTGCGTAGGGCCTGCAGCGCGTCATGCCGGGTGGTGACGTCCTGGAACGCTGACAGCGCCCCCTCAACCAGGCCCGCGGCGTCCAACACTGGCACCACGTCCGCCAGCACAACCCTGCGCCGGCCATCTCGCGCCATGACCGAGTACTCGTAGTCCAGCACGGGCTCGCCCCGCAACGCTCCTGCAGCGGGCAGGCGCTCCACTGGGATCGGGGCGCCGTTCCGGTCCGCCGGGCGCCAGGCAGGGTCGTCGTAGGTCAGCCCATCCAATCCACCCGGCCCGGCGCCGAGGATGCGCTCAGCCGCGGCGTTGGCGTAAGCGTAGCGGCCTGCCGCATCCAACTCGACGATGCCCGCCGGGGTGGTCGCGAGCAGCCGGGCAAGCCTGGCCTCCCCGGCCTGCTGCGCGGTTCTCGCGCGGTCGCGCTCGCCTTCGCGTGCAGCCAAGGCGGCGGACATCCGGTTGAAGGCGGCTCCAACCCACTGCAATTCGCCTGCCTGTTCGCCCAGGTCGGCGCGGGCGCCCAACTCGCCCCGGCCCACCCGGTCGGCGGCGTCGGCAAGCCGGGCCAGCGGCGTCAGGATGAAACGGCGCGCCCCGAACGCCCCCGCCCCCAGTGCCAGCA